>NZ_JARWCR020000222.1:0-601 GCF_029846695.2 Bradyrhizobium nivariense | reverse complement strand
ACGTAGCGCTTCGCCGACAGATCGCGCTTCTGCCACGCGGTGTGCTCGTCGCGCCAGCCATCCTTCAGCCGACCGATGGCGGAGGCCGACAACCCGGCAGCATCCTTGCCGAGCAGCGCAGCCAGCGCCTCCGAGAAGTCGCCAGTCGAGATACCCTTCAGGTAAAGGATCGGCAGCAGCGTCTCGATCGACTTAGACCGGCGCATGTAGGGCGGCAGGATCGACGGAGAGAACCGGATGCGGTCGGGATCGGTGGCGTCCGCCTCGCGATCACGCACACGTGGCTGGCGGACAGCGACCGGACCGATACCGGTCATCACCTCGCGCTCCGGCAGGTGACCGTGGCGGACGACGCGCTGGTGGCCGTCCGCGGTCTTCAAATCGGCATGCTGGCCGAGAAAGTCTGCGACCTCGGCTTCGACCGCCTTGGCGAGAAGGGCACGTGCCCCGCTGCGCAAGACTTCTGTGAGTTGGTCGTCGAAGATTCCTGGCTGAATCAGCTGGATGACGTTATCGTTGGACACGGCATATCGCTCCTTCGGTGGAGAAGTGGAGGCGTCAAGCACCCCCACGATATGCCGCCTTCCCGATTCCCGCCGTC
>NZ_JARWCR020000221.1:0-603 GCF_029846695.2 Bradyrhizobium nivariense | reverse complement strand
AATTCCGTGACGGCATGCCGGTGACCGGGCAGGCGGTGACGGTGATCCTGTCCTCGATCGACCGCATCAAGGAAATTTTGGCCGGGCTGGAGGCGACCGAAGCCGAGCCCGAGGGCACCGACCGCGACCTCATCGACAAGCTGGAAGCGATGGTCGAGCAGGGCATGGCGGCCATGGCTGCCGGTGCTGCTGCTGCCGTGGCCGAAGCGCCGCCGCTGGTGCCGGAAGCGCCGGCTGCGGTGGAAGCCGCGCCTGCCAGCCAGGGCGCGCTGGCCGACCAGACCGTGGAGCGCCCGCTCCGTCCCGGCGAAGTCTCGCTTGACGAGCTCGAGCGCGCCTTCCGCGAGACCGCGATCGAAGCGCCGACCCCTGTTGCCAAGGCTGAAGTCAAGGCCGAGCCTGCCGCTGAAGCCCCAGTGCCTGTTGCCAAGGAAGCCGCCAAGGAAGCCGCCAAGGAAACTGCCAAGGAAACTGCCAAACCCGCCAAGGAAAAGCCCGCCCCGAAGAAGTCGGCGGCCGACGAGACCGCCGTCGAGGGCGACCGCATCGCCAACCAGTCGATCCGCGTCAACGTGGATACGCTGGAGCATCTGATGACCATGG
>NZ_JARWCR020000220.1:0-635 GCF_029846695.2 Bradyrhizobium nivariense | reverse complement strand
CGGAATCCAATCCGGACCCACGCGCCCTCGGCCTGACCTCGCGCCATCTCGCCTATGTGATCTACACCTCAGGATCAACCGGTACGCCAAAGGGCGTCATGGTCGAGCATCGCGGATTGGTCAATCTGGGGCTGGCTCAGATCGGGCTTTTTGGCGTTTGTTCAAACAGCCGAGTGGTGCAGTTTGCCTCCGTTGGTTTTGATGCCAGCGCCTGGGAAATTGTTATGGCGTTTGGCTCAGGAGCCGTATTGCATTTGCCTGCGGATGAGCTCCGTCAAGCGAGTACCAAGCTATCGGATTATCTGCGAAGCGAAGCCATCACCCATGCGACGTTGCCTCCAGCCTTGCTTCAGGAAATCAGGAATGTGGAATATTTGGCGTTGCAAGCTCTCATTCTTGCTGGAGAGCTGCCGAAGGCTGAACTCATCCGACGCCTGCCTGCCGCATCTATTGTCAACGCCTATGGACCTACCGAAACGACGGTCTGCGCGACGACCTGGAGTTGCCTCGATGAGTTTGATGGAGCCATTGTCCCGATTGGCCGCCCGATTGCCAACACGCGGATCTATCTGCTGGACGGTCTTGCTGAGCCCGTTCCGTTTGGGGCGGTGGGGGAGCTTTACATCGGCGGGGCG
>NZ_JARWCR020000219.1:0-635 GCF_029846695.2 Bradyrhizobium nivariense | reverse complement strand
GTAAGCGCTAATTTCTCCGCACCTTTTGCTTTTGAGTGCCCTGATGCATGAGGTGTCCACCAAAATAGGTGGACACCTTGTGATGAGCGACGATGATCAGAAACTGCGGGTCAGGCTTGTCGGCCGGAACGGTCGCCGGCGCTACGAGGCGGCATCGAAAGAGCGTCTTGTCACGGCCTGCCTTGAGCCTGGGGTTTCGGTATCGAGGCTTGCACTCGAACATGGGGTCAACGCGAACCTCCTTCGGAAGTGGATCAAGAAGCACAGCGCGACCGGGTCGCTGCCGCCGTCCTCACGCCCGGCGTTCATCCCGGTTCAGCTTGAGGGGAAGGCCGAGCGGGACCTGTCGCGAAAAGACAGCGTGGCGACGGTTGATTTGCCGGCTTGCGATGAAGTGCGTGGTTCGAAACCCAAAGGGACTCCAGCTTTTTGTTCTCCGGCCAAAGTGAGCGTGTCGCTGCCGAACGGCGTGAAGCTCGCGCTGGAATGCGGCGATGTGGATGCATTAACGGCGATCATCGGAGCGCTGGGCGATGTTTAGACTGGGCGGTGACCTGCAGGTCTATCTGCACCGTGAGCCGATCGACTTCCGGGCTGGCATCAACAGCCTTGCGGTCCTGGTCCAGGAGACGATG
>NZ_JARWCR020000218.1:0-646 GCF_029846695.2 Bradyrhizobium nivariense | reverse complement strand
CGGACGCCCAGAACCACATCGCGCATATCACGCTGGCCGGCGACTACACCCATTCCACGTTCAATCTCTCAAGCGATGGAAACGGGGGCACCCTCGTCATCGATCCGCCCGCCGACGGGTTTAACTTCTCCGCTATCACCTCGCAGCCCGGATCCACATCTGCGGCGATCCCTTTAGGGAACGGACCCGTGCCCCGCTCGCAGGTGCTCGCGCAGGCATTGCACGACCTCCACCTTGACAGCAACGTTCAGCACGGCATGGAGAGCGCGCATTTCACCGTGTCCCACGCCTCGCCGGCTGATCTATTTCTGTTGCACGTTTAAACGATGATTGCTCTTGGAAGAGGCTATAATAGCCTGGTCGTCCGCGCGCGGCCGCGGCACCGGCATCCGCGATTGCGGCCAACGGCGTGAGACGCTGGCGAGCGCGTGCGGGATCAGAGCAGTGTTGGTAAGCGAGGTTTCACTGGTACCAAGCGGGTCAGACTAGTTTGGTTTTCACAAAGAGCGTTGTCTGTAAGGAGCTATCGCCCAAAGTTGGTGACGGCGGGAATCGGGAAGGCGGCATATCGTGGGGGTGCTTGACGCCTCCACTTCTCCACCGAAGGAGCGATATGCCGTGTCCAACGATAACGTCATCCAGCTGA
>NZ_JARWCR020000217.1:0-649 GCF_029846695.2 Bradyrhizobium nivariense | reverse complement strand
GACTATATCGAGCGGTTCTACAATGCCATCCGCCGTCATTCGACGATCGGATATCTCAGCCCTGTTGAGTTCGAGCGCAAGGTGGGATTAGCTTAACCAGCCGTCCATCAAACCGGCAGCAGCTCACATCGGCTCGCCTCAATATGAAACAGGCCCACCTTGGGTCTGACGGATTGGACATTGCAGAGCAAGTGGAGTGCCAGTCCGCACGCGAGGCGATTTTGATGGTGCTTCAACCGCCCCCCACGGCGCGCCCGTAAAGGAGCAATGGTTGCGGACATCGGAGGCTAGGCCCTACTAATCGGCCCCCGTGCTGACCGGAGGTCCGCACCTGAATCCGCAGCACGGGGGCAGAGCGTATCGGCGCCGCCGCCGACAGCAGGCTCATGATGCACGTGCCTCGACGGGACGCAACAAAGTAAGTTTCAAAAGCTCAGCGGCATGGCGACCGAGGCAAAACGCCAAAATAGCTTTGGGCGAGGGCAACTCCAATGATG
Organism: Bradyrhizobium nivariense; assembly: GCF_029846695.2. Classification (NCBI taxonomy): domain Bacteria; kingdom Pseudomonadati; phylum Pseudomonadota; class Alphaproteobacteria; order Hyphomicrobiales; family Nitrobacteraceae; genus Bradyrhizobium; species Bradyrhizobium nivariense. Next base: position 152 of record NZ_JARWCR020000217.1, on the reverse strand, counting down.
CCACCCGCGAGCCCGAGCGGGCAGGTGAACCGCCCCGGCTTTGCCGGAGGCCATTTGGTTTAAGTTATGCCGCCATGGCCGGTTGTTCCAGCATGGCGTAGTAGCGTTGCTCGGCTTCGGCCGGCGGGATGTTGCCGATGGGCTCCAGGAGC
>NZ_JARWCR020000216.1:0-656 GCF_029846695.2 Bradyrhizobium nivariense | reverse complement strand
GATGTAAAGCTCCCCCACCGCCCCAAACGGAACGGGCTCAGCATGACCGTCCAGCAGATAGATCCGCGTGTTGGCGATCGGTCGGCCAATCGGGATGTTCGTGGATGCGGCCGGTTCTGCCGGAACGTTATAAGAGATACAACCGACAACCGTTTCGGTTGGGCCGTATTCATTCACCATTCTGGCCGAGGGCTGGATCCTGCGCCACAGCTCGACTGTCGACTGCGACAGCGCTTCACCGCCGATAATAAACAAACCAATTCGGCTACCAGCGGAGTCCGCCAGCATCTGTTGCCCAAGGGCATCCAGATGGCTCGGGGTAATCTTGATGAGGCCGCACTCCGAGCTGATTTTTCCCTTTAGCCCCTCGACCTCATCTCCCTCCATGACAAGCTGTACATGGCCACCACAGATCAGAGGCGCAAATAGGCTGGTAATTGTCGCATCGAACGCCACAGCAGAGGAGACCACGGAGGATGATCTGGGCGCGTAAGCCTGGCAGGCCCAGGACAGATAATTGGTCATCCCCCGATGCTCGACCATGACGCCCTTTGGCGTACCGGTTGATCCTGAGGTGTAGATCACATAGGCGAGATGGCGCGAGGTCAGGCCGAGGGCGCGTGGGTCCGGATTGGATTCCGGCAGGTTCGCCCAGG
>NZ_JARWCR020000215.1:0-694 GCF_029846695.2 Bradyrhizobium nivariense | reverse complement strand
TAGGCGGGCCCTGACGCGAGTTGATCATGTTGACCCTGCCACCCCGCTATCGCCGTCCTCTCGGATCGGCTACCGGCCTCTCGGTTCTTGGTCCCGCGCAGCGGGCTGGAGCGCAGCGACTTTGTGCTGTGGCCCATCTGCGACCTCGGAGGCCATCCGCTCTTCGGCCGATTTTGGCGGTAAACCGGACATCGACGGCTACTTCTTAACCAGTATTCCCATCGTTCGTGCCATTCGCCTCACCGATCCGGCGTGGCGGCCCAGTTCGGCGGCTATCTTCGTTGTGCCAACGCCCTGCCGGGCGAGCTTGACCAATTGCCGGACCTCGCGGTCGGCCCATTGCTTTGGCTTTTGTGTTTTCATGGAGCGGCGCTCAACCTGCCGCCACTTAACCAGTGCGCCTGGTTGCCGGCACTTGGGAAATTTACGGGTCGACGTCGCCGTTGGCCCAACTGCGAGTACGGACGGCCATCGGGATTGTCGGCTCGAACGGCAGTCAGAGAAGGAAGGGGGGCTGTCCGAAAACTGCTACTCGGACAAAAGAGCTATATAGATTTGGTCTAAGATGGTCGGTCTTGTGGCACCATCGAACAGCACCGTCAGGCCGGTGGTGCGAATGCTGACTTCGACAACCGTACCGGTCTTGTGGGCTAAATCTGGGAATTGAATGATCCCCAGCTCGCTCATCTTGAAA
>NZ_JARWCR020000214.1:0-698 GCF_029846695.2 Bradyrhizobium nivariense | reverse complement strand
TGGCGGCGATGGCGCAGGCGGCGAAAGCCGCGTTGCGCAGCGATACTTTGGACGTCGTTGCGGATCGGGGTTACTTTAAGGGCGAGGAAATCCTGGCCTGTGAACAGGCCAGCGTGGCAGTCACGCTACCCAAGCCGCAAACCTCGGGAGCCAAGTCGGCAGGCCGCTTTGGGAAGCCTGATTTTGTCTATTTGGCCAAGGACGATGTCTATCGCTGCCCGGCCGGCGAGAAGCTGTCGCACCACTTCACCGCTGATGAAGATGGCCAGAAAATGCGGATCTACTTGACCAAAGCGTGCCGCACTTGCCCGCTCAAGGATCAGTGCACAACGTCCAACGAGCGCCGTATCAGACGCTGGGAACACGAACACGTCGTCGAGGCCGCGCAGACGCGGCTCGATCAGAATCCCCAAGCCATGCGTGTGCGCCGCGAAACCGTCGAGCATCCGTTCGCCACGCTGAAGATGCGGATGGGTGCGACGCACTTTCTGATGAAGACGCTGCCGAAGGTGGCGACCGAGATGGCGCTGAACGTACTCAGCTACAATCTCACCCGTGTGCTGAATATCCTCGGCGTCGAGCCATTGCTGGCAGCCATGCGGGCGTGAGGCGCGGGCAGCGAACTCAATAGCGACACCGACGGCCGCCTTCGTTGCATGGAGGTGATGCGGAGCCGCGTTTTTACACAGCCTGGGTCA
>NZ_JARWCR020000213.1:0-738 GCF_029846695.2 Bradyrhizobium nivariense | reverse complement strand
TGGCGCATCATGCTCGCGCTTCGGCAGCTCCGTGATGAAGGTGGCGGCATCGTGCGGGGTGATCAGCTTGCGGCGATCAGACAGCGGGATGGGATCATCGAATGCGCGCGCCAGCCCTTGTCAGGCATTTGTGCTTTGCCCGTCACAATCAGCCGAGCAAATGTGCCATCCTCGACTTGGGCCAAATAGCCCGACGAGACAAGGCCGACGGTATAACGCCGCCGGCCCTTGTTCTTGCGACTGCCGGCTCAGTTGTCCGGTTCCGCCGCAGCCCGCGCGGGTGCATTCAATCAAAACGAGTTTTGCGCAGTAATGCTAGTACAACTCTGGCTCTAGAGAAACTAAACAGGACTACCGCTGCGGGGGTACGACAGTCTGATACAGAAAGGGGCCGTTGATCGACGGCATTGGCGATCTCGACCAGCTTGCGCGCGGCGGCGTCGGGATCGACGAATGTACGTTCGGCGGCGTACTTCATGCGACGGAGTCCCGCTTGTGCTCACCGTGCGACGTCCCGTCGCGTGCTAGGTCATTCCATGCCAATGCAACGCGCAGCCGCTTCAAGCGATCAAGCGCGCTTGTGGCCGCTACGGCTCGCCTCATTGCCTCTTCGGCTTCGGCTCGATGATCAAAAGTCCGACTCACGGAGAGCGGGTATATCCGATAAAGCTTAACTGGAAACGGCGGGTCCCGCCCGGAAAACTACGGCCTGCGCCATGAACGAGACCGACCGAACGG
>NZ_JARWCR020000212.1:0-753 GCF_029846695.2 Bradyrhizobium nivariense | reverse complement strand
CGGAATCCAATCCGGACCCACGCGCCCTCGGCCTGACCTCGCGCCATCTCGCCTATGTGATCTACACCTCAGGATCAACCGGTACGCCAAAGGGCGTCATGGTCGAGCATCGCGGATTGGTCAATCTCATAGCATGGCATGTGCAAACCTTTTGTCCCCAGCCAGAAACCTGCTGTGCGCTCGCGGCTGGAGTAGCATTCGATGCCAGCACTTGGGAGCTATGGTCTGCGCTATGTAACCGCAGCACATTGCTGCTCCCCCCAAGAGCATTGGCGGGAGATTCTCTCCTTCTGCTACAATGGTGGCGTGATCAATCGCTGGACGTCGCCTTTTTGATCACGCCGCTGGCCACGATGGCGTTGGAAGATAGGCTGGTAAATTCCAGATTGGAGTACTTGCTTGTTGGCGGTGGTCGTCTCCAGCGTGTGCCTGCGCCTCTAGCTTCGCCTCACAAGCTAATAAACAACTATGGCCCTACTGAAGCTACGGTCGTGGCGACCTCGGGCCGGCTCTTCATCGACAACGTTGTGCCGCATATTGGCCGCCCGATTGCCAACACGCGGATCTACCTGCTGGACGGTCATGCTGAGCCCGTTCCGTTTGGGGCGGTGGGGGAGCTTTACATCGGCGGGGCCGGGGTCGCGCGCGGCTATCTGAACCGGCCCGAGCTGGCGGCGGAGCGGTTCATCGCCAGTCCCTTTGTGGAAGGCGACCGGCTGTACCGGACCGGCGACCTGGCGCGCTATCTGCCGG
>NZ_JARWCR020000211.1:0-756 GCF_029846695.2 Bradyrhizobium nivariense | reverse complement strand
CTCAAAGGCACAAACCAGTTGCCGAAGATCATCGCAGGTGTCAGATTCAACGACGGCATCGAGGTCATCCAAGCGCCGGCAAACCACGCCGCCTGATCACCCCGTCACCCAAAATCCCGCATAGCTCACTGCGACGGCTATCAGGCTTACAAGACCATGACCCGAGAGACGCGTGCGCACGCCCTGTCCGGGACGCTCGCCTTCTGCTGGTCGCATCTGAGGCGCTAGTTTGTGAAGATCGGGCGCGAGGCTGCTCCGGCGCCAGCTCCGGTTGCCTGCGAGGCTCTTGAGCGCATCGCCCAGCTTTACGCGGTCGAGAAAGCGCTCCGCGGCCGATCAGATGCCGAGCGCCGTGCTGGCAGGCGGGCGCATGCCCGACCTCTGGTTACAGCCTTGAAGCAGTGGTTTGAGGCCAAGCTTGATCACCTTGCGCAGAAGAGCGACACGGCGAAGGCCTTGCGTTACGCGCTGCGTCATTGGGATGGCCTGACGCTCTACCTTGATGACGGCCGCATCGAGATGGACACGAATGCTGTCGAGCGTGCGATGCGGCCGATCAAGCTCAACGCCAAGAACTCCCTTTTTGCCGGTTGCGACGAGGGCGCCGAGAATTGGGCAGTTCTGGCTTTGTTAATCGAGACCTGTAAGCTCAATGGCGTCAGTGCCGAGCACTGGCTCTCCGACGTCCTCGCGAAGCTCATCAATGGCTGGCCTGCGGCGCGACTGGACGAACTGCTTCCGTGGTCGTCGACCTAC
>NZ_JARWCR020000210.1:0-767 GCF_029846695.2 Bradyrhizobium nivariense | reverse complement strand
ATCGGTTGGCGATGATGCGTCCGCTGCGCGGCCAAAGCGGCAGAAGTGGCGAGAGTGAGGATAGCAAAACTAACAAGAATGCTTTTGGCCATAGTCAGCTCCTCTGACATAGCTGCCCCAGCAGTACCCAATTCTAGCCTAACCGGCACTCCTCCACAATCTTACAGCGATAGCGCTCTACACCTCGGTTTTCATGGAGCTTCTGATAGCGCTGAATGGCCGCTATTGTATAGGTTTTTGGACGCCGGCAACGAGAGACGCTCCGCACGCTCCACTGACCGGCGTCCAAAAAGCGGCAAGGCACGAAGTCGCGGGATTTGGGCACCTGCGGAGCAGCGAGCGCTATGGGAGTTTGTAGGAGGTGCTCGACGTACGAAATTCGAAGAATGGCGGCCTCGAATGCGTGCACAACTTAAGCGTCTTGGCACGAGTGTTGCTAAATAGGGGATTTAATCTTCTTGGCCTCTGTGACTTCAGATAGTTGCGCGTGGCGGAAATGGTACATCCGACAACCATTGCGCGATTAATCGGTCGATCCGTGTTCAGTGGCATAGTGTGAATCAATTTCTTGCGAGCAGAAATATCCACGCCACATTCAAGGCAAACTGGTTTGCGCTACTCGTCAAGGCGATTTTGTTATTTTCGTGCGTAGGGTCGATCTGGCTTAGGTGCTGGCCCGAAGATGATCTGTTGGTTTTGATCATGCGTTGGTAGGCGGGCCCTGACGCGAGTTGATCATGTTGACCCTGCCACCCCGCTATCGCCGT
>NZ_JARWCR020000209.1:0-782 GCF_029846695.2 Bradyrhizobium nivariense | reverse complement strand
TTAAAGCCATGCAGGAACTGCTCCGCGAAGGCGCCGCTGCGACCGGGGGCATATCGGAACAGCACGATCGGAGGACTTGGGCCGCTGTGGCCGCGGTCTTCGGAGACGATCGCCCAGAAGTAGCCTTTCTTCGTTTGGCCACGTCCGGGATCGAGCACCGGTGCCGTGGTTCGTCCATGAACAGACGATCTGCCCTCTCCAAATGGCGACGCATGTGGTCCGCTACGGGTTGGAGATGGAAGCAGGCGCGGCCGGACCAGTTGCCCAGTGTCGCCCGATCAAGCCGGATCCCCTGCCGAGCATAGATCTCGGCCTGACGGTAAAACGGCGTATGGTCGCCAAACTTGGAGACGATCACGTGCGCAATGGCCGCTTCGGTCGGCAGCCCCACCAGGCACGACGTGCTCCGGTGCGTGGGCCTGCACGACAGGGCCCGAGCAGCGGCGACAGATGTATTTCGGGCGGCGCGTGACCAGCACGCGCCATTGCGCCGGGATCACGTCGAGGCGTTTGCTGACGTCCTCGCCGATCTTCGTCATGGCGCCGCAACCGCACGGACACAGCGTGCTCGCAGGCTCGATGATCCGTTCCACCCGAGGCAAATGGGCGGCAAGCAGCCGCGATTGCGATGAGAACCTTCCGGCACGCTCCGCGATCGACCCTGGATCACAGCCTCAGCTCTCTCCTGCGCCGCGTCCAGGATGCCTTGCGCGATCTCCACGTCTTCCAGCGGCAAGTGATACTGATCTGGCCGCAGCTTCTCGGACTTCGCGGCCGAACTT
>NZ_JARWCR020000208.1:0-803 GCF_029846695.2 Bradyrhizobium nivariense | reverse complement strand
CGCTACGTTTACATCTGGGCCGATGGCATCCATCTGGAGGCGCGGCTCGAGGACGAAAAGCAGTGCATCCTCGTGCTGATCGGTGCGACGCCGGAAGGCCGCAAGGAACTGGTCGGCTTCACCGATGGCACTCGCGAGAGCGCACACGACTGGCGCGATCTGCTGCTCGATCTGAAGCGGCGCGGGCTCGACGTGCCGCCGCAGCTCGCCATCGCCGATGGCGCGCTCGGGTTCTGGAAGGCCGCCGGCGAGGTCTGGCCGAAAACGCGCGAGCAGCGCTGCTGGGTACACAAGACTGCCAACGTGCTCGCCAAGCTGCCGAAGAGCCAGCAGCAGAAAGCCAAGCGCGCGTTGCAGGAGATCTGGATGGCTGAAACGAAGGTCGCCGCCGAGCTGGCGTTCGACGCCTTCATCGAGAGCTACGCGCTGAAATACGAGAAGGCGGCCGACTGCCTGAGCAAGGATCGAGACACGCTGCTCGCATTCTACGACTTCCCGGCCGAGCACTGGAAACACTTGCGGACGACCAACCCCATCGAAAGCACCTTCGCCACCGTGCGCCACCGCACCATCCGATCGAAGGGGTGTCTGTCGAACGGGACCGCGCTCGCCATGGTCTTCAAACTCGTCGAGGGCGCGCAGAAAAGCTGGCGCCGTCTCGATGGCCACAACCAGTTGCCAAAACTCGTTCTTGGTGTGACATTCAACGACGGGATCGAGGTCATCGCCAAGCCGACCGACCGTCAGCCCATAACCGCCGCCGCCTGACCGGCCCGGCCGTCACCAAAATTTGGCGATAGCTC
>NZ_JARWCR020000207.1:0-823 GCF_029846695.2 Bradyrhizobium nivariense | reverse complement strand
TTGGCCGAGCAGATGCTGGATGCGGCGGCGCTGCGTGAGCTTCTTTCAAAAAAATGGTAGGGCCCGCCGCCAAGCGCGAAGCTGTCGCGCATCTGCAGGCCGAATTGGGACTGTCAGAACGGCGGGCCTGCATCATCGTCAGCGCCGACCGCAAGATGATCCGTTATCGGTCGAGCCGGCCGCCCGATGCCGAACTGCGGGTCCAACTGCGCGAACTGGCCAACGCCCGCCGGCGCTTCGGCTATCGGCGGTTATTCGTGCTGCTGCGTCAGCATGGCGAGCCGTCCGGGCTGAACCGTATCTACCGGCTTTATCGGGAGGAAGGCCTCAGCGTGCGTAAGCGCCGGGCTCGCCGCCGCGCGGTCGGCACCCGGGCGCCGATCCTGCTCGAGGCCCGGCCGAATGCCCGTTGGTCGCTGGATTTTGTCCATGACCAGTTTGCCAATGGGCGCCGGTTCCGGATCCTCAACATCGTCGATGACGTGACCCGGGAATGCCTGGCGGCGATCCCCGATACTTCGATCCCGGGACGGCGGGTGGCGCGCGAGCTGACGGCGTTGATTGGTCGCCGCGGCAAGCCTGGCATGATCGTCTCGGACAACGGCACCGAGTTCACCTGCAACGCCATTCTGACTTGGTCAGAGGACAACCAGATTGCCTGGCACTTTATCGCGCCAGGCAAACCGATGCAGAACGGCTTCTGTGAAAGCTTCAACGGCCGGATGCGAGACGAGCTTCTCAACGAAACCCTGTTCTTCGGCCTTGATCACGCCCGAACCAGGATTGCGGCGTGGGCCCATGACTACAATAGCCACCGCCCGCA
>NZ_JARWCR020000206.1:0-826 GCF_029846695.2 Bradyrhizobium nivariense | reverse complement strand
TAGGGTCTGTTGGGATTCAGGATTCTCATTTGAGCTCGGCTGTGATTCAAGCTCGGGATGGACCGATTCGTTTTGAATGACGCCCAATGGGCGAAGATGGAACCGCTTTGTCTAGGCAAGCCGAGCGATCCCGGACGCAGTGGCAAGAACAACCGGCTGTTCGTTGAAGCGGTGTTGTGGATTGCCCGGACCGGTAGTCCATGGCGTGATCTGCCGCGCGCTTTCGGGCATTGGAATAGCGTGTACACGCGCTTCCGCGACTGGGTGAAGGCAGATGTGTGGAAGCGCCTGTTCGACGCGGTCTCGGAAGAGCCGGACATGGAGTACGCCATGGTCGACGCCACCATCGTCAAGGTCCACCGCCACGGGCAGGGCGCAAAAGGGGGACTCAAAGCCAGGCCATCGGCCGTTCGAAAGGCGGCATGAGCACAAAAATCCTGGCACTCACCGATGCGCTCGGCAATCTCGTGCGTTTCGTGCTGCTGCCCGGACAGCGCTTCGACACCGTCGGTGTTCCGCCGCTCATTGAGGGGTTGGCCTTCGATGCGCTGATCGCCGACAAGGCCTTCGACAGCAACGCCATCATCGCCGATCTCGACGAACGCGGCGCCAAGGTCGTCATCTCCCAGCATCCGCGCCGCGCACAACCGCGCGCTATCGACGAGGAGATGTACAAATGGCGTCATCTAATCGAAAACTTCTTCTGCAAGCTCAAGGAATTCAAACGTATCCCGTTGCGCGCAGATAAGACCGATCAAAGCTTCGCAGCCATGATCCATCTGGCCGCAGCCGTGATAAACTCCCGATGAATCCCAACAGACCCTAG
>NZ_JARWCR020000205.1:0-828 GCF_029846695.2 Bradyrhizobium nivariense | reverse complement strand
TCGATCTGGCGACGGCGACGCCGGCCTGGGCGAACCTGCCGGAATCCAATCCGGACCCACGCGCCCTCGGCCTGACCTCGCGCCATCTCGCCTATGTGATCTACACCTCAGGATCAACCGGTACGCCCAAGGGCGTCATGGTCGAGCATCGCGGATTGGTGAATCATACGACCTGGCAGGTGAATCGCTTCCAATTCGGTACCCACGACGTTTTCTTGCAGCGAACCTCCCCCGCTTTTGATGCCGCCGTATGGGAGCTATGGACAGCTTTGTCGATTGGGGCACACTCAGTTCTTCTTCCTCTCGACCGACAATTAGATATTCGAACAATTTTAGATCTACTGGATAAGTACCGAGTAACGGTTCTGCAATTGGTTCCATCGCTTCTTTCAGCATTGCTCACGGTCACTGACGTCGAGCAAAAGCAAATCGATTCTCTGCGCTACATATTCTGTGGTGGAGAGGTCCTTAGAAAAGAACTGGCCACTAGATGGCTGCAATTGGCATCGCAGCCACTTGTCAATCTCTATGGACCTACTGAGGCCACGATTGACTCGACAGCTTGGCTTTATCCCGCTGGATTTGACGGGTCAGTTGTCCCGATTGGCCGCCCGATTGCCAACACGCGGATCTATCTGCTGGACGGTCATGCTGAGCCCGTTCCGTTTGGGGCGGTGGGGGAGCTTTACATCGGCGGGGCGGGGGTCGCGCGCGGCTATCTGAACCGGCCCGAGCTGACGGCGGAGCGGTTCATCGCCAGTCCCTTTGTGGAAGGCGACCGGCTGTACCGGACCGGCGACCTGGCGCGCTATCTGCCGGACGGCAATC
>NZ_JARWCR020000204.1:0-828 GCF_029846695.2 Bradyrhizobium nivariense | reverse complement strand
CGACTATATCGAGCGGTTCTACAATGCCATCCGCCGTCATTCGACGATCGGATATCTCAGCCCTGTTGAGTTCGAGCGCAAGGTGGGATTAGCTTAACCAGCCGTCCATCAAACCGGCAGCAGCTCATTGGCGCATCTGCTTTTCGACGCTCTGCACTTTCTCCAATGCGCTCATACGCGCAAGTTCAGTGAGCAATTGTCTGCGCTGAAGGAGCTAGGCGCCCGCGAGCGAGACGACTGAAGTGCGTTAGATTTGCGCAAAAGCTACGTGGCGTGTCGGCATTAGAACCGCAGCCGGTTGCTAACTCCTGGTCTTAGAAACAATTTCAAGTGCTACCTGATGCCGCTCCTACCTCCTATTCGCACAAGGCTCGACTGAGGGGTTGATTGTGCGGCGAGCAACCCCGGTGAACGGACATTCTCAGGTTAGGCGGGCATGTCTCAAACGGGCCGATTTTGTCGCAAAAGTCGAAAATCCAACGACGCCAAAAATCTCGCAAACACCTAGTTTTGGGCAACTTCGCCACTGTGATACTCCGTGCCGCCAATAAGAAGGCCGGTGGTCGTTTTGCCGCGAAATGATCAGGTCCCTCACGTCGCGAGGCGCAAGACGCATCAGCGGCTCTAGGAATTTTCTGTCAGCACCCAAAAATACTTCTGCAACAAAATCGGCCAATACCGGAAGTTGTTGGTCATTTCGGTGGCCTTATCACGAGAGCTCGTCGAGCAGCGCCTTCGCTTCCTTTAGGTCACGGGTGTCGAAGCCCTCGGTGAACCAGCCGTAGACCGGCGCGAGCAGAGCGCGGGCCTCAGAGTGCTTGCCCTGGT
>NZ_JARWCR020000203.1:0-836 GCF_029846695.2 Bradyrhizobium nivariense | reverse complement strand
GCGGGCCAGTTCAGCAATTGGACGCCGATCGCGGCGGAGGCGACCTCCAGCGGCTACGATGTCGCCTGGAAGAACACCTCGACCGGTGTCTTCACGGTGTGGACCGCCGACAGCAACGGCAACTTCATCTCCAACCTCCTGAGCAATGTCTCCGGAACGAGCGTAGCTTTCCAGTCGATCGAGACGCTGTTCCAGCAGGACCTCAATGGCGATGGCGTGATCGGGCTGCGCACGACGACCATTGAGGCATCAGGTGCAACCAGCCTGGTGCAGGCCGGCAGCAACTACCTCCTCGATCCGACAAGCGGTGGAAGCGGGCCTGTGCTGAAGTTCAATGGTGCGGCCTATGTGGCAGGCCAGTTCAGCAACTGGACGCCGATCGCGGCGGAGGCGACCTCCAGCGGCTACGACGTCGCCTGGAAGAACACCTCGACCGGTGTCTTCACGGTGTGGACCGCCGACAGCAACGGCAACTTCACCTCCAACCTCCTGAGCAATGTCTCCGGAACAAGCACAGCTTTTGAGTCGATCGAGACGCTGTTTCAGCAGGACCTCAACGGCGATGGCGTGATCGGGCTGCGCACGACGACCATCGAGGCCGCCGGTGCGACCAGCCTGGTGCAGGCCGGCAGCAACTACCTCCTCGATCCGACAAGCGGTGGAAACGGGCCTGTGCTGAAGTTCAATGGTGCGGCCTATGTGGCAGGCCAGTTCAGCAATTGGACGCCGATCGCTGCGGAGGCGACCTCCAGCGGCTACGATGTCGCCTGGAAGAACACCTCGACCGGTGTCTTCACGGTGTGGACCGCCGACAGCAACGGCAACTTCACCTCCAA
>NZ_JARWCR020000202.1:0-868 GCF_029846695.2 Bradyrhizobium nivariense | reverse complement strand
TTTTCTTTCCCAACCCCATACGCAAAACGCCCGGTCAGCCCGCCCCGCCGCACGCTAGCGGTCGCTGTTTAAGGCCCGGTTACCCAGAGCTTAACGCGTGATTAGGAGGTGCGGCATTCGCTGGCCGCAGTTCCGCCGGCCAGGCGGCGGAGCTAGGATTGGAAGCAATAAGAGGGAACTCACGAGGGAGCTCAGATGGGCCACATCGATCCGACCAAGGAGATCTTTGCGCAGTTCCGGGATAACGACCGTCCCGGCCCGATCCACATGCTCAACCTGGTGCGGCTGCGCAAGGAGGCGGCCTATCCCGACGGCCGCAAGGCGAGCGGCGCGGAAGCCTATGCGGCCTATGGCCGCGAGAGCGGCCCGGTGTTTGAACGCCTCGGCGGCCGCATCGTCTGGCAGGGCAGGTTCGAGCTGATGCTGATCGGCCCCGAGGGCGAACGCTGGGACCACTGCTTCATCGCCGAATACCCTGGCGTCGCCGCCTTCGTCGAGATGATCCGCGATCCCGTCTATCGCGAAGCGGTGAAGCACAGGCAGGCGGCGGTGGAGGACTCGCGGCTGATCCGGCATGCGGTGCTGCCGGTCGGCAAGAATTTTGGGGAGATACCGGAGTAGATGACGGTCTCTATCCGTCATCCTGAGGTGCGAGCTCTCGCGAGCCTCGAAGGATGTACGGCCCGGACGCTTCCGCGCGGCGATCAGCCGGGCCGTCGCCCTTCGAGGGCCGCCGAAGAGGCGGCCACCTCAGAGGGTGTGATCTATTCGACGGCTCATCGAGCACTATAGCCGAAAGCCGTCGCAGTGTGATTCTCTGGCGATGGCGGATTCGCAGGAGACCACGATGGCAAGCGATGAATTGTTC
>NZ_JARWCR020000201.1:0-878 GCF_029846695.2 Bradyrhizobium nivariense | reverse complement strand
CTCCTGAGCAATGTCTCCGGAACAAGCGCAGCTTTCCAGTCGATCGAGACGCTGTTTCAGCAGGACCTCAACGGCGATGGCGTGATCGGGCTGCGCACGACAATCGTTGAGGCGTCGGGCGCGACCAGCCTGGTGCAGGCCGGCAGCAACTACCTCCTCGATCCGACAAGCGGTGGAAGCGGGCCTGTGCTGAAGTTCAATGGTGCGGCCTATGTGGCAGGCCAGTTCAGCAATTGGACGCCGATCGCGGCGGAGGCGACCTCCAGCGGCTACGACGTCGCCTGGAAGAACACCTCGACCGGTGTCTTCACGGTGTGGACCGCCGACAGCAACGGCAACTTCACCTCGAATTTGCTCAGCAATGTCTCAGGGACGAGCGCATCCTTGAAATCGATCGAGACGGTGCTGCACCAGGATCTCAACGGCGATGGCGTAATCAATAGCTCATCGACCGTACTTGATATTTCTGGAAAGATCACTCTTGCTCTCGGCAACCTGAGCCAAGCGACCGTCATCGAGCCAGCAGCGTCGCTCGAACTGACTGGAGCAGCTTCTGGATCGGTCACGTTCAAGGGCGTCACCGGTACCCTCACTCTCGATCATTCCACGCAATTTACTGGCGCGATTTACGGCCTTTCCGGTAACGGTGACCCGTCCAGCTCGGACATTCTTGATCTCAAGGACATCTCGTTCGGATCAGGCACGAAGGTCGCCTATTCTGGCAACACATCGGGCGGGGTCCTCACCGTCTCGGACGCCCAGAACCACATCGCGCATATCACGCTGGCCGGCGACTACACCCATTCCACGTTCAATCTCTCAAGCGATGGAAACGGGGGCACCCTCGTCATCGATCCGCCCGCCGACGGGTTTAACTT
>NZ_JARWCR020000200.1:0-916 GCF_029846695.2 Bradyrhizobium nivariense | reverse complement strand
CACCGCCGACCGCCAGACTGCCGCAGGAGAAGAGCCGTCGGAAACGGTGCTGCTGACCAAGACGCGGCTTAGGGAAAAGCTGGCGAAGCTCGAAGAAGAAGTGAAACGGCTGGCCGCGATTGAAAAGGCATTGCTCGCCTCGCCCGACAAGCAGATATCGCTGACCGATCCCGATTGCCGCTCGATGGCAACGAGCGGGCGCGGCTCAGGCATGGTCGCCTACAACGTACAAAGTGCGGTCGACACCACGAACCATCTGATTGTCGCGCACGAGGTCACCAACGTCGGCACCGATAGATCGCAACTGGCGACGATGGCGCAGGCGGCGAAAGCCGCGCTGCGCAGCGATAACTTGGACGTCGTTGCGGATCGGGGCTACTTTAAAGGTGAGGAAATCCTGGCATGCGAACAGGCCGGGGTCGCGGTCACGCTACCCAAGCCGCAAACTTCGGGAGCCAAGTCGGCAGGCCGCTTTGGGAAACCTGATTTTGTCTATTTGGCCAAGGACGACGTCTATCGCTGCCCGGCCGACGAGAAGCTGGCGCACCACTTCACCGCTGATGAAGATGGCCAGAAAATGCGGATTTACTTGACGAAGGCGTGCCGCACATGCCCGTTCAAGGATCAGTGCACGACGTCCAACGAGCGCCGCATCAAACGCTGGGAACACGAACACGTCGTCGAGGCCGCGCAGGCGCGGCTCGATCAGAACCCGCAAGCCATGCGTGTGCGCCGCGAAACCGTCGAGCATCCGTTCGCCACACTGAAGATGCGGATGGGTGCAACACACTTTCTAATGAAGCGGTTGCCCAATGTCGCGACCGAAATGGCGCTGAACGTACTCGCCTACAACCTCACGCGCGTAATGAACATCGTCGGCATCAAGCCGCTCCTGGCGGCAATCCGGGCGTGAGAG
>NZ_JARWCR020000199.1:0-923 GCF_029846695.2 Bradyrhizobium nivariense | reverse complement strand
GTGCTGCGGCCCGGCAAGACGCCGGGCGGCGTCGAGGTGCGTGCCCATCTTCGACGCCTGGTACGGCACATCCGCACGCGATGGCACAAGACGCGAATTACGTTCCGTGGCGACGGGCACTATGCTCGGCCGGAGGCGATGACGTGGTGCGAGAACAACGGCATCGACTACATCTTCGGTCTGTCCGGTACCAAGCCTCTCGCCAGAAAAGTCGACGAGGTCGCTGACGACATCCGCACGCGACGCGCCATCGAGAACCTGCCTGTTCTGCGCGGCTATACCGAGACGCGCCACAAGGCAAAGTCCTGGGATCGCGAACGGCGCACCGTCGCCCGTATAGAGGCGACGATGCTCGGTCTCGACATCCGCTTCGTCGTCACCAGCCTCGATGTCGGCTCGGCCGAGTGGATCTACGACAGCCTGTATTGCGCGCGCGGCCAAGCTGAGAATCTGATCAAGCTGCATAAGACGCAGCTTGCCTCCGATCGCACCAGTTGCCGTTCGGCGCTCGCCAACCAGGTCCGTCTCGTGCTCCATACGGCCGCTTATTGGCTGATGCTGACCGTGCGCGACGCCATTCCCAAAGTCCGGGAATTGGCCACAGCCGAGTTCGCGACGCTGCGTCTTCGTCTCCTGAAAATCGCCGCCCGGGTCGTCGAGACCACGAGCCGCATTCGCCTTGCGTTCGCCGCGGCATGTCCCGAAGCCGACCTGATCCGCTGCTTGCCAGGCGCGCTGCTGCCGCTCGGTCCTTGACCGGCGGGGCGTGCGCCCCGTTCGCCCAACCCATCCCTCAAGCGCGTTGCAAAGTACGGGTCGTCAGGCGGTGAAAAGCCGAAGGCAGTCCTGTGCGCCTCGTCAGAGGAGATGTGCGGCCGCATCAATCCGACCAAAAACCGCACTCTCACGAATAGGACGGGCTA
>NZ_JARWCR020000198.1:0-930 GCF_029846695.2 Bradyrhizobium nivariense | reverse complement strand
CGGGCGCCCATACCGAGGTTTGTGGCAAGATGCCGGCCACATAGCTCAGGCCCAGTTCGGTAATACTCCCACGCAGAGCGGTGTCGGTGCCATAGCCGGCGTCCATCAGGACCACGCCGCGCGGCAAGCCCACCGCGCAGGCCCAGCGCAAATGATCAAGTGCAATTGCCGGTTTGGTCTTGAAGGTGATTTCCTTGGGGACACCGGCTTTGCGCCGACGTGCACGGTCCGTCCCCCACTCCCTTGGTAGATAGAGCCGATAGGCCACCGGCAAGCTCGCATGATGGCTCGCGAGCGAAAGCGTCACGGCAACCTGACAATTGTCTTGCTTGCCCAACTGACCGCAACATTGCCGTGCAACCCCGACCGAATGCCGCCCCTTCTTAGGAAAGCCCGTATCATCGATGATCCAAGCTTCGATCTCTCCATGGCGTTCGATGCCCGGCAGCACTAACTCACGGACCTTGGCCAACACCTGCTGATCCACCAGTCGCCTTGACCGACAAGATGCAACAATGCCTGATGTTGCGCTGCTGTCCGCTCAGGAGCCGTCATCGCCGCCATCGGCTCGACACTCTTGCGGTCGCACGGCATCATCAGCCCTGTACAGTAATCGCGAAGCGGTTTGGCTCGTCCCGCATGTCCGATCACGCTCGCAAGGCCCTCAATGTACGCCGAAAACCGCGACGCTACGTCCCCCGATCTTGTCAGACCCATCTCAGTCTCCCACGCTGAAAAGTGAGTCTTCTCAAATATATGATTCCTGTCGACAAGGGCCGCGACACTCTGACTCAGTAAGACTAGATATTCTGCATCAGCAATTGCGGGACCTAACATATTGCACTTTGGCCAGCCTCCCGCCCCGGGCGACATTGCCGCTCGATCAAGGTTGCAGCGCTCGGCCCGAGAGCAAATGTCTTCCAAGTTTGC
>NZ_JARWCR020000197.1:0-937 GCF_029846695.2 Bradyrhizobium nivariense | reverse complement strand
TTTTTTAGAAGGAGCGCTCACCAAGGCGGGATTGCTGAGCGCAAAGCGATGATCGACCGTGAACACGATCTGTCGATCACGAAACAGGCGGAGATTTTGAGGATTAGCCGCGGCAGCGTGTACTATCTGCCGCGTCAGGTCTCTTCAGCGGACCTCGAGATCATGCAGCGTCTCGATCGGCTGCACCTGGAGTATCCCTTCGCCGGTTCGCGTATGTTGCGAGGCCTGCTGGCTTTGCAGGGGTGCAAGGTCGGCCGCCGGCATGTGAAGACGCTGATGCTGCGGATGGGGATAGAGGCGCTTTATCGCCGTCCGCGCACTACCAAGCCCGAGCCCGGCCACAAGATCCATCCGTATCTGCTGCGAGGCCTGGAGATTGCACGGCCGAACCAGGTCTGGGCGATGGACATCACGTACATTCCGATGGCGCACGGCTTCGTCTATCTCGCCGTGGTGCTGGACTGGGCGACACGTCGTGTTTTGTCGTGGCGGCTGTCGATCACGATGGAGGCGGCCTTCTGCGTCGAGACGTTGGAGGATGCTCTCGCTCGTCATGGCAGGCCGGAAATCTTCAACACCGACCAGGGTTCGCAGTTCACGGGCGCGGCGTTCACCGGTCTGCTTGCCAGCCACGGCATCGCCATCAGCATGGATGGCAAAGGAGCCTGGCGGGACAACGTGTTCGTTGAGCGGCTGTGGCGGAGCGTCAAATACGAGGAGGTCTATCTGCGAGCCTATGAAAGCGTCAGCGAGGCTCGTAACTCGATCGGCCGATATCTCGACTTCTACAATCGCCGTCGCCCACATTCGAGCCTTGACGACCGCACCCCGGATCAAGCCTACTTCGATCTTCCTCCGCTCCGCGCGGCGGCCTAACACCGGCAGAGTCTCCACTTATCGACGCGGAATTTTTGTTCAGACAATCGGGACCGGCTCT
>NZ_JARWCR020000196.1:0-941 GCF_029846695.2 Bradyrhizobium nivariense | reverse complement strand
GGGCGGAAGCCGCCGTCGGCCATCTTCATGACGCGTGCATCGGCGTCCGTCGTCGACGCACGTGCCTCCTTCGGCTTCTTGCCATTGCTGCGCTTTTCTTCGCGCTCCTTGCGCTGCTGCTTGATCTCGGCGAGCGCTGTCTGCGCCGCTTTCAGGCGCTCGCTGCGCTCCCGCGCGGCTCGCTCCTTGGCCGCCCGGGCGCGCTGATTGCTGGCGTCCGAGCGTGCGTCGACCTCGCGCTTGAGATCTTCCACCACGGTCTCAGCCAGGGCCAGATGCCGATCGAGTGTCGCCTCGCGCCGGAACGAGGCGGCTCCCGCGCTGGCCCGGACCCGGACCCCGTCCTGCGCCAGCGTCTCCAGCTTGACGAGGCCAGCCTGCGCCAGTGCCGCCAGATGCTCGCCGAGCAGCCGGTCGAGCAGATCGGCGCAACCAACCCGGAAGTCCGCCAGCATGTGATAGTTCACCGACACCCCGCCGCACAGCCAACGATAGGCATCGTGGTTCTCGCACAGCCGCGCCAACGCCCGCGCGCTGCCGACGCCCTCGCTCGTGGCAAAGAGCCACAGCGCCAGCAACAACCGGGGCGATGTCGCGGGCTGACCCGGATGATCGCCCCTGGCCTTGATCCGGTTCTCCAGCTCGCTCAGATCAAGCTCTTCGACATACGACCAGAACAGGCGCGCCGGATGGTCTTCCCCGATCAGGCTCTCGATATCCACCGCCCGCAATGCGATCTGGTCGCGTTCGGGTTCACGCAGCCGCGGCGCCCCGAGTGGCGCTCCTTCGGCTTGCGGCTTCGATTGCGCCGGCAGTGCTCCGAACAATTCATCGCTTGCCATCGTGGTCTCCTGCGAATCCGCCATCGCCAGAGAATCACACTGCGACGGCTTTCGGCTATAGTGCTCGATGAGCCGTCGAATAGATCACACCCTCTGAGG
>NZ_JARWCR020000195.1:0-980 GCF_029846695.2 Bradyrhizobium nivariense | reverse complement strand
GCTGGAAGGTTGGCGGTCGTCCCTCACATTGATGGTGTAACGGAGTCGAGGCCAGGCCTTGCTCCAAGCATCGAGGAGAGACGACCATGGACCATTATGCCGGAATCGATGTGTCATTGGAATGCTCTAGCGTGTGCGTCGTTGATGCGACGGGGAAGATCGTTCGGGAGGCCAAGCCAGCCAGCGAACCGGAGGCACTAATCGCCTGGTTCCGTACGCCTGGGTTCGATCTCGTCAGGATCGGCCTTGAGGCGGGTCCCCTGTCACAGTGGCTTTACGCGGCAATGAAGCAGGCAGGCCTCACGGTCGAGCTTCTGGAGACACGCCACGTGAGCAATGCCTTCAAGGCGATGCCGGTGAAGTCGGATCGCAACGACGCCCGCAACATCGCGCAATTGATGCGGCTCGGCTGGTTCCGGCCGGTGCACTGCAAGTCGATGAGTGCCCAGGAGACCCGCGCTATGCTGACCGCGCGCAAGTTGATCCAGGCTAAGCTTCAGGACATCGAGAACAGCTTGCGGGGGATCTTGCGAGGCTTCGGCTTGAAGGTCGGCAAGACGACGAAGCGCAGCTTTGCGACACGGATCGGGGAGCTGGTGACCGGCCATCCGGCCCTTGAGGCGATCGCCGCGGCGATGCTCGCGGTTCACACGGTGCTGCTGCGCGAGTTCAATGGTTTTGAGAAGCGGGTGCGGGCAATGTCGCTGCTGGATGCCAAGGCCAAGCTGCTGATGTCGACCCCGGCCGTAGGGCCGGTCATCTCGTTGACCTATGCCAGCGCCATCGATGATCCCTCCCGCTTCACCTCGTCGAAGCGGGCGGGGCCGCTGTTCGGGTTAACGCCGAAGAAGCACCAGTCAGGCGAGACCGATTACTCCGGCCGGATCAGCAAAAATGGGGACGCTTCCGTGCGCGAGGCGCTCTATGAGGCTGCCCACATCATTCTGACCAAGCCAATCAGGGGCTGTGCCCAGCTCAAG
>NZ_JARWCR020000194.1:0-1034 GCF_029846695.2 Bradyrhizobium nivariense | reverse complement strand
CATATAACCATCCGCGACCCCCGCCCCGCCAATGTAAAGCTCCCCCACCGCCCCAAACGGAACGGGCTCAGCATGACCGTCCAGCAGGTAAACCTGCGTGTTCGCGATCGGTCGGCCAATCGGAAGCCGCTGGAATGGCTCATCAATCGCGTTGATCTCGCAGACTGTCGCTAAGGTCGTCGTCTCGGTCGGACCGTAGCAGTGCAAGAGATGTTGCGGTCGGTTCTGCCTCAACACCCGTGCTACTGCCGCCACATCAACCGCATCACCTCCAACTAATAGCAACCGCAAACTCGCCAGCACCGGGCCTAGATCATTAGCGCTCTGCCTGAACAATCCCGCTGTCAAATGCAGGACGGTAATGCGGTGCTGCTGAACCAGACTGCGCAGCACTTCTGGCTCCAGCACATCAGTGTATGGAATCACAATCAGGCTCGAACCGTGTAGCAGCGGTGCCCAGACTTCCAGCGTACTGATATCAAACGCGGGATTGCCCAGCCATGCCACACGATCCCTCGAGCTGAACTCCGCATAGCCGTTGTTGATGACGAGCCGGTTGACAGCACGATGAGGAACAACAACTCCCTTGGGAACGCCGGTCGAGCCGGAGGTGTACATTACATAAGCGGCGGCCTCGGCGCTCAATGCCAGGCCTGGATCGGTACCACATCCTGTTCCGGCCATGAGCGGCTCAATGGGCAGAACAGGGATCGTCACGTCAACCAGATCGTCATCGTCACTCTCGCTAAGCACGAAGCGCGCATCACAGTCGGCCAGTATCCAGCTTTGTCGTGCAGATGGAAGAGCGCGATCGATCGGCACATAAACTCCCCCCGCCTTCAGGGTCGCCAACTGCGCCACCACAAGCGCAACGGAGCGGTCCAGCATTGTCGCAACACTATCCCCGGGCTTGACCCCGAGCCCGACCAGATGATGCGCGAGGCGGTTCGCCCGTGCATTGAGCTCGCCATAGCTCACGCGCTCGCCCTCGCAGACCACCGCCACCGCGTCCGGCGCTTGGCGCACCTGCGCCT
>NZ_JARWCR020000193.1:0-1090 GCF_029846695.2 Bradyrhizobium nivariense | reverse complement strand
TCACCGGCACGGTGGACGTGGCCGATGCCGGCGCCACCGTCACCATCCTGGACGGCACCACGACGATCGGCACCGCGATCGTGCAGGGCAACGGCAGCTGGAGCAGCACGGTCACGCTGAACCAGGGCGGCAACTCGCTGACGGCCCGGGTGAGCGATGCGGCCGGCAACACCGCCACCAGCAGCGCGGTGATCTATACGGTCAGCACCACCGGCCCGACGGTGACCGAAGCTCTGGTCTCCGACACCGGCACCTCGGCAACCGACCACGTCACCGCCAGCCCGGCCGTGAACGGCACCGGGCTCGCCAACACCGTGGTGCACTTCACCATCGACGGCAGCCCGATCGCGACGACGGTGACCGCCGATGCGCAAGGGGCTTGGTCGTTGACGCCGAGCGGGCTGGCCGACGGATCGCACACCATCGTGGCGAGCCAGACCGACAGCTTCGGCAACACCGGTTCGGCGTCGCTGAGCTTCACCTTGGACACGGCGGCACCGAGCGGCGGCACGCCAGACCTGACGGCGGGCTCGGACAGCGGTACCTCGGGCACGGACAACATCACCTCAGCGACCTCGCCGAGCTTCACGGTGGCGCTGAACCCGACGGCTGCCATCGGCGATATGGTGCAGCTGTTGCTGGGCGGCTCGCCGCTGGCACACCCGGTGACGCATGCGATCACGGCGGCCGACGTGACGGCAGGCAGCGTCAGCCTGACGGTGACTTCCGGCGATCTCGGAGCCGATGGCGCCAAGCAGGTCACGGCGCAGTTCAGCGATGCCGCCGGCAACAGTTCGACGACCGCATCGCTGAGCTTCACGCTCGACACGGCGGCACCGACGGTTGCGATCACCAGCGCCGGAGGTTCGACCAACCAGGTCAGCCAGACCGTCACCGGCACGGTGGACGTGGCCGATGCCGGCGCCACCGTCACCATCCTGGACGGCACCACGACGATCGGCACCGCGATCGTGCAGGGCAACGGCAGCTGGAGCAGCACGGTCACGCTGAACCAGGGCGGCAACTCGCTGACGGCCCGGGTGAGCGATGCGGCCGGCAACACCGCCACCAGCAGCGCGGTGATCTATAC
>NZ_JARWCR020000192.1:0-1101 GCF_029846695.2 Bradyrhizobium nivariense | reverse complement strand
GCCGATGGGCCGTCCGAATGGACGTCCTTTTCGCTGTCCAATCCCATCACAAACCTCCGTCCAAGCCGGACGCTTCTTCGCATAGTTATCCATATCCCGAAGCAAGGGTTCCGGCTAAGCGCTTACAGCGGTCGGCGACCTGGATGGCGTTCGGGAGCGCCTTAGCTGCTGCCTCGCCGTATCCACCACCGCGATCTCGCGACACAATGTTGATCGCTGGGTGCTTCGATAGCCACGCCCGAACGGTCGCAGTCTCCCTGTCGGGCAGCAGGGTAACGATCCGCCGACGCTCCAAATCGCACACGATCGTCCCGTATCGATGGTTTCTCCGGAACGCCCAGTCATCGATGCCCACAACAAGCAATGGATCTGTCGGCATCGCCGTCCGCCGACGGACCACCCGTAGCAAGGTATCGTTGCTGACAGGCAGCATGAGCCGCTTGGCGAAGCTTGCCGCCGGCCGGCCGCCGAGCGCCAACCCCAAGTGATGGACGATGTATTCCAGCCGTGCTGTCCGGCGCCGTCGCAGCGGGACGATGTCTTCTCCGAACCGCTCCGCGAAGATCCGCCGGCGGCAATGCGGCACCTCGCATGTGAAGCGCCGCGTGAGTAATCGGAGGCGCACCTTTCTGCCCGCTGATGGCAAATCGGCAACGTGCCGGACGTAGCGGCTATGGATGCGGCTCGACGCTGTCGCGCACAAAGGGCACCGAGCCTCCGCAGCTTCCGACCTAACAGACAGAATAAGCGAATCCATTGAGTCACTTACACCATCAAACACCAAACCACTCGGTACTAGCGATGAGATTTGAAAGCCCGTCCGCATGGCGCTGATTCTCCGTTTGAGAACCACAGTCGCCCGGCAAACTTCATCGGAAATGAGTCAGACCCCCGATTGGATGCCGATCACCCCGAAAACGGGGTCCTTATTCCATGCCGAAACACATTCTGTCGTGGCGGTTGTCGATCACCATTGCGTATTTCGGCGATGGTGAGCGGCGATTTCAGGCGATCGTGAGCAGCTGTTTCGCGCGATGATGAGCAGCGGCTTTGACCGACATGGGTGATTGGTTCAGGGGTTTGAGTTGGCGTCAAGAGTTT
>NZ_JARWCR020000191.1:0-1156 GCF_029846695.2 Bradyrhizobium nivariense | reverse complement strand
GCGAGGGCTTTGCGCAATGTCTTGTGCGGGAGTGAAGTTCGATTTCGGGCTTTTTTGAACGACCTCAGGCGCCGGGCGCGAAGTGGGCAGGTCCGTTTTCGCGGCCGATGGGGGTGGTGGCGGGGCGATGCAGTCATGCCGCAGCCCCTACGGGCCGCAGCACCGCCCATCGTTTGAGGTTCATGGCGAGGCAGAGAAGGTGCAGATGGGTTTGATTGCGCGCCAATCCCAGATAGCGGGCGCGCGCCCACCCGTAGACGCATTTGAGACGTGCGAAGACCTGCTCAACCGGGGCTCGCCGCCGTCCCACGGCATTGTTGAAGCGCTTCTGCCGCTCGGTCAGGGGGTGATGCTTGTTGGGCCGGAACATCAGCCGCGGTTTGATGCCCCGCGCAGCGAGCCCGCTACGGCGCTCGTGCTTGTCATAGGCCTGATCAGCATAGACCGCCTTTTCATCTCCGCAGATCAGCTCGTCGGCCGGGACCGTATCGTTGACCGCAGCGTCGGTCAGCTTGCTGCGGCGGATGATTGCCGAACCCTGATCGATGCCGACATGGGCCTTATAGCCGAAGTACCGCTTGCCGCCCTTCTTGGTCCATCGCGCATCCGCATCGCGCTCGCTGTTGACCAATTTGCTCGGTTCACGACCGTCCGGGCCGGGCGGTAGCGGGTCCTTCGGTGGCTTCGGCGGCTTCACTGCCGCCGGAATCAGACTCGCGTCGATCAATGTGCCTCGGCGCAGCACCAGTCCGCGCGCGTCGATCTGATACAGGATCTCGGCGAACAGCTTCTCGTCCAGACCGGCCCGCTGCAAAGTCTCGCGGAAGCGCCAGATCGTCGTGTGGTCGGGTGTTTCGTCGCTCAGCACAAAGCCGCAGAAATCGCGGAACGAGGCGCGGTCATCGAGCGCTTCTTCCAGTTCCGGATCGGACAGTCCATACCATTGCTGCAGCAGCAGCGCCTTGAACATCACCAGCCGTGGATAGGGCGGCGAGCCACGCTCAGGTTCCGGAAGACCGCGCAGCACGCGCTCTACAGCCGCCCAGTCGACCAGCTCGCAAATCCGCCTCAGCACCGGGCTCCCTTTCCCTCGCCGCGACACCAGCGCGTCCGCGAAACCCGGTTGCCCAACCTGTCGATATGCCATCCCGAGCCC
>NZ_JARWCR020000190.1:0-1190 GCF_029846695.2 Bradyrhizobium nivariense | reverse complement strand
GGTTGTTGAACCAGTCCACCCATTCCAGCGTCGCGAACTCGACGGCCTCGAAGCTGCGCCATGGTCCGCGCCGATGGATCACCTCGGCCTTGTAGAGACCGTTGATGGTTTCGGCGAGAGCGTTGTCATAGGAATCTCCGACGCTGCCGACAGAGGGCTCCACGCCGGCTTCAGCCAGGCGTTCGGTGTATTTGATAGAGACGTATTGGCTGCCCCTGTCGCTATGATGCACGAGCCCGCCGCGATGGACCGGTCGGCGGTCGTGCAGGGCCTGCTCCAGCGCATCGAGCACGAAGCCTGCGTGCGCCGTGCGGGAGGCCCGCCAGCCCACGATCCTGCGGGCATAGGCGTCGATCACAAAGGCGACGTAGACGAAGCCGCTCCAGGTCGCGACATAGGTGAAGTCGGAGAGCCACAGGACGTTCGGCCTTGGTGCCTTGAACTGGCGATTGACGTGATCCAGCGGGCATGGCGCGGCCTTGTCGCTGATCGTGGTCTTGACGGATTTGCCGCGGATGACCCCTTGCAAACCCATGTCCCGCATCAGTCGCGACACCGTGCAACGGGCAACATCGAAGCCTTCGCGCTTCAGCTGACGCCAGACCTTGCGCACGCCGTAGACGGAGAAGTTTTGATCGAAGACGCGCCGAACCTCGATCTTCAGCGCGGCGTCCTGCCGGGCGCGCCCCGACCGCTTTGCCGGATCGCGCCGTTTGGCCACATGGGCGTGGTAGGTCGAGGGGGCGATCGGCAAGACCTTGCAGATCGGCTCGACCCCATGCGCCTCACGATGATCGTCGATGAAGGTGATCATGGCTTGGACCGGCGGTCGAGCTCCGCCATCGCAAAATAAGCGCTTGCCTTGCGCAGGATCTCGTTGGCCTGTCGAAGCTCGCGGTTCTCTCGCTCGAGCGCCTTCAGCTTCTCGGCCATGTCAGTCGGAACGCCGGCCCGCTGCCCGCTGTCGACCTCGGCCTTCCTGACCCAGTCATGCAGCGTCTGCGGTGTGCAGCCGATCTTGGCAGCAATCGAGGTCACTGCCGCCCAGCGCGACGGGTGCTCGCTGGCGTGATCCAGAACCATCCGAACCGCTCGGGTCCGGACCTCGGGTGAAAACTTGTTCGTCGTCTTGCTCGTCATGGCTCCATTCTCTCAGGAGTTGGAGCCTCCGGCAAACCCGGGGCGGTTCA
>NZ_JARWCR020000189.1:0-1200 GCF_029846695.2 Bradyrhizobium nivariense | reverse complement strand
TGCCTGACAAGGGCTGGCGCGCGCATTCGATGATCCCATCCCGCTGTCTGATCGCCGCAAGCTGATCACCCCGCACGATGCCGCCACCTTCATCACGGAGCTGCCGAAGCGCGAGCATGATGCGCCAGAATGGCAGGCCGCCATCGAGGCGCTGATGCTGGTAGCCGATCTTGGCGGCCCGACGATGTTCGCGCGGGTCGGCGTCATGCGGGCATTGAACCGCCATCACGTTCGGGAGTTCACCCCGAACCGCAGAGAGCCGCATTGGGGCCGGCGCAAGCTGAAGAGAGACCAATGACCGTCTTTGTCTACGTCAACACGAGCAGGCAGGTCGGCGACGCCGACCACATCAAAGTCTTCGCCAATGCGGATGCCGCAGAAAAATGGTTCGAGGAGAACGACCCCGAGGGCGTGGCATTCGAATACGATGTTCTGGAGTGACAAGCGCCGAACCCGGCACGACCTAGGCGCGCCGCGCGGCGTTCTTATCCAAGCGGACGGAAGCCGATTTCGAGCAGTGGCGCGAAGAGCGCGATTGGACGACGTGGGCTTGCGGCGATAGAGTGCTGGCCCGGTAAGCAACAGGCTTACAGGTCCCAACTTTCGATGCACCTTGGTGTAGCGGTCGCGACTTCGAACGCGGATGGCTTGAGCTGCACAGGTCGGGCACGTATGTCCGGCTCCTCACCGGGCGGCGAGATGATATAATTATCTGCGGGCCAAACTTCCGATGCGCAACGGAGTGTTCCATGGCGAAGGAGATCAAACAACTGCGGAAGCAAGCTGAAAAGGCCGCGCGCTGCAAAGGCAGGTATCTCAGGAACTACAAGCCTTAGCACGCGCCTTCAAAAGCCAAGCCGACGTCCTGAAGTCAAAAAGGCGAGCAGGCAAGAAGAGACGGTCAACCTTGAAGGTTAAGGATCGCTGACAGCCGGCAGGCGGAACGCTTTGCAGATTGCCGAGTTTTCCCGATGCCCTTCCCCAAGGGCGACGCCGATTGGCCCCAGCTTCACCGCCCATTGCCCGGAGTTGGGGCCATCTTTTTGCTCACGTGAGTTCCAAAAATGAAAGAGAGAGCCGGTCCCGATTGTCTGAACAAAAATTCCGCGTCGATAAGTGGAGACTCTGCCGGTGTTAGGCCGCCGCGCGGAGCGGAGGAAGATCGAAGTAGGCTTGATCCGGGGTGCGGTCGTCAAGGCT
>NZ_JARWCR020000188.1:0-1227 GCF_029846695.2 Bradyrhizobium nivariense | reverse complement strand
CCGGCCAACAAGCCTGACCCGCAGTTTCTGATCATCGTCTGCCATCACAAGGTGTCCACCTAATTTGGTGGACACCTCATGCATCACAGCACTCAACCGCAAAAGGTGCGGGGAAATTCGCGCTTACGCTAGCCCAACTTTCTGTGCACTTTTGTGAAATTGCTTACATTTTCCGCTGGGTTCGATTTCGGCCCTTTTTGTAGGGCGTTCCCCTCGGAAATATCGGCCGCTCTCTTCTAGGCAGGGGCCGCTCTATCCAGGGAAATGCAGGCGGCCTGAGGTAGTTGACCACCGCGCCCACGCGTCCGACAATGTGAGCTCGCATGACAGACGCCAACCGAATGCTGCTGGAGCAGCTCAACATGATCGAGCGCCTTGCCGGCCTGATCGAAACGAAGCGCACATCCACCCGCCGCGCGAGGCTCAAGATCGAGCGGCTTAAGGCAGAGCTGAGGCGCATTTGACCGCCAGACCCGGCGACAACCGAAATCTCAGAGCCAGTAGTTCACTCCCTCAGGAGAAACGAGCGGAGTGCTCAATGTACTCCGCTGGCCGTACCTTTCGAGACGCGCGCGTCACAGCCTCAAGACGGGCTGCGATGCCGCTCATCCGGCGTGCCGCATCTCGAACCGCTGCTATATCGGTCGGCCCGGCGCCAGTCGCGAGATTCAGTTCGTTCTGCAGGTGCCGGAATTCTGCCTCGCACCGGGTCCAGCTCGGCGAGAAGCACCGCGAATTCGTCCATTGGGGAAAGGCCCTTCAGTTGGATGGGCTGCGGCCGGATCGATCTCTTCGTCAAGTCAGCGGCTGGACGGGCTTTAAGATGAAGCCCACCATCCCTCGGAACCAAGACGTGTCAAGCGTAGTGGGGGCCCACCGCGGGCGCGGCGCTCTGCTTCTTCAACCAAGATCTTCCAACTCTGAGAGCTGAAAAGTGAGTTCGCGAAGTCGTTCGGCGTAAAGGATTGCGCGAGAGCCTCGCATGAAATGTCCTCCCCAGCGCAAAAAAAGCACTATCAGGATAGCGTCAGAGCAAATAGCGCGAGCAGTAAAAGTAAAAGACTACCACCGGTAAATAGCGGATTCAATACGCCAGTCTTGAGCTATGCGGGAAAGTGGGTGATGACGGAATGAGATAGGCGGCGTATCGAGGCGGGTGTCGAGCCTGCCAGAACCTCTCAAGGAGAGCGATACGCCATGAACGAGACTAGCAATATTGTTGCCCTT
>NZ_JARWCR020000187.1:0-1244 GCF_029846695.2 Bradyrhizobium nivariense | reverse complement strand
TGAGCTGCTGCCGGTTTGATGGACACCAAGTTTAGGTGTTTCATGGAGCCGGAGGTAGTGATGCGAAGACGAAAGTTCAGTCGAGAGTTCAAGATCGAGGCTGTCAAGCTTGTCAGGGAGCGCAGGGTGTCTGTGGCGCAGGCCGGCCGTGACCTGGACGTCCACGAGAACGTGCTGCGCAAATGGATCAAGGAGTTCGGCTCCGATCCGGCTCAGGCCTTCCCCGGGCATGGTCAGATGAAGCCCGAGCAGTTGGAGATCGAGCGGCTCAGGCGCGAGGTCAACAAACTGAAAGCGGAGCGTGACATTTTAAAAAAGGCCACGGCCTTCTTCGCGAAGGAAGCGACATGAAGTTCGTCTTCATTGCGAAGCACCGGAATATCTGGCCGGTGGCATGGCTATGCAATGCGATGGGCGTGTCACGGTCGGGCTTCCATGCCTGGCTGAACCGGTCCCCCAGCGTCAGATCCAGAAGCGACGAAGCCGTCAGCCTGCAGGTGAAGGCAAGCTTTCTTGCCAGCGATCGAACCTATGGAGCACGGCGTGTCTGGCGAGACCTGCTGGCGGACGGTGTCGAATGCGGTCTGCACCGGATCGAGCGGTTGATGCACTTGCAGGCCCTGCGGGCGCGACCACGGCGCCGGCGTCTGCCGAAGGACGAAGGCGATCGCCAAGCCGCAACCGTAGCGTCGAATCTTCTGGACCGGCAGTTCGTGGCCGAGCGGCCGAACCAGAAGTGGATCGCCGACTTCACCTATATCTGGACCGCGGAGGGCTGGCTCTACGTGTCGGCCGTGATCGATCTGTTCTCACGCCGGGTGGTCGGCTGGTCGATGAGCGCCAGCATGACAGCCCAATTGGTCGCGGATGCCCTGCTGATGGCAGTCTGGCGACGCGGCAAGCCGAACGAGCTGTTGCATCACTCGGACCAGGGCAGCCAATACACCAGCGAGCAGTTCCAGCGGCTGATGGCTGACAGCGGCATCGTCTGCAGCATGAGTCGATCCGGCAACGTCTGGGACAACGCGGCGATGGAGAGCTTCTTCTCGTCGCTGAAGACCGAGCGGACCGCCCGTAAACTATATCGCACCAGAAACGAGGCCAGGGCGGATGTGTTCGACTATATCGAGCGGTTCTACAATGCCATCCGCCGTCATTCGACGATCGGATATCTCAGCCCTGTTGAGTTCGAGCGCAAGGTGGGATTAGCTTAACCAGCCGTCCATCAAACCGGCAGCAGCTCA
>NZ_JARWCR020000186.1:0-1281 GCF_029846695.2 Bradyrhizobium nivariense | reverse complement strand
CTAGACGACCGATTCCATGAAGCCTGCGCTCCTGGAGCAGGATGAATTGGTGGAACGGACGGTTGTTGGCGGATTCCTCGTTTTCGGTCGGCGAAACGAGGAGCTGTATCATGGCAGGATGGCGGCGAGCGGTCGAATTGGCAATGAGCGATGAAGAGATTGCGACCTTGACGACACTTTCGCGGTCGAGGATCGAACTGGCGAGCCGGGTGTCGCGGGCGCAGATGCTGCTGGCGTATCGGGAAAATCCTTCGTTCTGCGCAGTGGGCCATAGACTTGGAGTCCATGATCAGACTGTGCAACGCTGTGTCGAGCGGGCGCTGGCCGACGGCCCGCTGGCGGCCCTCGACGATCGTCCGCGACCGGGCAAGGAGCCAACGATCACGGCTGAGGCCAAGGCCTGTTTGGTGTCGCTGGCGTGCGACAAGGCGAAGGACCACGGCTATCCGCATGAGTTGTGGACGACGCGGCTCTTGGCGCGCCATGCGCGCGAGCACGGACCGGCGGCAGGGCATCAGTGTTTGGCCAATTTGGTTCAAGGAACGGTGTGCAAGATCCTCGGCAAGGAGGAAATCAAGCCGCACAAGGTGCGCTACTATCTTGAAAACCGCGACGCCGAGTTCGAACAGAAGATGGCGGAGGTCCTGTGCGTCTATCGTGAAGTCCAAGTCCTGAAGAAAGCCTCTGCCAAGGGAAAGCGGCGGGCAAAGCCGGTAACGATCGTCTCCTGCGACGAGAAGCCTGGAATCCAGGCCATCGCAACGACGGCGCCGGATTTGCCACCCGAGCCTGGCGTCCACTCCGGCTTTGCGCGCGACCATGAATACAAACGCCATGGCACGCTCAGCCTGTTGGCCGGGATTGATCTGCTCACCGGCAAGGTCCACGCTCTCGTCAGAGACCGCCACCGCAGCCGCGAGTTCATCGAACTCCTCAGACTTCTCGATGCCGCTTATCCGAGGGCACCACGATCAAGTTGATCCTCGACAATCATTCCGCGCACATCTCGAGAGAAACCAGAGCCTGGCTCGCCACTCGACCAAAGGGGCGCTTCGAGCTCACCTTCACGCCCAAGCACGGCTCGTGGCTTAACCTCATCGAGGGGTTCTTCTCCAAGTTCGCCCGTTCAGTCCTGCGCCATATCCGGGTGGCCTCAAAACACGAACTCAAGGAGCGCATCATGGCTGGTATCGACGACGTCAATCGTCATCCCGTCATCCACACCTGGTCCTACAAACTCGCCGAGGCTGCTTGATATGATTCGAACCAAGAAAACGCTGA
>NZ_JARWCR020000185.1:0-1289 GCF_029846695.2 Bradyrhizobium nivariense | reverse complement strand
CCGCTGACGCTGGCCATCGTCTCGGCGCTGATCGTGGAAGCCGCCGGCGACCGCTTCGCCATCCCGCAGCTCGCCGTGGTCGAGCTGGTGCGGGCCCGCGCCAACTCAGAGCACCGCATCGAGCGCATCAAGGACACCGCGGTTCTCAGGTTGCGCAACAAGCTGTTGCCGCTGATCCACCTCAAGAAGCTGCTCAAGATCGACGACGGCGCCGTCTCCGATCCCGAGAACGGCTTCATCGTGGTGACGCAGGTCGGCAGCCAGACCTTCGGCATCGTCGTCGACGGCGTGTTCCACACCGAAGAAATCGTGGTCAAGCCGATGTCGACGAAGCTGCGTCACATCGACATGTTCTCGGGCAATACCATCCTGGGCGACGGCGCGGTCATCATGATCATCGACCCCAACGGCATTGCCAAGGCGCTCGGCGCCGCCGGCTCCTCGGCCCATGACATGGCCAACGAGAAAGGGGCTCATCACATCGGATCGGGCGAGCAGACCACTTCGCTGCTGGTGTTCCGCGCCGGCTCGTCCCAGCCCAAGGCGGTCCCGCTCGGGCTCGTCACCCGCCTCGAAGAGCTTCCGGCCGACAAGATCGAGTTCAGTAACGGCCGCTACATGGTGCAGTACCGCGAGCAGCTGATGCCGCTGGTCGCCATGGAGAGCGTCACCATTGCGAGCCAGGGCGCCCAGCCGATCCTGGTGTTCTCCGATGACGGCCGCTCCATGGGCCTGGTCGTCGACGAGATCATCGACATCGTCGAGGAACGGCTCAACATCGAGGTCGGCGGATCCTCCTCCGGCATCCTCGGCTCGGCCGTGATCAAGGGCCAGGCCACCGAAGTGATCGACGTCGGCCACTTCCTGCCGATGGCGTTCGCCGACTGGTTCACCCGCAAGGAGATGAAGCCGTCGATGCACTCGCAGTCGGTGCTGCTGGTCGACGACAGCGCGTTCTTCCGCAACATGCTGGCCCCGGTGCTCAAGGCCGCCGGCTACCGCGTCCGCACCGCGCCGACCGCGCAGGAGGGCCTGGCCGCGCTGCGCGCGCAGACCTTCGACGTGGTCCTGACCGACATCGAGATGCCCGACATGAACGGGTTCGAGTTCGCCGAGACCATCCGCTCCGACAGCAATCTGGGCGCGATGCCGATCATCGGCCTCTCCGCGCTGGTGTCGCCGGCGGCGATCGAGCGCGGCCGTCAGGCCGGCTTCCACGACTATGTCGCCAAGTTCGACCGTCCCGGTCTGATCGCGGCGCTGAAGGAACAGACCGCGGGCGCCGCCGG
>NZ_JARWCR020000184.1:0-1289 GCF_029846695.2 Bradyrhizobium nivariense | reverse complement strand
TGAACCGCTCCGGGTTTGCCGGAGGCTCCAACTCCTGAGAGGATGGAGCTATGAAAAGCAAGACGACGAACAAGTTTTCACCCGAGGTCCGGGCCCGAGCGGTTCGGATGGTTCTGGATCACGCCAGCGAGCACCCGTCGCGTTGGGCGGCGGTGACCTCCATTGCGGCCAAGATCGGCTGCACACCGCAGACGCTGCATGACTGGGTCAAGAAGGCCGAGGTCGACAGCGGGCAGCGGGCCGGCGTTCCGACCGACATGGCCGAGAAGCTAAAGGCGCTCGAACGGGAGAACCGTGAGCTTCGACAGGCCAACGAGATCCTGCGCAAGGCGAGCGCTTATTTTGCGATGGCGGAGCTCGACCGCCGGTCCAAGCCATGATCGCCTTCATCGACGATCATCGTGGGGCGCATGGGGTCGAGCCGATCTGCAAGGTGTTGCCGATCGCCCCCTCGACCTACCACGCCCACGTCGCCAAGCGGCGCGATCCGGCCAGGCTGTCGGCGCGCGCCAAGCAGGATGCCGCTCTGAAGCTCGAGGTCCGACGCGTCTTCGATCAAAATTTCCGCGTCTACGGCGTGCGCAAGATCTGGCGACAGCTCAAGCGCGAAGGCTTCGACGTTGCCCGTTGCACGGTGTCGCGACTGATGCGGGACATCGGTTTGCAAGGGGTTATCCGCGGTAAACCGATCAAGACTACGATCAGCGACAGGGCCGCGCCATGCCCGCTGGATCACGTCAATCGCCAGTTCAAGGCACCAAGGCCGAACGTCCTCTGGCTCTCCGACTTCACCTATGTCGCGACCTGGACCGGCTTTGTCTACGTCGCCTTTGTGATCGACGCCTATGCCCGCAGGATCGTGGGCTGGCGAGCCTCGCGCACGGCGCATGCAGGCTTCGTGCTCGATGCGCTGGAGCAGGCCCTGCATGATCGACGGCCGGTCCATCGCGGCGGGCTCGTGCACCACAGCGATAGGGGCAGCCAATACGTATCAATCAAGTACACCGAGCGCCTGGCTGAAGCTGGTGTCGAGCCTTCTGTCGGCAGCGTGGGAGATTCCTATGACAACGCCCTCGCCGAAACCATCAACGGTCTCTACAAGGCTGAGGTGATCCATCGGCGCGGGCCATGGCGCAGCTTCGAGGCCGTCGAGTTCGCGACCCTGGAATGGGTGGACTGGTTCAACAACCGGCGGCTCCTGGAGCCCATCGGCAACATCCCGCCGGCCGAAGCCGAGCAACGCTACTACGCCATGCTGGAACAACCGGCCATGGCGGCATAACTTAAAC
>NZ_JARWCR020000183.1:0-1340 GCF_029846695.2 Bradyrhizobium nivariense | reverse complement strand
CCTGCCGGAAATTCGGTGTTCATCGGCATAGGCAAATAGAGGTCGCCAACCTCCACGCTCGCCATGCCGTCGTTCCGCAGCATGATCTCCCACGTCAATCCAGCCTCGTCGACTGCGAGGCGGGTCGCGAGAAGGACGCCGGCATCGCGGGCTGCTAGTTCAAGGGCCGCGCTATGCATCGGCTTCGTTGCATCAACGCCGGTTCGAAGCGTATGCCACTCGGATCCGGCACGCCGAACTCTAGCGTGAGCCGCCCCCAGCACGGCTCCAGGCAGGACATAATCCGTGTCATGCGCATCGTTCCGATAACGCAACGAGGTAATGCCGTCTTGTGTGCACCCAACGACGAAGGACGAGTCGGCCGTCTTCAACACCATGGCAACCTTGCGCGGCGGCCGATTGGGTTTAGGCAGCGCAACGCGCCCGAACAACGCGCTACCCAAGAAGCTCCAGCCCAACAGCATCGTACGACGCGTATACGTCCAGACTTTAGACATGCTTTTGGTGTATCCGGTATTGCCCCATGCGGATAATCAAGGCGTGCCGCTTCCCGCCGTAAACGTCAACGCGATAAAAGCGACATACGTTCTCAAGTACCGAGTGTTCGGTCGGCAGGGCTTCGTCACCATCGGTCATCACGGCGCCCCTTGGACACCAGAGCTTGCACGCAAGGAGGCCAAGCGGCTTTTGGGGCTGGTTGCCAATGGCAAAGACCCGGTCGACGAGAAAGCCAAGGCGCGCCTGCAGGGGGCCGATCCACTCCGGCAATCGCGGATCATTATCTCCGGAACCCCAACAAATGCTGAAGCCCCGACCAATTCGGAAATAGAACGCTACTTGTTGGCCAGTTGGAGACCCCTGCATCCCGGCTCAGTTTTCCAGATCACCCGCCGCCATATCTCGGCTCGTATCGCTGACCTCGCATCAGCTCATGAGCGGTCTCAGCAGCCCGCTGCCCGTACAGCCCTATCCTCAATGCTCAATTGGGCAATGCGGGAGAGCCTCGACATTGCTGCGAATCCGGTTCTCAGCGCTGCTGATTAGGCAGGTGACCGGTGAGGAAGCGATCTATCTCTGCCTCGTCTATGTCATCTGCTTCAGCGCCTTCACTGCGCAGCCAGTCGCCGAAATGAAGAGCGCGAGCGGCATATTGACGGCGAAACTCAGCTTTGTAGCGACTGCGCACAAGGTAGTCGGTGTAGAGGCCCATGATGGGCTAGGGTCTGTTGGGATTCATCGGGAGTTTATCACGGCTGCGGCCAGATGGATCATGGCTGCGAAGCTTTGATCGGTCTTATCTGCGCGCAACGGGATACGTTTGAATTCCTTGAGCTTGCAGA
>NZ_JARWCR020000182.1:0-1360 GCF_029846695.2 Bradyrhizobium nivariense | reverse complement strand
CATCTGCGCTAGGTTAGTCGTGCGCGGAGATTGTCGTGTTGTTTTTGGCGCCGTCGCGGTGGTTCGCAGAGGTGGCGGCGGGTTCGGCTGAAGAGATTACGGACAGCCTGCCACAGAAGTGGTCCACGAATGGCGGCGCAAATGATGGCCAGAGCGATCTTCATAAGACGCCATCGCGATGGGCTTGCCGGTGGCGTCGCCGTGCCCAGAGGGGGAAGAGTCCGGGACTTGCCCGGCGATCTGTTCGGCGATGATGGCAACGATCAGTCTGGCGTAGATCCAGGCCCGCGCAAGTTCTGGCTTCTTGGCCGGCAGCATGTCGAGACCGGCCAGGCTCTTGAACCGCTTGAACGCCAGCTCGATTTGCCAGCGGAAGCGATAGAGGGCGAGGATATCGGCCGGCGGGAAGGTATCGGCTGGTAGCGAGGTCAGAAGAAGGATGTACTTCGCAGCCTCCAGACTGCGCGGATCGGGCTGCTTTCCGCGCTTCTTGGCGTCCTTGAGCAGGCGCTTGCGCTCGGCTTCCGCCTGTTCCGGCTCCTTGCGTCGGACAACGAGGCGCAAGATCAGCGGCTCCGATGATGGGCTCTCTGTCGTACCTTCATGGACACGGACTCGCATCTCGCCTTCCTGTTCAGCCTGAGCGGCGAGCGCGGCAAACAGATCAAGGGGCTCACCGTTGGCCTGCAACAGGCGCAACGAGTTCCAGCCGGTTCGCACGATGAAGTCCGCACCGGCATCGATCACCGGCCGCAGGTCGCGCGGCCTTGCATAGTAGCGATCCGCCAGCACGACATCGCCGGGTACGTAAGTCAGGCGCTGCAGATGCTCGGCGCCACGCCCGTCCGTCAATTCGAGCTGATCGACCTGCCCATTTGCCAAATCGTACCCGACATGCAGCCGCCACGTCGTGCGGTCAGCTCCCGGCTCGCAGATCGATGTTCCGTCGAGGGCACGCAAGCGATACCCGGCCCAGCGTCCGGCCGGAACTTTGGCCTGCTCGGCAATCAGCGCCGCCACGATGTCGCCGAGCCAAGGCGCGGCTTTGCACAGCCGCTCGAGCAGTGATGGATCGGACAAACTGACGATCCCGCCGGCCTCCGCCCATGCGCAGGTTTCGCGCAGCGACATGCCGAGACCGCCATAGGCAAGTGCCAGCCGCAACAGCGTCTCGGCACTCTTGATCTCCCGCGCCCGCGTGAACGCCCCGCGCGATCGCGCGGTTGCTTCCACGTCAAAACCCGCCGGAAGCTGCGCACTCACCTCCGGCCAATGATCCAAAATCTCAGGACGAATCTTCATCCCAAGCTTGAATCATATCGAGATTCTTTGTGTCCAGAGCTAAACCTAGCGCGAATGA
>NZ_JARWCR020000181.1:0-1397 GCF_029846695.2 Bradyrhizobium nivariense | reverse complement strand
GAGCTATGCGGGATTTTGGGTGACGGGGTGATCAGGCGGCGTGGTTTGCCGGCGCTTGGATGACCTCGATGCCGTCGTTGAATCTGACACCTGCGATGATCTTCGGCAACTGGTTTGTGCCTTTGAGCCGCCGCCAGGTCCTTGATGCGGCGATCACCAGCTTGAACACCATCAGCTTGGCGGTGGTCGGCGACAACGAACCCTTGGTGCGCACCGTCCTGTGCCGCACGGTGGCGAACACGCTCTCGATGGGATTGGTCGTGCGCAAGTGATCCCAATGCTCGGCAGGGAGGTCGTAGAAGGCCAGCAGCGCGTCGCGATCCTTGGCGAGGCATTCGACCGCCCGGCCGTACTTGGCGCGGTATTTCTCGGCGAAGACGTCGATCGCCACTTCGGCGGCCGCCCGGTTCGGCGCCCAGTAGACTTCGCGCAGGTCCTTCTTCATGTTGGCCTGCACCGAGAGCGGGACCTTGTCCAGGACGTTCACGGTCTTGTGCACCCAGCAGCGCTGGTGCCGCGTGCCGGGAAAGACCTCGTCAAGCGCTTTCCAGAAGCCGAGCGCGCCGTCACCAACGGCAATTTCCGGGGCGATCTGCAACCCGCGCTGCTTGACGTCGATCAGGAGCTCGCGCCAGCTCTGCGCGCTCTCCCGGACGCCGACCTGAAAGCCGATCAATTCCTTCTTGCCTTCCGGCGTCGCGCCGATCAGCACCAGCATGCATTCGCCGTGGTCTTCCATGCGCGCCTGCAGGAAGACGCCATCGGCCCACACATACACGTAGCGTCGCGCCGACAGATCGCGCTTTTGCCAGCGCTCATACTCGCCCTGCCACTCGGCCGTCAGCCGGGCGATGACCGCCGGCGACAGGTTCGGCGCGTCCTTGCCCAGCAGGGCCGTCAGCGCCTCCTGGAAATCGCCGGTCGAGATGCCGCGCAGGTACAGCACCGGCAACAGCGCATCCAGACTCCTGGTCCGCCGCGCCCACAGCGGCAGTATCGCCGAGCTGAAGCGGATCCGCTCGCTATCGCCGGCCGCCCCGCGGTCCCGAATCTTCGCCCGCGCGACCTCGACCGGTCCGATCCCGGTCGCAATCGTTCGCGCCGGGCCGTAACCATGCCGCACGACACGGGCGCGCCCGTCGTCAAGCTTCAAATCCTTCACCGTGGCGAGAAACGTCTCGACCTCGATCTCCACGGCCTGCGCCAGAAGCTGCCGCGCACCAGCTCGCAGAATATTGGTCAGTGGATCGTCGATATCGTCGGGCTGACGAAGGGCAACAATATTGCTAGTCTCGTTCATGGCGTATCGCTCTCCTTGAGAGGTTCTGGCAGGCTCGACACCCGCCTCGATACGCCGCCTATCTCATTCCGTCATCACCCACTTTCCCGCATAGCTC
>NZ_JARWCR020000180.1:0-1478 GCF_029846695.2 Bradyrhizobium nivariense | reverse complement strand
CTTGACGACCGCACCCCGGATCAAGCCTACTTCGATCTTCCTCCGCTCCGCGCGGCGGCCTAACACCGGCAGAGTCTCCACTTATCGACGCGGAATTTTTGTTCAGACAATCGGGACCGGCTCTAAGTACCCCCGCGCGACGCGCCGTATGGACGGATCGCCATGTTGGCCGATCCGTTCGGGCACGGATTTTGTTTGTTGGCCTTTAGTGAGGAGTGACGCGTTGCTCGGGTGTTGCTCGGGTAGGGACGCGAGCCCGGAGTCGCGATGCAAATGGCTCTCGCCGGTCGCCAAGGTGCGGGCTGGTGTTAGTTATGGTGGACAGTGCATTCAATCAAAATGGACAGCTAGTTAAGTGCACTGTCACCGCAATGTAGTTAAAGGCCGAAAAGCCGATCTTTGAATTGAGAGCAAGCGCCGTCTAGTCCTGGAAATAAAGACCCGGCGTTTATGCCCATCAAGTTCAGCTCCATCAAGACCTCTTGGCGCTGCGCAAGCGGCAAGTCTATCGTCTCCAAATAGCGACGCCCGTCTGTCTCTTTTGTGCCGATGTAATCTTCAATGTCCTCAGCGTTTGTTACGCTAGCTAGTGCTTGCTGCGGTATCTTTCGCTCGTTGTTGAGAGCGACTGCATCCACCATCGAAAAGTGCAGGCGAGCGGGAGTAATCTTTTGCAACTGATTCCAGTCCCTAACCCAGCGCTCTCGGTCGAAAACGAAGATCCTGACCTTCTCCGTGGGTGCTGTGGCTTTCTTAAATGCGAAGTAGGCTCCGATAAACGGGGAATAAGTCCAGTCTAGAAGCGGGGTTGGATATCCGTGGTGTTGCCCTAAACTCAAGAAAGCGGCGTACTCGAACGGTGCCTCCAGATTGAAATAATGACTTGTGAGCCCGCTCAGGTGGCGATGCAATTCGTGCACATCGACTTGCATGTATCTGATTAGATCAGCGCGCCGAGTGCGATGGAAGGACGTTCGGAGCCGCCACGCGTTGTTTTCTTGCCCTCGAAATATATACCGGTACGGCGGCAGGTCGCGGACGTAGCGACGAAACTCTTCCCAAGTATTGATGCTTAGGGGCCGTAAGCGTGAAGGCTTACTGCCATCCACTCGATTGAAGGTGGCGCTTCCCGATGTGCCAATGTCGGTGACCCAATCAACGTTGAGATTCGGGCCAGCTATGCTCCAGTCAGTGTCGGCTGTTTTTGGGAAGTTGATGCCTTGGAAGCGAGGCTTAATCGCTTCCCATTCGACAAAGTCGCCGGTTCCCGGATGTAGTGCGAGAAGGGGCGAGCCCTTGATGCTATGCTTCGGCACGCCCGCCGGTATGACCACGTAGGCGGCGGCAGATGTGTGTTTCGGCATGGAATAAGGACCCCGTTTTCGGGGTGATCGGCATCCAATCGGGACCCCGGGATAAGGGTCCACAGTGGCTTCCATCGAGTCATGGAAGCCGAGGTTGGGATGCTGGTGGTGGAG
>NZ_JARWCR020000179.1:0-1553 GCF_029846695.2 Bradyrhizobium nivariense | reverse complement strand
TAAGCGACAGGGGCCAATCCGGGCAATGGGTTAATCGAGATTATGGCGCGCTATATCGACGAGATTCTCCAGCCCGGCGAGCGGGTGCTGTATTCGACCAATGCGCACTGGATCTTCTATTTTCCGGCCATCCTGGCCTGGATCGTGGCCCTGATCCTGTTCGTCCTGTCCCGGCAAACCATTGTCGAAGGGCTCGTGCTGCTCTGTCTCGTCGGGGCCGGCCTGGC
This sequence comes from Bradyrhizobium nivariense, assembly GCF_029846695.2. NCBI lineage: Bacteria > Pseudomonadati > Pseudomonadota > Alphaproteobacteria > Hyphomicrobiales > Nitrobacteraceae > Bradyrhizobium > Bradyrhizobium nivariense. The sequence goes on along the minus strand of NZ_JARWCR020000179.1, from coordinate 1,326 downwards.
GGCTCTGGGGGCGCTGTACTGGACCGTAAAGGCTTGGTTCCATCGCTGGACCACCGAGACCGATGTCACCAATCTCAGGGTTGTGCACAAGACCGGGTTCATCAAGCGCCGCACCTTCGAGATGGCGCTGGACAAGGTCGAGAGCGTCGATGTCGATCAGACCATTCTTGGACGAATTCTCAACTACGGCGACGTGACCATTCGTGGCGTCGGCGAAGGGATCGAGACCATCAAGACCATCGACTCGCCGCTCGCCTTCCGTAGTTCGATCACCACGCGGTAGGACCGCGCGTAACGATGAGCATGCAGCAAAATACTTCCGCAACCGACAGCGCCCAGCCGGGCTCAACCGTCGACGCCGCCGAGATCGCGAAATTCTCAAAACTCTCGGCCGAGTGGTGGAACCCCAACGGCAAGATGGCCCCGCTGCACCGGATCAATCCGCTGCGGCTCGGCTACATCCGCGACGCCGCCTGCCGCAAGTTCGAGCGCAACGTGCGCAGCCTCAACTGCCTCGGCGGCCTGCGCGTGCTCGACATCGGCTGCGGCGCCGGCCTGTTGTGCGAGCCGCTGTCGCGACTCGGCGCGCAGGTCATCGGCGTGGATCCGTCGGTCAGCAACATCGCCGCCGCAAAGCTGCACGCGGACAAGGCGCATCTGTCGATCGACTATCGCTGCACCACGATCGAAGAGATCGACCCGCGCGAGCGCTTCGACATCGTGCTGGCGATGGAAGTGGTCGAGCATGTCGTCGATGTCGGCGTTTTCCTGAAGCGCTGCGCGTCGATGCTGAAGCCGAACGGGCTGATGGTGGTCTCGACGCTGAACCGAAACTGGAAGAGCTTCGCGCTCGCTATCATCGGCGCCGAATACGTCCTGCGCTGGCTGCCGCGCGGCACCCACGAATGGAACAAGTTCGTCACCCCCGACGAGCTGACGAAATACCTGCTCGACAACCGCCTCGTCATCACCGAGCAGACCGGCGTCGTCTACAGCCCCTTCGCCGACAAATGGGCTCTCTCGTCGGACATGGACGTGAACTACATGGTGGTGGCCGAAGGCATGGTGTGAGGCCACGCCGCTTCCAAACATTCGGCGTCGTCCTGGCGAAAGCCAGGACCCATTACCCCAGGGAGAGGTTGTGGCGCGAGACCAATAACCACGGGTCATCGCAAAACCACTCCCTGGGGTAATGGGTCCTGGATCGGCGCTTCGCTTGTCCAGGACGACGATTGAGTTTGTGGCGAAAGCATCGCTCCTATGACGTGGGCGTGATTGACCTGCTTGAGTCCTGGCGGCACGTTGGCCGCAATCATTGGCCCTCCC
>NZ_JARWCR020000178.1:0-1622 GCF_029846695.2 Bradyrhizobium nivariense | reverse complement strand
GATTCCTAAGAAACGGCACCAGCTCCCGGTTCCAAGGGGTGCAGGACAAAGCCGAATGCCTTGGCACGTCGGTGCAAATTGTTGATCACTCGCGTCCGATAGCGTGTCTCATAGGACGAGGCCCCGGGATCGACGTAGTCCATTCCGTGACGCACAGCGTTATAGAACAGGACTGCTATCTTGCGGGCCGTCGCGGTGACTGCTTTGGCCTTGCCAATGCGGGACGACAGTCTTCTATAAAAGGCGCCGAGTGCGGTATCAGTGCGTCCGACGGTTACGGCAGCAAGGCGCAGAAGAGCTGCGGCCCGGCCGCCGGCTCGGCGCGTTCGGGACGAGAGCATTTTGCCTCCGGAGACCTTATTGCTCGGTGCCAACGCCAGCCAGGAGGTAAAATGCTTTGCACTTGGCCACGAGGTAAGGTCGTCGCCGCATTCTGCGATCAGCTTCAGCGAGAGGTAAGGACCGAGGCCGTCGATGGTGGTGACGTCCTTTCCGAGCAGCGCAAACAACGACGCGCGGACGTCGAAAGCCAGAGCGTTCGCTTGATCGGTTCTGTTTCGACGCCGCGAGACCGGCGGCGCTGATCCATGATCATGATCCCTATGGATAGTGAGTTCCTTCAACACAGCTTCGATTCGGGCATCGCAGGCAGATGCCTTCTCGTGATACGCGTCGTAAAGGGCGAGTGCCTGATCGAGTGCAAACAGATGCTCCGCGCGGTAGCTTCCGGTGAGCGCCTTCGCGATCGTCTCGACACTGGAGTGGCAACTGTAGTGGCGCAAGCACGCCAGCGTCTCAGGATCGCGCTCACCGGCAAGGATCGCGCGAATGATGCGCAGGCCAGTCGCGCCCGTGATGTCGGCCACAACGTGGTGGAGTTGAAGATTCATCTCGGTCAATGCCTTTTGCATATGCTGGATGTGGGAGGCGGCGTACTCCAGCAGACGTTCGCGCTGACGCACGTAGGCACGCAGCTCCGCAATCTGCCCTTTGGGCCGAAAACTCGCCCGCAGCAATCCGAACGAATGGAGCCGCTGCAGCCATTGCGCATCGCTGACATCGGTCTTGCGCCCCGGCACGTGCTTGGCATCGCGCGCGTTGACAAGAAACACGGCAAATCCTCGTGCATCGAGAAGCTCAAAGATCGGAATCCAGTAGACGCTGGTTGATTCCATCACGACGGTCTCGACTCCGCACTCCACAAACCACTTTACCAGTTGATCGAGATCAGCCGTGAATGTGCCAAAACTGCGTACTGGCTCGAGTGCGTGATCAGGTCCAACGGCAGCCATGTGCATAGTCGCACCAACATCGATGGCAGCCGCGTTCGGGTGCACCATGGGCATGGTGCGGTCGACCTTGGACTTCGACTCCTTGCGGTACATCTCCAATCCTCCTGCTGACAGAGAAGGGCTGAGCTGCGCAATTGATCAGATTCCTAAACGGGATCGCTTTTGCGGCGTCACCACTCTTAAGTCCGCAACAGCTCATGGACCAGGTTTTTTGACGGGGTTAAAATGCCACCAAAATCGTATCGGCCGCTCCCTTCCGAACGCAGTCTATCGCCAATTCGTTTCTATCCCACAGGGGGCGTGCAGCGCCGAGATCAGTTTTTTAGAAGG
>NZ_JARWCR020000177.1:0-1689 GCF_029846695.2 Bradyrhizobium nivariense | reverse complement strand
CGAGTTGAGCGGTTGACGCGTCGGTACGGTTCAGATTCAAGAATCCGATGAATCGAACCGGCGATCCGAGTGTTGAAGTGCTGTTGGCACGCATTGCTGCGCTGCAGGCGGAGAACCATCAACTCGCCGACCGCGTCGCCAAGCTCGAGGAAGAACTGGCGCTGGCACGCCTGCATCGTTTTGCGCCGCGCAGCGAAAAGCATGTTGATCGTCTCTTCAATGAAGCCGAGCATGCCTCCGATGAGGATGACGACGGCAGTGAAACGAACAATATCGCCGAACTTCCGGACACGGGCTTGCCGCCCGTCGAAAACACAACGGGAAAGAAGCGCGGCCGCAGGCCGCTGCCGGGGAACCTACCTCGTGAGCGCGTCGAGTATGACCTGTCCGACGACCAGAAGGCGTGTCCTTGCTGCCGTGGCCAGATGCATCGCATGGGCGAGGCTGTCACCGAGCAACTTCATATCGAGGTGAAAGCGAAGGTTTTACAGAATGTGCGTTTCAAATATGCGTGCCGCCATTGCGATCGCACCGGGATCCACGCCCCTGTTGTGACCGCGCCGATGCCGGCGCAACCGTTGCCGGGCAGCGTTGCCACGCCCTCGACGCTGGCGTTCGCGCTCGTTCACAAATATGTCGATGGCACGCCGCTCTACCGCCTGGCGCAGGCCTTCGAACGTGCAGGTGTTCCTGTCAGCCGCGGCGCTTTGGGCCACTGGGTGATTGGCTCGAGCGAGAAGCATCTGCATCGCATCTACGACGCCCTGAAGCTGCGGCTCAGATCACAACCTCTCATCCATGGCGACGAGACGACGGTTCAGGTCCTCAAGGAGAAGGACAAAAAGCCCACCAGCACATCGTACATGTGGGCTTATCGCAGCGGCAAGGGCAGCCACGAGCCGATCGTTCTTCTGGATTATCAGCCAGGCCGCGGCCAAATCCACCCGCAAGCCTTCCTCGGCGATTACCGTGGCATTGTGATGAGTGACGGCTATACCGCATGGCGCACGCTGGGAGGGGCCACCCACATTGGATGCATGGCCCACTCCCGGCGGCGCTTTGTCGATGCCCTCAAAGCCAGGAAGAAGGGCGGCGGTCCGCCCGAGCAAGCGCTGCGGTTCTTTGAACAGCTCTACCGGGTTGAAAGGCAGGCGCGGGACGGAACACCGGAGAAGGGTGAAACACAGGCCGACTGCATTCGCCGCTTCCGCCAGCAACATAGTGTCCCCATCCTCAATGCTCTCAAAGTATGGCTCGATGACATGGCCCCGAAGGTCTTGCCTGACAGCAAGCTCGGCGACGCCGTATCCTACACCCAGAACCAATGGGAATATCTGACGCGCTACACCGGGGACGGCAGCATGCCGATTGACAACAATCTTCTGGAGCGCGACATCAGGGTTTTTGCAACTGGCAGGAAGAGTTGGTTGTTCAGTGATACCGTGGACGGAGCCCAGGCCAGTGCCGTCGTCTATAGCCTGATGCTGACCTGCCGCGCCTCACGTGTCGAGCCGTTAGCGTGGTTGCGCCACGTCCTCACCGAATTGCCTCAGCGCGCCAGCGACGCCGATATTGCAGACCTGCTGCCCTTCAACTTCCACAAAGCCGCCACTGCCTGAACGGCCCGGTATCGCCCGATACCAGCGCAATCCATCAAAACCGCCGGCGTGCGGAGAAAATCGCGCTTAC
>NZ_JARWCR020000176.1:0-1695 GCF_029846695.2 Bradyrhizobium nivariense | reverse complement strand
AGGCCGGTGAGTGGTTCCGGCGGGGTCGTCTGCTCATGGTCTCTCCTGATTCGCGGGGCCTATCGTGCCCGCCGTCAGGCAGAAACTCCACTTAGCGTCCTGTGCAGATTTCCGGGACCGGCTCTGAGGCCGCCAATTAGGCGGCCTCAGTTCTTCGTTAGAGGCTTCTTTTGTTCCTCGGCGACCGCCTCAATATCAACCAGGGGCAGTTCGCCTGTGCGGTCCTTCAGATCGGCTGCACGCTGGATCTCAATCCCGACGCGACCTGCGGGTCCTTTGTTGTTTTAGCCATTCGCAGCAGCGTTGCTGCGGCTTCTCGGGCAAAGGAGGTGTAGCGCGCCACGTCATTTTTCCCACGAAGTCCCCGTGAGATGAGTCAAAAACCCGGACTGAGTTCCAGTGCTTGTACAAAAATGTACACAGGCGACAAAAAGGACCTCAGCTCCGGGGCTGGCGCCAACGGAAGCATCAACTTGGCTCCTGCCATTTGGTTCCCGGTGCTTGTCAGCTAGATCGGTCAGCCGAACCAACCCGATGAGGCACCCTGCGGCTCCAAAAGATCACCTTCAAGGATATGCGCCAGATGGGGTGCACGGCGTTCTGATTATTGTGCCGACACCCACATTAATTTCCGCTTCGCGCCCCTGAGCCGATACGTGCCGGTCTATGGATGAAGCCTTAACAAAAGGCCCCGACGTTGTTACACGTCGAGGCCCTTTCAAGATCATCAGGCCGGTTACATCCGCCGTGCTTCCGATCTTGAGTGTCGTCGGATTACCGCATCCGATCTGGTTCAGAATGTGGCACGGGCTGCGGCATCAGCGTGATCACACGCGGCACGAAAGCGCTCGGCCGCCAACTCGCCCTTGCGCCATTCGGCGCGGCGCCGGGCGCTCGGGCGCCAACGCCTGCTTACTCCGTGGCCTTCTACGATATGGACATACGTGTTCGCCGGCCTCGTTGCAGGCTGCGCGTACTGGTTTGTTGCCGTCAGCCGCGCGGGCAGTCCAACTGACGCAGCCAATCCTGCGAAGCTCCGGGAAGTGAGGCTCGTAACAGCAGACTAACGGCGCTACGAACTCCTTGATGCGCTTAGAGCCATGATCGGCCAGTTAGTGCAGCGTCGCGGACGGCCGCTCCGTCATCGCCTCGACAAATTGCCGCAAGCCATCCATGGCTTTGCTCCGCCACGCCTCCAGCTCACCGGCATATTTCGACAAGTTCGCACGAAACTCTTCCCCGTCAATGTCGGCACCGCGAGCAAGCCGACGGCGCGCATAGGCCGTGAGCGCAAGATCGCGATGGCGGCGCAACTCGGCGTTTGCTTCGTCTAATATTTTCATTTTCCACGCTTCACAGCCAGTCGCCAAAATCCGCTTTCACCCGGTCGAACGCCGGTGTTTTCCGCGTCGGTATGCCAAATCGAACCCGCATGTGTGACGAAGGAGCCCGGCTGATACGTCCGCGATGCATCCCAAATGCCCAGGTAGCGCAGTGTCGGGCGCGACTCGAGTTCCTTGATCCGCTCCTTCAACGGCGCGGTTGCTTTCAGCACGAAATCGCCGATCTGAGCTGCTGCCGGTTTGATGGACGGCTGGTTAAGCTAATCCCACCTTGCGCTCGAACTCAACAGGGCTGAGATATCCGATCGTCGAATGACGGCGGATGGCATTGTAGAACCGCTCGATATAGTCG
>NZ_JARWCR020000175.1:0-1700 GCF_029846695.2 Bradyrhizobium nivariense | reverse complement strand
CCTGCCGGAAATTCGGTGTTCATCGGCATAGGCAAATAGAGGTCGCCAACCTCCACGCTCGCCATGCCGTCGTTCCGCAGCATGATCTCCCACGTCAATCCAGCCTCGTCGACTGCGAGGCGGGTCGTGAGAAGGACGCCGGCATCGCGGGCTGCTAGTTCAAGGGCGGAGCTATGCATCGGCTTCGTTGCATCAACGCCGGTTCGAAGCGTATGCCACTCGGATCCGGCACGCCGAACTCTAGCGTGAGCCGCCCCCAGCACGGCTCCAGGCAGGACATAATCCGTGTCATGCGTGTCGTTACGATAACGCAACGAGGTAATGCCGTCTTGTGTGCACCCAACGACGAAGGACGAGTCGGCCGCCTTCAACATCATGGCAACCTTGCGCTGCGGCCGATTGGGTGTAGGCACCGTCGCGCCCCCGAACAACACGCTACCCAAGAAGCTACTGCCCAACAGCATCGCACGACGCGTATACGTCCAGATTTTAGACATGCCTTTGGTCTTCGTCATCAACCGTATCCGGTATTGCCCCATGCGGATGATGAAGGCGTGCCGTTTCCCGCCATAAACGTCAACGCGACAAAAGCGACTTACGTTCTCAAGTACCGAGTGTTCGGTCGGCAGCGCTTCGTCACCATCGGTCCTCACGGCGCCCCTTGGACACGAGAGCGTGCACGCAAGGAGGCCAAGCGGCTTTTGGGCCTGGTTGCCAATGGCAAAGACCCGGCCGAGAAGAAAGCCAAGGCGCGCCTGCAGACGGCCGACCCACTCCGGCAAACGCGGATCAATATCTCCGGAACCCCAAACAAAGGCCGAAGCCCCGACCAATTCGGAAATAGAACGCTACTTGTTGGCCAGTTGGAGACCCCTGCATCCCGTCTGAGTTTTCCAGATCACCTAAATAGACATGGCTTACTTCTATCCGGGACTCTGCCGAACAGACGGCCGGGCGATAGCAGCGATCTGTGACATCCAACACCCACATCCTCTCAGCCAGGAGGCGATCTACGCCACCGCGCCACGCACGCCACGACAGCGGCTTCGTTCAATCCAAAAGCGAAATTGCAGGGTTTGGCGGCCTCAACCTCCCATTCCCTGCAATCTCAAACCGTCTCGAATCCGAAAAACAGACTCCCGCTCAATCGCTTAGAACCTTGTTCACGGACGACGATTCACTTGTTCGCGGACTGGCCCTTAGTCCGGTATCTGCTCCACATTGCGAGCCACCATGATGCTCTGCGAGGCGCTGATTTCGCATTCTGGTCGGGCCGGCGAGAAGCCGCTCGAACCAGCTGGCGCGCACGATCAGTCGAAGCCGGCGTCAGCCCCTCAGTCGATTTTGTAGTGCCCGCCGATCGACGACGAGATTGTCGAGGTTCAGGCTTACCTGCCGTCTTACCGCCATCCGGCTCACCAGCGCTCGGGTGCCATCCACTACGAAGACGCCGCAATCATAACCGTTATTCTGCCGGCGCATGCTGGCGGCTTGCAGGTTGGCGCCCAGCCGTTCTGCGAGCCGTTGTGCAGGCCGATCATTGAATCCCGGGGCGGAGTCGTAGTGATAGGCGACCGGCCTCTCCCGATCGCGGCGATCAACCAGCAGCAGCGACCAATGTTCGCCGCGGCGAGCGCGGTCCGTAGGGCTGGCATCGCTAACTGGCAAGAACAGGAAATCGACTATATCGTTACCATTCC
>NZ_JARWCR020000174.1:0-1722 GCF_029846695.2 Bradyrhizobium nivariense | reverse complement strand
TCTGGGCAGAGCTTCTCGGTCTGGCGCGGGTCGGGCGGCACGACAACTTCTTCGAACTGGGCGGCCACTCGCTGTTGGCGGTGCAGTTGATGGAGCGTCTGCGGCGGCTGTCGCTGGGGATCGAGGTGCGGACCTTGTTCGCCAAGCCGGTGCTGGCGGATCTGGCCGCAAGCCTGGGCACTCATCAGGAGGTGGCGGTCCCGGCCAACCTGATCACCGCGAGCAGCACGGCGATTACGCCGCAGATGCTGCCGCTGATCGAGCTGACGCAGGGCGAGATCGATCGGATCGTCGCCATGGTGCCTGGTGACGTCGCCAACATCCAGGACATTTATGGCTTGTCGGCGCTGCAGGACGGCATCCTGTTCCATCATCTGCTCGCCAGCCATGGCGATCCGTACCTGCTGGTGTCGCAGATGGCGTTTGCCGACCGTGGCCTGTTGGATCGCTATCTTGCCGCGGTTCAGCGGGTGGTGGATCGGCACGACATCTTAAGGACATCGTTTGTCTGGGAGGGCCTGTCGAGCCCGGCCCAGGTGGTGTGGCGGAACGCGCCGCTGCTGGTGACCGAGGTTGAGCTGGACGGGTCTTCTGGTCCCGGCCACGAGCAGCTTAAGGATCGGTTTGATCCGCGCCAGCACCGCATCGATCTTGGCCGGGCGCCGCTGTTGCGGTTTGTGATTGCGCGCGAGCCCGGCAGCGCGCGCTGGCTGCTTTTGGAGCTGCAGCACCATTTGATCGGGGATCACACCACGCTGGAAGTGATGCATGCCGAGGTCCGGGCCGTGCTGGAGGGGCGCGAGCATGAGCTGATAGCCCCGCAGCCGTTCCGCAATCTGGTGGCCCAGGCGCGATTGGGCGTGGGTGCGGATGCGCATGAGCAGTTCTTCCGGGGGCTGCTGGCCGACATCGATGAGCCGACCACGCCGTTTGGGCTGAGCGAGATCCGCGGCGACGGCAGCGGCGTCGGCGAGGCGCATCGGATGCTGCCGCAGGCGCTCAACGCGCGGCTGCGCAGCCAGGCGCGGCGGCTCGGGGTGAGCCTGGCCAGCCTGTGCCATCTGGCCTGGGGGCAGGTGGTGGCGCGCAGCAGCGGCCGCGAGCAGGTGGTGTTCGGCACGGTGCTGTTCGGCCGCATGCGTGGCGGCGCCGGTGCCGACCGCGCCATGGGCCTGTTCATCAACACCCTGCCGCTGCGGCTTGATCTCGACGGCACCGGGGTCGAGGCGAGCGTGCGCACCACCCACGCCCGGCTGGCCGAGCTGCTGGCGCATGAGCATGCCTCGCTGGCCTTGGCGCAACGCTGCAGCAGCGTTGCGGCACCGGCGCCGCTGTTCAGCGCGCTGTTGAACTATCGTCACACCACGCCAGCGGTCATGTCCGGTTCTGCACCGAATGATGGGCTAGAGGGGGTGGAATGGCTGGGCGGGGAGGAACGCACCAACTATCCCGTGACGCTGTCGGTGGAGGATTATGGCGAAGCGCTCGGCCTGACGGCGCAGGTGGCGGAGGGCGTTGCTGCGGATCGGGTCTGCGGCTACATGCAGCGGGCGCTCGAGCAAGTGGCTGAGGCGCTGGAGCATGCCCCCAACACGCCGGTGCGCGAGCTCGACATGCTGCCGGCCGACGAACGCACCTATCTGCTGGAGGAGTTGAACCGGACGGCGGCGCCCTATCCGGCGGAGCAGTGCATCCATGAGCTGTTCGAGGCGCAGGTGCGCC
>NZ_JARWCR020000173.1:0-1800 GCF_029846695.2 Bradyrhizobium nivariense | reverse complement strand
ACGCGGGGCCGCTGTTCAGCAAGGCCCACGCGCTGAGTTGTGACGCATAGCCCAGACGAAGGAGCGGATGCGGGTCGTCTGCATCGTTCAGCGCGTGATCAAGCAGCGCCCAGCCGCCCATCTGCGCCATGTAGGTCAGCGTATAGGCGTCGCCCGCAGTCGCGCGATAATCGCTGCCCAGGTAGTAATAAGCAGGTTCCAGCCAGCCACGGCAGAACAGGTTTGCAGCGATCTGACGCTCCGCGAAGGCACGGGCTGCCGCCTTCGAAACCCCCATGGCGACAGGGTCGTCAAGGGCCGAGCGCGCCAGTGCCTGCGTTGATTCGAAGCCTGTGGAATCGAACGGATATTCCGACCCGAACAGGTCAGCCTTCGGATCGACGAAGGCGCGCACCTTACGCGCCCAGTGCGCCTCCAGCGTCGCCGCCTCGCGCATCAAGCCCGCCGTCGTGAGCGCCGAAAGAAGTTCGGGGATCACACATTCGTTGTAGAAGCCGGTGCAGTAGGCGGACCACATCACCACGCGCATCGGCACCGTGAACATGGCCAGCGCCGTACCGTAGGCGCGTACCAAATAATCTCTTGCGCTCTGGCGGGTGGGTATCGCGGGATGGTCACGCGCGATGCGGTGCATGGCCAAATACATCGCGAAGATGTGCGGATAGTCATAAGGCCGCCAGATATGCAGGCGGCCCTTGGGGCCGGGATCGCTGCTTTCCCGGTTCTGCTTCCAATCGGGTATGCCGTACAGGCCGTAGGCGTATGCCTCCTGTGTGGTACGTTGCAGCCCGCCCCAGACGAACGTATCAATATACCGGTCCAGCGCCGCCACTTCCGCCGCATCAGGATGCTCGGCATTCTTGGTCGCGAGGTAAGCGGGCTTGCTCAGCCCGGGATCGTCGCACGTCACCTCGTAGATGCGCCCGCCCTTGATCCGGTCGTAATTGTCCGGGCCAAGCAGGACCTGCGTGTCCATGTTCCACTCGCCGAACAAACCGTCGTACCATTTGGACGGGTCACGATGCTGCCGCTTCACGATGAAAGCTGCGCGCTTCTTCATCATCGTCTCGACGGGTTCGGTAGCGAAGAATTCAAGAAAGGTCTGGCGCGCACCCGGCTGGTGCAGGGTCAGCCGGTTCTCGCCCAATCGCGAAAACCGGACCCGCCATAGTCGCCTGCCAGCCCGATCCGGCAACCGTTGCACCACCGTGTCGCCGGTAAATTCCGCTTCGATTCGCTCCACCGGAATGGAGGACGCGAGCGCGATGTCGACGTACAGGTCGTTGGGAACCGTCATCCCCGGCATTACCTCCACGTCCACCAGCCCGGCGTCCGCGATAGCCCTGCGCGCCGCCTCATAATCCGCAACCCACTGGAAGCGGAGACGGTAATGCCGTTCCTGGGCCGGCGACAGGGACAGGGAATGGGTCGGCTGTCGCCAGCGAGTCCCGCCCGCGACTGCCTCGCCGGCGGCCGCCCCGCCCAAGATGTAGGCGCACCATGTCCCACTGGCTTCGGCCGAATCCTTGTGGACATTCCAATATTCCAGTGACGTGTCCGCTTCCGGTAAGAGCATGAGGAAGGGACCGCTGCTGTTGCCGCGAATCCAGAAGATGTGCGATCCATGCCGCGAGACGAAGCTGTGCTTCAAAACAGCCACCGACGCCGGTTGCCCTGCCGGAAATTCGGTGTTCATCGGCATAGGCAAATAGAGGTCGCCAACCTCCACGCTCGCCATGCCGTCGTTCCGCAGCATGATCTCCCACGTCAATCCAGCCTCGTCGACTGCGAGGCGGGTCG
>NZ_JARWCR020000172.1:0-1851 GCF_029846695.2 Bradyrhizobium nivariense | reverse complement strand
GCGCCGACCTTGCGCAGCTCGGCGAGGACAGGTGCCTTCGGCAGCCAGATCTTGTCGAACTCGGCAATGACGGCTTCGGTGTCGCCGGCCGGCACCTGGCGGATCGGGATCGGGGCGTTGCGGAAATTCTCGATCAGCGCGGGCTCGTTGGAGGCCAACTCGTCGATCTGCGTGTCCAGCGTCGATTTGACGGTCTTGGCGATCAGCTCGCGGTCGGCCGCGGGGAGCGACTGCCAGACCCGGCCCGAGACGACCGCGGCCATCGGCATGAAGACGGCGTTCATCTGCAGGATCACCTTCGACACCTTGTCGAAGCGCTGGTTCCAGGAGAATTCGAGATCGGCTTCGAGCCCGTCGACCTGGCCGTTGGCCATCGCGTCGAACACCTGGGGCGTCGGGATCGGTGTCGGAGCCGCGCCCAGCGAGGAATAGAAATCGCGATAGACCGGCGTCGGATTGATGCGCAGCTTCATACCGCGGATGTCTGCGAGGCTCGTCAGGTCCTTGGAGGAGAACACGGCGCGCATGCCGGTGATGCCCCAGCCGAGCCCGATCGTTCCGGTCTCCTGCGGCAGCACCTCGAACAGCTTGATGGCCTGCGGATGCCGCACGAATTTCGCGACTGCAGGCGTCGAACGGACGATGTAGGGCGCATTAATCGCGGCGATATGCGGCACGCGCGAGCCGAGCTCTGCGGCCTGGATGAAGCCCATGTCGAGCGCGCCGGACTGCAATTGCTGCATCATCGCGGGCTCGTTGCCGAGCTGGCCGGAGTGGAACACGGTCAAGGTCAGGCGGCCGCTGGTGGCGGCCTTGAGATCGTCGCCGAATTTGAGCGCGGCCTTGTTCCAGGAATGGCCGTTGGGCGTGATCAGGCCGAGACGAAATTCCTTGGCCTGGGCCAGCGCCAGCGATGGCGCGAACAGCGGCACTGCTGCGCTGGCGGCGAGAAAGCGGCGACGTGAAAGCGGCATGGTGGGCTCCTTTTGGACGGGCCTATTTGACGAGGATCAGCGAGAGCGACGGATAGAGCGAGAGCAACACCAGCAGGACGCAGGAGATGGCGAAGAACGGCAGCGTCACCATGAACATCTTGCCCGGCTTGGCGCCGGTGACGGCGGCCGCGACGAAGAAGCAGAGCCCGACCGGCGGCGACAGCAATCCGAGCACCAGGTTGATCACCACCACCACGCCGAAATGCCGGGGATCGATGTGATAGACCTCGGTTGCGACCGGCAGCAGGATCGGTACCGTCATGATCAGTCCGGGAATGCCGTCGATCACCGTGCCGATCACCAGCAGGACCACGTTGCAGATCAGCATGAAGCTGATCGGATCCTTGGCAGCCGACTGGATCCAGCTGGCGGTCTCCTGCGGCACCTTGCCGAAGATCAGGACCCACGAGAACACGGCCGCCGCGGCGACCAGGAACAGCACGATCGCCGAATAGATGGCGCTGCGCAGCATCATCTGCGGCAGCTGCGAGAACTCGAATTCCCTGGTCCAGAACTTTCCGACCAGGGCTGCGGCAACCGCGCCAATGGCGGCGGATTCGGTCGCGTTGGCGAGGCCGCCCAGGATGGTGCCGACGATGACGATCGGGATCAGCAGGGTCGGCGACGTCCGCAGGATCGTCGCCACGCGCTGGCGCGGCGTCTGATAATCCGCGCGAGGATAGTTGTAGATGTATCCCATCAGCGCGATGACGACGCAGAACATCACCGTGAGAGCTTGTGACGCATTTGGCGTTCTGCGGAGTTTTGGAGCGATGTGGCAAGTGCTCGTCGTGGCAAACGGCAGTTTGAGGCTCGAGTTTGTCGATGAACTCCCGCTTATGCGCTGGCGAGGCGG
>NZ_JARWCR020000171.1:0-1960 GCF_029846695.2 Bradyrhizobium nivariense | reverse complement strand
CGCCGCCATCCTGCCATGATACAGCTCCTCGTTTCGCCGACCGAAAACGAGGAATCCGCCAACAACCGTCCGTTCCACCAATTCATCCTGCTCCAGGAGCGCAGGCTTCATGGAATCGGTCGTCTAGTTTTATACGGCGGCGCCACCGCGACGGAGACTGTCCATCGGGGCAATAAAGATAGTCGAGGGAGCCAGAGAGCGCTGGCGCAGCGCCACAGGATCAGCCAGAAGTTGTCGACAAGATCCGAGAGTTCCCCGGGAAGCCAAATGGATCGTGCTTTCTATCGAGGAGGAGGCAGTCATCGTCTTCTTCCCGCCTTTCCGCCGCGGTACGCTGCTGCCGCTTGAGATCCCCTGACATGCGCCCTAGCTGACCATCCCGCGTGTTACGCGATCATTCCTTCATCGCCGCCTCCAGTGGTACGGCATCAGCAGACGCCGGAGGTCGAACGCAGCAAGCCTTCGAAGAAAAAGAAGCGCCGCCGATCGTCTATTTCCACTTGAAACCTGAGTTCCAGAGTATCGCTGCGGGAGGGCCGCCTTGCGCGGTGGGATGGAGGGTGAATACATAGGCGTATGACTGACCATACGCCTAATTCGAAGGTCCCGACTGGAAGTTGTCTCGACGGGCGATCGTTGCCGAAAGCTATGGCGGGCCACGATTGGTGTCAGTGACGGCTCAGCGCAACGGGTTGTCTGCGAGCCAATTGTTCATGTCCTGTGGAGATCGCCTTTACGCCGGCTCCGGCCTCGACGTTCACACCGCAAGCACGGCATCCCCGCTCAGCCAGCGCAGCGCGCAAGAGTCGGAACAATCGAGATTGAGCTTAGCGGTGGCTGTCGCGTTCGGGTTGACCGGGATGTTGACGCCGAGGCACCGCAGCGGTGCTTGAGCTTCTGAGGCGGCGATGATTCCGATCCCGAGCGGCGTCACGGTCTGGATCGCCACCGGCCACACCGACATGCTCCGCGGCATGCAAACTGGCCCTGACGGTTCAGGAGAGCTGGACCGCGGCAAGTTCATCTGGCCCTCAGCATCCGCTGGTGCGCCCCTACTTTTCACGGTGATCCTCCCTTAGATCGATCTTCGCGACACGGTGATTTCTCAAGCTGCAAATGACAGGCAAGGCGGTTGCGTTGTCGGGGAAAAGGAAGCGCCCCGAGGGTTCTCAAGTAGTCAGGAGGCTTCCTCGTTTGAGCTGAACATAGATCCACTTCGCGGGAGTCCGAAACGCCTTGCCAATTGGGTTACTGTCAAGTTGTCCGTAACCGGCGGCCACCGCGTTTGCCGATGCCGCACCTTGAGGCGGTGTTTAAGACGAATGCGCCGGACCATGATCAACAGGACTTTTGTCCGTCCCATGGCGAGTGATGCCCTTCGTGCGTCAGAATTCGCGCGATTTCATCGTCGTAGGCGCCGTTACGTGCCAACGCGCATATGCGTTCCACCATCTCTTCATGACGTGGTGGTAGTGCAGCCACGGCATTGATGGGTACAGTGGCTATGAGCTCAGTGGTCGCGCCGCCGCGCCACACAATGCGCACCTCAGCTCTATCGCGGGGCGCAGCGGCGCATCACGACCTTCTCGATTAGGCAGCGCAGCAGCGCTTTGCAATGATCCCTGCGGGTCACCGGATTCTCCGACAGGGCCGGAAGACGATTCCCGAGCGCGACCACCTTGGCCAGCAGATGCTGAGGAAGGCCAACAGGATCATTGGCCTTGGACACCGTGTGCTGGGCCAACGCCTCCTCGGCTTGTCGAAGCGCCAAGAGGGCGGCCTCCAGCGTTTTTGCAGTTCGCCGGTGACTAGCCGATTGTCCGTAAGCGCTTCGCGGCAACCCTATTGAGGCTGGCTTGACGTTTTGCGGAATCGCCACGGCATGAGGTCTTCGATGCGGCTATGGGGATGGCCGTCGATAATCGTCTCGAGTGTTTCGGCGATGCAGGCGGCCGGGTTG
>NZ_JARWCR020000170.1:0-1993 GCF_029846695.2 Bradyrhizobium nivariense | reverse complement strand
GGCTTCTTCGTCCATTGGCGCCGCCCCCTGCGAATCGGTGCCAGACAAGGAATCACGGTCGATTCCTGCGATGCAATGGTTTGTGCGCTCCCTCAGCCCGTTCGACCAAATGTGGGTAATTGAAAGCTTCGCCGGATGCTTACGGTGAAACGGATGCGTGCCCCCCACAAACTGCAGCCGTGCATTCGAAGAGGCTGCATTCTCAGTTGAGATACGAGCGGCTGGAGGACGGTGCCTTCCGCTGGCCGAAGATTGAGAACGGCTTGATGCGTTTGTCGGCCGCGCAACCTGTCGGCGCTGTTGGAAGGACTGGACTGGCGGTGCGTCCATGAGGCGCGCGAAACAGTGTCTTTATCTCTGAGCTAAGTGAATTAGACCACCCGCATCGAAATGCTCACAGAATGCCGCCGAATATCATCTCCAAGCGACGCATTGCCCGATCATCTCGAGACGATGAATGCGATGCTGCTCGCCGAGCGGATGCAAAAAGGGGCGGCTTTGCCAGATCATCACGAAATTGCATCGGCACGATTTTGGCCGCCGGGCCGAGACCCTTCCCGAAGACCAGATGCTGCTCGGCCTTGAAGACGTTGAGCAAACGGCAGCGAGCGACGCGGCGACAGGAGATCAGTTGGCTCCCGCCGCGCGGGCCGAGCAGCGCCGCACCAACCTTGCCGGCTGCCAGCGCATCTGCCGCGGCTGGAGCTCGTTGTCGAAGACAACGTTTGCCCTTGTTGCAAGGGCGAATTGCATCGGATCGGCGAGGGCAAAGCGAGCGGCTGACTTGGTGCCGGCGCAGTTCCGGGTGTCTATCAATGGGCGCCGAAATACGCCTGTCGGCGTTGCGAAGATGGTGTCGTGCAGGCTCCTGCGCCCGCGGGACTGATCGCAGCCGGCCTGCCGATGGAACCTATCGAGCTGGATCGATCCACGCTGACCGACTAGGTCGGCCACGCTGCCTGCCGCCTGCGTCCACTGCAGGAGCGGATGTTGGTGGGGCTGAAGGAGTGCACACGATTATTTGCGGACGAGACAAACGCTCCCGTGCTGGATCCCGGTTGGGGTTGCACCAAGACTGGCCAGCTTTCGGCCTATGCCGCTGACGACCGGCCATGGGGCGACTATGATCCACCGGCCGTCGTTATGTCTATGAGCGCAACTCCGAACGGCCGATCACCCCTCTGGAGGACTTTAGGGGCATTCTCAGGTCGATGGCTATGCCGGCTACCGCAAGCTGGCCGACCGCGGCGACATCCGCCTTGCATTCTGCTGATTGCACTTGCGCGTTATAGCACGACAATCTGGATGGGAAGCGCGCGACAATCAGGATGGCGAGTCGGTGTCGCGGCGAAGTGATGATCGCCGCGATGATTGTCGCGCGCAAGAGTTTTGTTCGCTCTGATTGTCGCGGAGCGTCAATCAGCGAGTGTTTTTGGTGTCGCGTGCGAGGGTGGTCGCCCTGGACCACGCTTCCGTTCGAGCGCGGTGCGCCTGCGATAGCTTTCGACGTTCATCTCGACGATAGTGGCGTGGTGAACGAGGCGATCGATGGCGGCGAGCGTCATAGCAGGGTCCGGGAAGAGCCTGTTCCACTCTCCGAAGGGCTGATTGGCGGTGATCAGCATGGAACGCCGCTCGTAGCGTGCGCTGATGAGCTCGAACAGCACGCTGGTCTCGGCCTGGTCCTTGGTAACGTAGGCAAGATCATCGCAGATCAGGAGATCGAAGCGATCGAGGCGGTTAATGGCGGCCTCGAGATTGAGTTCGCGGCTCGCGGCGCGCCACCTGGAGCTTCTGCACGAGATCGGTGGTGCGGGTGAAGGGGACGCGCCATCCGTTCTCGATAAGGGCCAGGCCGATCGCTGCCGGAGCTATGCGGGATTTTGGGTGACGGGGTGATCAGGCGGCGTGGTTTGCCGGCGCTTGGATGACCTCGATGCCGTCGTTGAATCTGACACCTGCGATGATCTTCGGCAACTGGTTTGTGCCTTTG
>NZ_JARWCR020000169.1:0-2115 GCF_029846695.2 Bradyrhizobium nivariense | reverse complement strand
CCTTGACGACCGCACCCCGGATCAAGCCTACTTCGATCTTCCTCCGCTCCGCGCGGCGGCCTAACACCGGCAGAGTCTCCACTTATCGACGCGGAATTTTTGTTCAGACAATCGGGACCGGCTCTAAATTGCGCACATGGGACGCGCGATTGCGCTGAACGAAATGGGCGCAGTCATCTGCTCGGTAGAGCGCATGCAAAGGACCAATGGATGTGCACGTTCCAGTCTAAAGCGTTTTGCGACGGAGGCAGCCATTGCGCACAGAAGAGGACGTGATCGCCTAATGAAACCGACTAAGGCTTTAAGAACTCGAATGCCTTCCAGTCGCTAATTGCTAAAACGCACCGATCCGTCATCGCCTGAGCCAACGCAATGCCGCGTTCGTTGGCGAGGTCGCCGAGACCGCCACCTATAACCGGATAGCAGAAGCAAAACATGAGCGTCCAACGATAATCATCGATGCAATCAGCAAAAGTGTAACCTCTCACTCCATGTTCGAACAGACGGTCATGATATGCACGCAGAAGATCTAATTCTATCTCGCGCCGGATTGACGGAGCCACGCTCTGACTGAGAAACATTCCGACGTCGTACGTGCCCACGCATTGGCTAACGATTTGCCAATCCACAACTCTGATCGGCTCATGGTCTGGCCGTCTGCCAAAGAACAGATTGGCGAGCCTGTAATCGCCATGACAAAGCGTACGTGGTCGATCGCGAAAGCGGTCGAGCATGGCCGCGATCTGATCAGATAGGCGCTCACCAATTCGCAGCATCTCATCAGAAAGGCCCGCGCCACACCGCTGAAGAAAGAGCGGCCAAGCAACAGGATAGACTGACATGGCACCCTTATTTACTTCGCTCTCGCCTAGCGGCACCCAGTCGATTATCTTCAGTTTGGGACTTTCCCACCATTCCGCGTGAAGATCCGCGAGTTGGCGAACCGCCACGAATGCATCCTCCGCAGAGCATCCCTTTAACTGATCACCGAGCCGATGATCGCCAAGATCCTCCAGGAGCAGGACGAACTCATCGCTCGCAGCATCGTACGACTCATAAAAGCATCGTGGGCTAGGTAAGGAGTGGTCTTTGCCAAGATGCCTGTAAAACTTGACCTCTCGTTCGTAGAACTTCAACTGTTGCGCAAGACCGCGGATTTGCTCGATCGCCGATGGGAATTTTGCGATCACAGATCTTGGGCCTGCCGCTCCAGCTCGATAAACAAGCCTGATACGCGCCAGTTGACCGTAAATACCGATACCTTGCCCAACGACCTCGGTCTCGATCGACGAGACGGATGCGGGATCAAGCCCAAGCGCCAGGCTCAGGCCAGCGACGGTGAGGTCAGCAGGACTTCGCGGATACATACTTAACTCCCACTTGCACATCCCCCTTGAACGAGCATTTGAAGGCTACGGTCGCGATCGGAAAGAAGCCATTGCGCCGCCTCGAACCCGCAAGTTACGCCGCTGGCGCGAGATCGAGAGGCGCTAGGAGCTTCTCACCGCGGGCGCAAGCCAGACAATTGATCTCGTCACTCTCCCTCAATTTTTCCAAAGCATACGCTCTCGTTGTCTCAAGTAGTCGGTATACGGGCTCGCTGCCGGCGACGTCCGCCAAAATAAGCGATTTGGTGACGAGATTGGCAACGCTGTCTGAAACTGCGGAGGCTTCCATATCTTCGGTTGAGGCCGCAGCAGTCGCTTGTTCAAGAGTGAATTCGCCCTTCACGGCCGAAAGCCGGCGCAAGACCATGCGCTCCTGCTCGGGAAGCCAATCGTAACTCCAATCCAGCATCGACCGCAGTGTGTGGTGTCGCGCCGTGGCCGTGCGGTAGCCCCCTGTCAGGCCGTGCAAACCGCCATCGAGGCGTCTTAGCAGGCAACGAACCCCGATCGTGTCGATCAGGCTTGCCGCGAATTCGATCGCTAAAGGAATGCCGTCCAGCTTGCGGCACAAACTGGCGACAAAGGGTACATCTTCATCCCTCAGCTCAAATTTTGCCAACTTGGCCGTAACGCACTGCGCAAACAATTCTACCGCCGAAAATCGGAGCATATCAGTGGCTTTAAGAGATTTCGATACCGATGGCAGCCCCAAGGGCGGTAGTCGATA
>NZ_JARWCR020000168.1:0-2161 GCF_029846695.2 Bradyrhizobium nivariense | reverse complement strand
GGCGTCGAGCCATTGCTGGCAGCCATGCGGGCGTGAGGCGCGGGCAGCGAACTCAATAGCGACACCGACGGCCGCCTTCGTTGCATGGAGGTGATGCGGAGCCGCGTTTTTACACAGCCTGGGTCAATAGCCGCGGCCCCGCGACGCACCTGGAAACCTTGCGCCGGGGGCGGGGTCGTCCCTACCTCATGCTTGCCGGCCTGCAACGCCTCCAGCGGCAACGGCCGGTCCGGGAGACGGCCATGAACTATCTTCGTACCGCAATGCTGCTCGCAGGCCTCACCGCCCTGTTCATGGGCGTCGGCTATCTGATCGGCGGTGCTAGCGGCGCCATGATTGCGCTCGTCATCGCAGCGGCGACCAATCTCTTCACTTACTGGAACTCCGATCGCATGGTGCTCAGCATGTACGGCGCTCATGAGGTCGACCGCAGCAGCGCGCCGGAACTGGTCGGGCTCGTCGCCGAGCTTGCGGGCCGCGCTGGCTTGCCAATGCCGCGCGTGTTCCTGATGGACGAGCCGCAGCCCAACGCCTTTGCGACCGGGCGCAATCCCGAGAATGCCGCGGTTGCCGTCACCACCGGGCTGATGCAACAGCTCAGCCGCGAGGAACTCGCCGGCGTGATCGCGCACGAGCTCGCCCATATCAAGCACCACGACACGCTGCTGATGACGATCACGGCGACCATTGCCGGTGCGATCTCCATGCTGGCGCAGTTCGGCATGTTCTTCGGCGGCAATCGCGACAACAACGGCCCGGGCATCGTCGGCTCGATCCTGATGATGATCCTTGCCCCGATCGGGGCCATGCTGGTGCAGATGGCGATCAGTCGTACGCGCGAATACGCCGCGGACAATCTCGGCGCACGCATTGCCGGTCAGCCGATGTGGCTGGCATCGGCGCTGGTGAAGATCGAGGGCGCTGCGCATCAGGTGCCGAACGTCGAGGCGGAGCGAAATCCCGCCACCGCGCACATGTTCATCATCAATCCGCTGTCGGGCCATGGCGTGGACAATCTCTTTGCCACCCATCCCTCGACGCAGAATCGCATCGTGGCGCTTCAGCAACTCGCAGCCGAGCTTGGCGCGCAGGCGTCGCCGTCCGTCGGTGCCAATGAGAACTATCCGTCGCAGAGCCCGTGGGGCCGCTCGTCCTCGCGCGGGCCTTCAAGTGGTTCTGCACGCGACCCTGCACGTGGTCCTGCACGTGGTCCTGCACGTGGTCCTGCACGTGGTCCTTGGGGCTGACGCGGAAGCGGCTGGAATTTGCCCGCTTTGTGACCTGTCTCACACAGGCTGGTCCCGCCCGGTGTTAACACCCTGGCGAGACTGTTCCTTCGAAAGGGGATGCGTGGCCGGCGCTCTGCCTGCCGCGGTCGAAGATGACCAAAGCTGCGGTACCATTGCTGATCGTCCTGGGCGTGCTCATTGGCCTGTCCACGCACACGGTCGTCAATTGCGGGGACGAGGACGATCCCGACATCTGCTCGGCGGTGATCGGCTTCTCGCCGCTGCGTGGCTCGCTGATCGCTTTCGCCTATGAGGGGCGCGGACGGATCGCGCTGCGCCATGGCGACTGGCGGCGGGCCATCACCGATTTCGACGAGGCCATCCACCTCAATCCCAACCGGGCCTCGCTCTATCGCGATCGGGCGCTGGCGCGCCGGCAGAACGGCGACCTCGAACTTGCCATCGAGGATTACGACGAGGCGATCGCGCATGATCCCAGGCTCGCAGCGCCCTATCACCAGCGCGGTCTCGCGCTCGCCGCCACCGGCGATCTCGATCGCGCGATCCTGAGCTACAACACCGCGGTCCGTATCGATCCCTCGGATGCGCAGGCCCGCCTCGACCGCGGCGTGGCATTCCTCGCCCGCGGCCAGGCCGACGACGCGCGCGCCGATTTCGAGGCCGCGCTGGCGCTGCCCGCCGGCAAGGATGCCCGCACCCGCGATGCGGCGCGCGCAAAACTCGCCGAACTGGCGAGCGCCGAGCCGACCCCGCTCGCCGCGCCAAGAAGGTGAATGGAGTTTCTCTCCCTCTCCCCGTTCTTACGGGGAGAGGGTTGGGGTCATTCGCGCTAGGTTTAGCTCTGGACACAAAGAATCTCGATATGATTCAAGCTTGGGATGAAGATTCGTCCTGAGATTTTGGATCATTGG
>NZ_JARWCR020000167.1:0-2474 GCF_029846695.2 Bradyrhizobium nivariense | reverse complement strand
CTGGCGTGATCCAGAACCATCCGAACCGCTCGGGCCCGGACCTCGGGTGAAAACTTGTTCGTCGTCTTGCTTTTCATAGCTCCATCCTCTCAGGAGTTGGAGCCTCCGGCAAACCCGGAGCGGTTCAACGAGGAGGTTATTTCCAGCACACTTAAACCCGTCAGCCGTGTTCGCCTCCGCACCTGATCACGATCACCGGAATCGGTGATCACCATCGCCTGGAACACCTGATCACCATCCCTGGAATGCGCACTTAGGGCCGAGGAGTTAGAGAGACGTTAGAACGAGCGACCCGTCGCCGTGCGAAGTCTTGAGACCGAGATCAATCAGCTCGACGTCGGGACTGAGCTGCTTCTCACCAGTGTGGATCGGGAACGGCTCATGGCACTTGGACGCGAGCTGCTAATGGCCTGGGATACTCCCGGAGCCACGCACGAGATGCGCAAAAGGAATCATAACTGATTAGTAAGCGCTGCTCCTTGGCCAGGTCTTTGAAGCCTTGCTTTTTGTAGTCCCAAGGCAGCAGCTGATCGTAAGCGTAGCGTCGCGGCCCTTTAGATTGTCTGTGCGCGATGTTGGGAGCACCGCTAGAAGAATCATCTTCTGCAAGGGTGCTCACAATGGACGACCATTCGGACGACATAAGACGACCATTGACACAGCGTATCGAAGTGTACGCCGGCTGGCCGCAAGCAGAGGACGGATGATTTGAAGGCCCGGATTGTCGCGGAAAGCCTTGAGCCGGGCGCGGTTGTAACAGATATCGCACGCCGGCATGGCTGCCGGCCACAGCAGGTGCATGACTGGCGGCGCCGGGCGCGTTCAGGTCAACTGGTGCTGCCAGCTGCGGCGGGTGCACTTTCGTTCGTGCCGTTGGTGTCGGAATCGTCACCATCGGCGGCTGCCGCGCCCTCCGGATCGCCGGAAGCTGCCGCTGTTACGGTTGAGTTCCTGGGGGCCCGGGTTGAGGTGCGTGGAACGCCTGGACTTGCCGTACTGAGTGATGTGTTTGTTGCGTTGCGCCGGACACGTTCATGCTGACGGCTCCCGCTGGCCTCATGATTTACGTTGCGATCCGACCTGTAGACTTCAGGAAGGGCGCGGATGGCCTGGCGCTGTTGGCGAAGGAGACGCTCGGCCACGATCCGATGAAGGGCGTGGCGGTGGTCTTCCGTGCGAAGCGCGCTGATCGGGTGAAGATCGTTGTCTGGGATGGTAGTGGTCTTGTGCTGTATTGGAGGCGGCTTGAGGGCAGCACCTTCAAGTGGCCGCCGGTCGTTGACGGCGTCATGCGAATGAACGCCGCGCAGTTATCGGCGCTTCTGGCCGGCATGGATTGGACACGCATGCATGCGCCTCCGATCCCGCAGCCGAAAGCGCTTGTGTAGGAGATAAAATCTTCGCTGCATCGGGGCGCGAAGCATGGCAGACTCGGGCCAATGAGTGATTTGCCTGATCAACTGCCGAGCGACCCAGCCGAGTTGCGTGCCTTTGCCGCGGCTCTGCTGGAGCGCTGCGCCAGACTCGAGCGGTTGCTCAAGCTTGCAAGAGATGCGCAGTTCGGTCGATCGTCGGAAAAGCTTGACGCTGATCAGCTCCAGCTTGTTCTGGAGGATATCGATCAGGCTGTCGCGGCTCTCGAAGCAGCCGAGGACCGCGCCAATCCCAAAACACGCGAGAAGAGAGCTTCCGAGCGCAGGACCAATCATGGCAAGCTGCCGGAGCATTTTCCACGCATCGTCGAAACGCTGATGCCGGCTGCAACCTGCTGTCCCTCCTGCAAAGGCGATCTCGTTGAGATTGGCCGCGATGAGAGCCAGAGGCTGGACGTCGTACCGGCGCAGTATCGCGTCATCGTCACCCGCCGGCCCAAACTGGCCTGTCCCGCCTGCCAGGGCGTCGTTCTCCAGCACGCTGCTCCCGAGCGACTGATCAGGGGTGGACTGCCCACCGAGCGGCTCGTCGTGCATGTGATCGACGCCAAGTATCATTGGCATTTGCCGCTCTATCATCAGGCGCAGATGCTGGCGACATACGGAATTGCCATTGATCGTTCCGCGCTCGCCTTCTGGGTCGGCTATGCCGCCCAGGAACTGAAGCCGTTGTGGCATCGTCTGCGCGAGCTGCTGCTCGTGTCCCCGAAGCTTTGTGTGGATGAGACTCCGGCGCCGGTGCTGGATCCGGGGCGCGGCAGGACCAAAACCGGCTACTTCTGGGCGCTCTCCCGCGATGACAGGCCCCGGGCCGCTCCTGATCCGCCTGGGGTGATCTATGCCTATGCACCGGGCCGCGGTGCCGTTCATGGTTTGAGACTGCTTGAGGGCTATCGCGGCATCATCCACTGCGACGAGCTATGCGGGAAAGTGGGTGATGACGGAATGAGATAGGCGGCGTATCGAGGCGGGTGTCGAGCCTGCCAGAACCTCTCAAGGAGAGCGATACGCCATGAACGAGACTAGCAATATTGTTGCCCT
>NZ_JARWCR020000166.1:0-2477 GCF_029846695.2 Bradyrhizobium nivariense | reverse complement strand
TGTCAATCGGCGTTCGACTGGGACCCCCTATCGGCATCCAAAAGGGACCCCTTTGATCGGCGTGCTCTGCTGGTAGCGCTCGGGTCGTCGGAGCTGGTCGGGGTTGCGGAGACGGCGCGAGCGCGGGTTGTTTGAACATCGTCGCGGCTTTTGAATCGCCAGCTGTCGTTGCCGGTCTCGACGATGTCGCAGTGATGGGTCAGTCGGTCGAGTAGCGCGGTGGTCATTTTAGCATCGCCGAACACGCTGGGCCATTCGCCGAACGCAAGATTGGTGGTGACAATGATGGAGGTGCGCTCGTAGAGCCGGCTGATGAGATGGAATAGGAGCTGACCGCCCGATTGCGCGAATGGCAGATAGCCCAGCTCGTCGAGAACGATGAAGTCCATGCGGGTCAGATGCTCGGCGAGCCGTCCCTGCCGACCGTTGCGGGTCTCGGTCTCGAGCCGGTTGACGAGGTCGACGACGTTGTAGAAGCGTCCTCTGGCGCCATCGCGGATGCAACTTCTGGCGATGGCAATGGCCAGATGGGTTTTGCCGGTGCCGGTGCCACCAACCAGCACGACGTTGCGTTGTTGGGCGATGAAGCCGCCGCCAGCGAGATCATTGACGAGCGTCTGATTGATCGGCGTGCCGTCGAACTGGAAGTCGGCGATGTCCTTGGCAAGCGGTAGCTTGGCAATGGTGAGCTGGTATTTGATCGACCTGGCTTGCTTCTCGTTGATCTCGGCGTTGAGCAGGTCGCCGACAATGCGCTGGGGTTCGTGCTGGCGCTTGACGGCAGTTGCCATGATCTCATCGAAGGCAGCCTTCATGCCGTAGAGCTTGAGCTCGCCCATGAGGTCAAAGATTTGGGTTCGTTCCATCAGATGGTCCTCCGGAGGTTGTCGTAGCGGGCACAATCGGCGATCGGTGCATGGCGGAGCGTCAGTGCGGCCGGCGTCATGATGTTGGCCGGTGCGGCGGGTTCACGTTGACGGGCCAGGATATTGAGCACGACATCGGCGGAATGGACGCTGTGACTGAGCGCTTCGGCACAGGCCGCTTCCACCGCGGACAGACCGTCAGTCAGCACCGCGTTGAGGATGTCGACCATCTGCCGATTGCCGTCGTCGGTGCTGGCCAGCTTGCGCCGGATCCGCTCGATCGCGGCCGGCAGCACCCAGTCTTTGAAGGGAGCACCGTTGCGCAAGGCGCCGGGTTTGCGGGCGAGCACCGGCACATAATGCCAGGGATCGTAGGTCGTCTCGCCGCGACCGAAGGATCGTGGATGCTCGGCAACGATCCGGCCGTCCTGACGGATCACGATGCGATCGGCATAGGCTTGAACCTCGACCGGTCGTCCGACTGCGCTGGCTGCGACCGAGTACTTGTTGTTGTCGAAGCGCACCAGGCAGGTCTTCGAGACCGATGCCGTCACCGCATGGAAGCCGTCGAAGCGGCCGGCATAGGGAACGAGTTTGGGGCGTTCGGCTTCGAACACGTCCCAGATCGTCTGATCGGCCAGCTCCGGATGACGATGAGCCTTGGCGTAGGCGATGCATTTGTCGAGCAGCCAGGCGTTTAACTCGTCGAGGTTCTTGAACCGCAGCCGCGGCGTGAAGAAGCGTTCCCGGACCAGCCCGACCTGGTTCTCGACCTGCCCCTTCTCCCAGCCCGACGCCGGCGTACAGGCGACCGGATCGACCAGATAGTGGCTGCACATCTGCAGGAAGCGGCGATTGTAGAGACGGCCTTTACCGACGAAGATCGTCTCTACGGCGGTCTTCATGTTGTCGTAGATGCCGCGGGTGCAGGTGCCTTTGAACAGGGCGAACGCCCGGTCGTGGGCGTCGAACACCATCTCCTGCGTCTCCCGCGGATAGGCCCGCACGAACAGCATGCGGCTGTGACAGAGCCGGACATGAGCAGCCTTCACCATCACCGTGGTGCCGCTCAGCAGGACGACCTCGTGGCTCCAGTCGAACTGGTAGGCTTCGCCTGGTGCAAAGCTTAGCGGCACATAGGCCGACGCTGTCGAGCTGCCGCGTTCCTTGCTCCACCGTCGTGCGTATCGACGAACCGCATCATAGCCGCCGGCATAACCCAGGCCGCGAAGCTCTTCGAATAGCCGGATCAGCGTCAGCCGTTCCCGCGCCGCCTTGCTCTCATTCCCTGCCAGCAACCGGTCAAGCTCGGCACTCCAGGCACCCATCTTCGGGAGCGGCTGCGTCTCGCGCTCATACCGGAACTCCGTCGCTTGAGAACGAATGACCTTGCGAACCACCTTCCGCGATATGCCAAGTTCTCGGCAGATCGCCTTGATCGGACGACCATCAACAAAGTAGGCGCGACGGATCTTACCAATCGTCTCCACCACCAGCATCCCAACCTCGGCTTCCATGACTCGATGGAAGCCACTGTGGACCCTTATCCCGGGGTCCCGATTGGATGCCGATCACCCCGAAAACGGGGTCCTTATTCCATGCCGAAACACA
>NZ_JARWCR020000165.1:0-2535 GCF_029846695.2 Bradyrhizobium nivariense | reverse complement strand
CGTAAGCGCTCAGCCGGGGCCCTATTGAGCCTGGCTTGACGCCTTGCGGAAGCGCCACGGCATGAGGTCTTCGATTCTGCTATGGGGATGGCCGTCGATAATGGCCTCGAGTGTTTCGGCGATGTAGGCGGCCGGGTTGATGTCGTTGAGCTTGCAGGTGGCGACGATCGACGCGAGCAAGGCCCAGTTTTCTGCCCCGATTTCATGACCGGCGAAGAGAGCGTTTTTCCTGGTCAAGCAGACTGGCCGGATGGCGTTCTCGACCGGGTTGGTGTCGAGCTCGAGACGCCCGTCTTCGAGGAATCGGGTCAGCCCCTGCCAATGATTGAGCGCATAGCGAATATCCTCGGCGAGGGTCGAACCGCTGGAGATCATCGACAGCTGTTTCTCGAACCACGACTTTAAGGCGGCTACCATTGGCAGCGAGTGCTCCTTGCGCGCGGCCAACCGGATGTCCGGCGATGAGCCGCGCACCATGGCTTCGATGGCGTAAAGCTGCGCGATGTGCCGAACAGCGGCCTCGGCGATCGGTGACTTGCTGTTGCGCACCAATTTGACGAAGCGCCGGCGCAAATGGCTCCAGCAATGCACGAGCGTCCATGGCCCTTGCGGTCGAACGACTTCGTTCAACCGGTCATACCCGTCATAGGCATCGCATTGCAGGTAGCGTCCGCCAAAGCCGTCGAGGAACTGCTCGGCAAAGGCACCGCTGCGACCGGGGGCATATCGGAACAGCACGATCGGCGGACTTGGCCCGCTGTGGCCGCGGTCGTCTGAGGCGATCGCCCAGAAGTAGCCTTTCTTCGTTTGGCCGCGCCCGGGATCGAGTACCGGCGCCTTGGTCTCATCCATGAACAGCCGATCCGCCATGGCCAGGTGGTGGCGCATGTGGTCGGCGATGGGCTGAAGATGGAAGCAGGCGCGGCCAGACCAGTTGCCCAGTGTCGCCCGATCAAGCCGGATCCCCTGGCGCGCATAGATCTCGGCCTGACGGTAAAATGGCGTATGGTCGCCAAATTTGGAGACGATCACGTGCGCGATGGCCGCTTCGGTCGGCAGCCCGCCGGGCACGACGTGCTCCGGTGCGTGCGCCTGCACGACGGGGCCCGAGCAGCGGCGACAGATATATTTCGGGCGGCGCGTGACCAGCACGCGCCATTGCGCCGGGATCACGTCAAGACGCTGGCTAACGTTCTCGCCGATCTTCGTCATGGCGCCGCAACCGCACGGGCAAAGCGTGCTTGCAGGCTCGATGATCCGTTCCACCCGCGGCAAATGGACAGGCAAGCAGCCGCGATTGCGATGAGAATCATGATCTGGCGCGTTCCGTGATCGGCCCTGGATCACCGCCTCGGCTCTCTCCTGCGCGGCATCCAGTATGCCTTGCGCGATCTCCACGTCTTCGAGCGGCAAATGATACTGATCTGGTCGCAGCTTCTCGGATTTCGCGCCGAACCTGTCGCGTCGCAATTCGCCAAGAATGATCTCCAGGCGGCGTCGGGCTTCTTCCGACGCCGCCAGCGCCCCCTGATGCTCGCTCAAGGCCGCCTGCGTTTGCGTCAAAAGCGCCTTCAGGCGTTCGTTTTCGTCGCGCAGCGCCGCGATGCTCATGCGCTATTTCGAGCACATCGCCGCCGCGTGTGCCACGATCAAAATAGCTGCCGAGTCATTCTGCCGCAGTTATCCCGCCGCCTGCGGGCGCCGTGCTTCTTCCGGGCGGACCAATCTCCAATCCAGCCCTTCGAACAAGGCAGCGAACATCGCCGGCGATATCCGCATCACGCCGTCCGCGATCGTTGGCCAAACGAACTTGCAACCTTCGAGGCGCTTGTGCACCAACACCAGGCCCGTTCGATCCCAGACCAAAATCTTGATCCGGTCCGCTCGTTTGGATCGGAACACGAAGGCTGCGCCGCTGAACGGATCGAGACGGAGCACCTCCTGCACCTTTGCCGCAAGCCCATCGTGGCCACAGCGGAAGTCGATCGGCCGCATTGCAACGTAAATCTTCAGATCAGCACCGGCCGCAATCATCGTGACGCTCGCACCGCACGGATCACCCGGGAGAGCTGCTCACCATCAATGTCCGTATCCGTCCGCAGCACGACATCACCGATCGCGATCTCAAGCTTGATCGCCGGAGTCTGAGACGCTCCTCCAACGCATGTTCCACGACCAGCGGCGCGAATGTCGGCGGGGACGCCCCGCACGGCGGCAACATGCCTCGCTGTCGAAACCGCCGCCGCCAATCGTAGATCTGCCAGCGCGTCGCTCCGTGCTTGCGCGCAACCTCGGACACCTGGGCACCGGGCAACAGACTCTCGGCGACGATCCGAGCTCTCTCAGCTTCCGAACGCACGCGGCGCCCCGACGGTCCTTCAAGAACTTCCAGCCGGCTCACCAACCGCGCCGATGGGCCGTCCGAATGGACGTCCTTTTCGCTGTCCAATCCCATCACAAACCTCCGTCCAAGCCGGACGCTTCTTCGCATAGTTATCCATATCCCGAAGCAAGGGTTCCGGCTAAGCGCTTACA
>NZ_JARWCR020000164.1:0-2586 GCF_029846695.2 Bradyrhizobium nivariense | reverse complement strand
TGCGCGTTTCGCGGCATCGTGAGCACGGATTTCAGCGCATCGTGAGCAACGATTTCAGAGGATCGTGAGCAGCGATTTCAGGCGATCGTGAGCAACGTTTGGCGGTGCCGGACGCTTCGACCGACAACTCAACCGGGCTACGGAGTCTTCATTCAACCAATGAGGAAGCCTGATGCCTACCGAGAGATTGTCGATGCGCCGGATCCGAGAAGTTCTACGTTTGAGGCACCAGGGCCTGACCGAGCGCGTCATCGCGCGGACGTTGGGAGTGAGCAATGGGGTCGTACACGGTTATGTGCGTCGCGCCCGCCTTGCGGGGCTGACCTGGCCGCTGCCGGAGGGCCTGGACGACGAGAGCCTTGAACTGCTGCTGTTTCCGGCGCCGACGACAGCCTCGCAAGGCGACCGGCGCCCGACACCGGATTGGGCTTATGTCGAGAAGGAGCTGCGCCGCCGCAGCGTGACGCGCCTGCTGTTGTGGGAAGAGTATCGCGCCGCCAATCCGGACGGCTTTGGCTATACCTGGTTTTGCACGACGTTCGAGGCCTGGAAGCAGCGGGCCCGGCCAAGCATGCGTCAGACCCACGCCGGTGGGGAGAAGGTATTCGTCGATTTCGCCGGCGACACCATCGATATCTTCGATCCCATCACCGGCGAAGTGCGCGCCATGAAGCTGTTCGTCGCGGCGATGGGGGCCTCGAACTATACCTACGCCGAGGCCTGCCCCAGCGAGAGCCTGTCCGACTGGATCGGCGTGCATGCCAGCCTGTTCAGGTACCTCGGCGGCGTGCCGAAGTTCGTGGTCTGCGATAATCTCAAGGCCGCCGTGACCAACCCCGATCGCTACGATCCCGGGATCAACCGCACCTATGCTGAGATGGCCGGCCATTACGGCACCGCGATCCTGGCGGCCCGCCCGAGGCGACCAAAGGACAAGGCCAAAGTTGAGGTCGCAGTCCAGATCGCCCAGCGCTGGGTCCTGGCCCGCCTGCGCAACCAGCGCTTCTTTTCCTTGGCGGAGCTCAATACCGCCATCCGCGGGCTCGTCGTCGAACTCAACGCCCGCCAGATGCGCGGCTTCGGCTCTAGCCGGACCGAACTGTTCGCCGAGATTGATCGCCCCAAGTTGAGAGAACTGCCGGACCAGCCCTACGTCTTTGCGCGATGGAAGCGTTGCCGTGTCGCCCCAGATTATCACGTCGAGATCGACGGCCATTGGTATTCCACCCCTTACCGCCTGATCCGTGAACTCGTCGATGTCCGTATCGCCGACAAGACCGTCGAGGTCTTCCACAAGGGACAGAGGATCGCCAGCCACGCCCGTGCGCCCAACCGGCGCGGCCACACCACGATTGCCGATCATATGCCCAGCGCCCACCGCCGCTACGGCAAATGGACGCCGGGAGGGCTGATCGCCGCCGGCGAGAAGATTGGTCCATCGACCGCGGCGTTCTTCCAGGTCGTCATCGAAGCCCGGCCGCACCCCGAGCAAGGCTTTCGCACCTGCCTCGGTATCCTGTCGCTGGCCAAGAGCTACGACAATGCGCGCGTCGATGCCGCCTGCCGACGCGGCATCCTCATCAAGGCTCGCTCCGTCGCCTCGATCCGTTCGATCCTCAAGAGCGGCCTCGATCGCGCTTTCCTCGACGAGACGTCCGACCACCAGCCCCTGCGCCACGGCAACATCCGCGGTCAGGGCTATTTCCACTGAACCAGGGAGACTCCAATGCTGACACACCCCACCCATGAACGGCTGATCACGCTTGGCCTGACCGGAATGGCCAAAGCCTTCGAGGAGCAGCGACGATCACCGGACCTCGACGCCCTGCCGTTCGAGGAGCGCGTCGGGCTTCTCGTCGACCGCGAAGCCGCCGAGCGCGACACCAAACGTCTCACGACCCGCCTCAAGTTCGCCGCGCTACGCCAGAGCGCATGCGTGGAAGACGTCGATTTGCGCACGCCACGCGGCATCGACCGCAGCATCTTCGCCAGACTCGTCGGCGGCGAGTGGATCGACCGCAACGAGAACCTGCTCATCACAGGGGCAACCGGGCTCGGCAAAAGCTGGATTGCCTGCGCCCTCGGCCAAAAGGCCTGCCGCGACAATCGTTCGGTCCAGTATCACCGCGTCCCGCGCCTGTTCGAAGCGCTCGCCCTGGCTCGCGGCGACGGCCGATATGGCCGGCTGCTCAAAACCATCGGCCGCATTCAACTTCTGATTCTCGATGATTGGGGCCTGTCAGTTCTAAATCCGCCCGAACGGCGCGACCTTCTGGAGATCCTCGATGATCGCCACGGTCGCGCCTCCACAATCGTCACCAGTCAGGTCCCTGTTGAACATTGGCACGACGTTATCGGCGACCCAACCCTCGGCGACGCCATCCTGGATCGCCTCGTTCACAACGCTCACCGTCTGCAACTCTCCGGAGAAAGCATGCGAAAGCAGAACGCCCGCAATCAAACTCTTGACGCCAACTCAAACCCCTGAACCAATCACCCATGTCGGTCAAAGCCGCTGCTCATCATCGCGCGAAACAGCTGCTCACGATCGCCTGAAATCGCCGCTCACCATCGCCGAAATACGCA
>NZ_JARWCR020000163.1:0-2593 GCF_029846695.2 Bradyrhizobium nivariense | reverse complement strand
GTAAGCGCGATTTTCCCCGCACGTTGACGCCTGCGCTTTTGACGGATGGCCTTCGTATCGGGGGCGGCGTCTGGCCTGTTCAGGCAGCGGCGGTTTCGGCGAAGTTGAAGGGCAGCAGGTCGGTGATATCGGCGTCGCCCGCGCGCTGAGGCAATTCGGTGAGGACGTGGCGCAACCAGGCTAACGGCTCGACGCGTGAGGCGCGGCAGGTCAGCATCAGGCTGTAGACGACGGCGCTGGCCCTGGCGCCCTCGACGGTGTCGCTGAACAGCCAGCTCTTTCTGCCAGTGGCAAAGATTCTGATATCACGCTCCAGGAGATTGTTGTCGATCGGCATCCTGCCGTCCTCGGCGTAGCGCGTCAGATATTCCCATTGGTTTCGGGTGTAGGATATGGCGTCGCCAAGCTTGCTGTCCGGCAAGACCTTCGGGGCGATTTGATCGAGCCATTCCTTGAGGGCGTTCAGGACGGGAATGCTGTGTTGCTGGCGGAAGCGGCGAATGCATTGATCTGGCGTTTCGCCTCTGTCTGGTTTTTCGTCCCGCGCCTGCCTTTCAACCCGGTAAAGCTGTTCGAAGAACCGCAGCGCCTGCTCGGGCGGACCGCCGCCTTTCTTCCTCGCCTTGAGGGCATCGACAAAGCGTCGCCTGGAGTGGGCCATGCATCCAATGTGGGTTGCCCCTTCCAGCGTGCGCCAGGCGGTATAGCCGTCACTCATCACGATGCCACGGTAATCGCCGAGAAAGGCCTGCGGGTGGATTTGGCCACGGCCTGGCTGATAATCGAGAAGCACGATGGGCTGGTCGCTGTTCTCGCCGCTGCGATAGGCCCACATATACGATGTGCTGGTGGCCTCTCTGTCCTTTTCCTTGAGGACCTGAACCGTCGTCTCGTCGCCATGGATGAGGGGCTGCGATCTGAGCCGCAGCTTCAGGGCGTCATAGATGCGGGAGAGATGCTTCTCGCTTGAGCCGATCACCCAGTGGCCCAGAGCGCCACGGCTGACAGCAACACCGGCGCGTTCGAAGGCCTGCGCCAGGCGGTAGAGCGGCGTGCCATCGACATATTTATGAACCAGCGCGAACGCCAGCGTTGAGGCCGTGGCAACGCTGCCCGGCAGCGGCTGCGTCGGCATCGGCGCGGTCACGACAGGGGCGTTGATCCCGGTGCGATCGCAATGGCGGCACGCATATTTGAAGCGTACGTTCTGTAAAACCTTCGCCTTCACCTCGATATGAAGTTGCTCGGTGACAGCCTCGCCCATGCGATGCATCTGGCCACGGCAGCAAGGACACGCCTTCTGATCGTCGGGCAGGTCATACTCGACGCGCTCACGCGGCAGGTTCGCTGGCAGCGGCCTGCGGCCGCGCTTCTTTCCCGTTGTGTTTTCGACGGGTGGCAAGCCCGTGTCCGGAAGTTCGGCGATATTGTTCTTTTCACTGCCGGCGTCATCCTCATCGGCGGCCTGCTCGGCTTCATTGAAGAGACGATCGACGTGCTTTTCGCTGCGTGGCGCAAAACGATGCAGGCGTGCCAGCGCCAGTTCTTCCTCGAGTTTGACGACGCGGTCGGCGAGTTGATGGTTCTCCGCCTGCAGCGCGGCAATGCGCGCCAACAGCACTTCAACACTCGGATCGCCGGTTCGATTCATCGGATTCTTGAATCTGAACCGTACCGACGCGTCAACCGCTCAACTCGAGAGCTCAGCCGGCAACCTGATATTGCCGCACCGGATGGCGGACCATCGCGTCGATATCGATGCCGTCAAGGATCCAGTGCAATTGCTCGGTCGTCAGCGTGACGACCGCCTCCTGGCGGCGCGGCCATCGGAACTTGTCTTCGGTCAGCCGCTTCAGGACCAGCACAAAGCCGGACCGGTCGAAGAACAGCAACTTCATCCGGTCGCAACGGCGATTGCAGAACGCAAAAACCGCCGGAACAAACGGATCTAGCGCCATCGTCTCCTGGACCAGGACCGCAAGGCTGTTGATGCCAGCCCGGAAGTCGATCGGCTCACGGTGCAGATAGACTTGCAGATCACCGCCCAGTCTGAACATGGCTCAGTGCTCCGATGATCGCCGTCAATGCATCTACATCGCCGCATTCCAGCGCGAGCTTCACGCCATTCGGCAGGGACGCGCTCACTTTGGCCGGAGAGCAAAAAGCTGCAGTCCTTTTGGATTCCGAATCACGCACTTCATCGCAAGTCGCCGGCAAATCCACCGTCGCCACGCTGCTCTGCCGCGACAGCGCCCGATCGGCAGTCCTCTCAAGCTGAACCGGGATGAACGCCGGTGGTGAAGACGGCGGCAGCGACCTGGTCGCCGTCCACTTCTTGATCCACTTCCGAACAAGGTTCGCATTGACCCCATGTTCGAGCGCAAGCCTCGATACCGAAACCCCAGGTTCAAGGCAGGCCGCGACAAGACGGTCCTTCGACGTGGGGTCGTATCGCCGGCGCCCATTCCGGCCAACAAGCCTGACCCGCAGTTTCTGATCATCGTCTGCCATCACAAGGTGTCCACCTAATTTGGTGGACACCTCATGCATCACAGCACTCAACCGCAAAAGGTGCGGGGAAATTCGCGCTTAC
>NZ_JARWCR020000162.1:0-2735 GCF_029846695.2 Bradyrhizobium nivariense | reverse complement strand
TCTTGTGGCACCATCGAACAGCACCGTCAGGCCGGTGGTGCGAATGCTGACTTCGACAACCGTACCGGTCTTGTGGGCTAAATCTGGGAATTGAATGATCCCCAGCTCGCTCATCTTGAAACGTGTGCCGACAACAAACCTGTCGGTCTTCTGAGCGATCATGGTTCTCATTGCGAACCGACGAGACGCTTCTCTGCAATCGCCTTGCTCTTTGCCTTTCCGGTGACAAAATGAACGCCGACCTGAGCCCCATCAACCCAAATCAGTCCGCACCGCCGAAATGCCAGACCAGTGGAGGATAGGACCAGAAAGAATTCCTGCGCCTTCAGGGGGTCGATTGAGCCCTCGACCTCAAGTTTGGCGCCGCTTGCAGAGGCGTCGAGAAGAATGCAGCTTCGCCGCCATGTCCCGTCGACACCCATGATGCTGACGGTATGCTTGTGCTCAAACCGAACACGGTCCGCCTTTCGATTGTTTCCGATCATCTGCAATCCCCAATCCAAATCATTTCATTTAAAATAGGTGCGCCGCCTCCCTGCGCGTGGCCGCAATGAGCAACTCGATCCTCGCCGACTGAGCCAGTAAGGCCGTTCTGGTTGTTTCATTCAATTTGGTCTGTCCGATGATCAATCGGATGCAACCATTCGCGAGTTCAAGCATGAAGATGGCCTGACGGATGTCTTCTGTTGTTTGAATTTCGAGAGCTTGAACTTGCGACAACAGAGCGGCGACGGTCGGCAAAATGTCAGGCAATCTCTGGGACGAGGGACTTGTCTCAGATTTCCCTTGGTAAGGCCGCTGAAATTGCAGCACTGACGACATCGTTCGCAAATCTCCCTTGCGAGTCGGCCATTATGACGTTGCTTCGTCGAAAGTGATCAAAAAGCGATGATGAAAAATACAGCTACACGCGAGGACAACGGGACAGGCCCACTCGGACCAGCCTTGCCATGACAACCATGGGCCACGCCGACCCTCTGTAGAATTTCCGTGTTCAGAGTTTCACGCCGAAGCGGTTAAGAAACATTTATCGGGTTGCGAGCAGCCGGTATTGTAGTATGCAAGTTGCATAGAGAACGCTATCGAAATTGGGCAAAGCATTGGTTTGCGGGATCATCCGGCAGTTTTGTTGACGCATAAAGGCCCGCTCAGCCGATTGGCTTTGCTCTAACAGGGCTACTCGGAACGCTGAACTTTCCTCGCGCGTTATGCGTCATCGAAGATTGAAGGAGCGCGTTATGGATCGCGAGCACGTGAAAGGTGTCGCCGATAAGGCCAAGGGCACGATTAAGGAAGGTGCTGGCAAGCTGAGAGGCGACAAGGACCTCCAAAGAGAAGGTAAGGCCGACAAGGCCAAGGGCGCCGTTCACAATGCCGCCGGTGACGTCAAGGATGCCGCGCGGGATGCAGCAGACGCCATGAAGAAGTGACTTCCTTTGCATGTGGGGATTGACACTCGCCGCTCCTTCTGGGGCGGCGTTTTGTTTGCGCTTTCGAGCAAGCGCGCGGCTCTATGCAGTGCTTTATCTTCCTTTTCTACCCCACGCATCTCGACCTTGAGCACATCATCCGGCAACGACCGTTGCAGCGCCTTCGCCTCGTCCCACGGCGAAAGCATCCAAACGTCTCGCCGGTTAAGGGATTGGTTACTGGTCACTGTCACCTTTACGTATAGGGCCGCCATATGCGGCAGCGCATTCTGAAAAGAGTCTAATACTTCGACACGCCCGGTTGGCGGTCTCTTGTAGGAGAGGCCCAATGTTTAAGGGCTTCACGGTGGTAGTTGTGGCGCTGATCAGCACAGCGCAGGTCGATCAATACCTAACCCACGGTCGGTACACCGACGCGGCGATGGCTATGCTGCGGCAAATCAGGCATGCGTTTGGATTTTAGATAGTTCTTTGCGACGGAGACGCGTGATGGAGGGCATCTCATGGGGAGGCATCTCATGGGCTGATCTCAACAGGGATGAACAACGCGCCATTGCGATATTGGGAGCCGGTCTTTCCATTGAACTGTGCAGCCCCCTTGCTCTCCTGACGTTAGGTCGGCTCGGTCTGACCATAGGGCCCCATTTGACGGCTGCTGGAAACAGTTTGCGAAGAGATGCCGTTTTGAACGGTGTCGCAGGGTAAGTTTTGCCGAGCGGTCGATAAGGACTGGGGTCGGGGATGCCAAACGCGATCGAACTCATTGTAGACGGTTATGTTAGCTTGAATGACCGAAGGGCTCTCGACGATTTGCGCATGCAGCGCAGCAAGCTGGCCGTGGACCTAAGGGCGCGCACCGGTTTTGATTACCGGACAACCATCCGGCAGATCGAGGAAGATATCATCTTGATCGAGGCTGGGCTGGCGCGGTTGGATGGCGCGGGGACGAGCTAACCTGCCAAAGGCGTTCGCATTCAAGCTGCGGTTGACGACGCGGAAGAGCGCCGGAATAGCGGCTTGGTTGCTGGTGATCGCTGTGAAGTTGCACGTGGAGAACACCGGCCCGCGACCTTCACTCGACCTCGACCATCCGCTCCTTGGTGGCCCGTAGGCTGCGGAGGTAATAGCCTTGTGCCTGAACGGCTGACTTGATTTCGTCGCTGACCTTGCGAACTCTTTTTCTGCTCTTGCGCCAATTGTGAGCAGAGTACAGCACGGGTACGGCAGAGCCTGTACTTAGGACAAGCAAGTCGCGCCTGTCATTGCGATAGACATCAAACATCTTTCGCTCCCGCTGATCATATT
>NZ_JARWCR020000161.1:0-2739 GCF_029846695.2 Bradyrhizobium nivariense | reverse complement strand
GCCCCCAACCGGGCCGTCCTCCGGCGAGAGCTATCCCCTTGAGATGCCGAACGCTCCAGATCGCCCAGGGGCGGCCCGCGCGCTTGCCCTTTTGGCGGCGCTGTCGCGCCCTGCCCGGCCTGCAATTGCCCAGTCGGGGGGTAGATGCCACGGATGCCTGAGGACTTTAAAGTCGAGATCGACAAGGGCTGGCGACTGACGGCCGTTCCTGAGAAAAACGATCGACTTACCACATCGCGATTGGATATGCACCCGTCAGTGGAGTCCGCGTATGCGTTCGTCGCCCTCGATCGTGCCGGCCGATCGCCTCGACCGCGACGTCTATCTAGTCCTTGAGGATTTTGGAGCGCGCGCCGACTGCGCCTGGCGCGAGGCCGCCGAGGCTCAGACCGACCTTGAGACTGTGATCCGCCTCGTCCTCTCGGGCGAGTACACCTATCCCGTCCGCGTCGTCGCCTTCAATGCGATCGAGAGTTGTTGAGGGACGCGACCTCCGACGTCGCCGACGCCGTCGCTCAACGCGCTATCGATACTTGCGATGAAGTCTCTGCAGCCTTGCAGGGCTTCATCGCAAAGAACTCGACGAAGGCGTTCAACCTTCAGCTCTCACTGCCACTGCGCGGCGGCGCCTGACCAGTCCGCTTGTGGAACCACGATTTGCTTGGCGACGAAATACTCCTGAAAAAACCGCTGCTTTCATTCCGAACCAACCAGGCATGGGGTTTGTATCCTTAGCTGTTTTCATTTCGGGGCTGGCTTGTCACACGTATTTTTTTTGACCGGAATGTTCAGACTTGGGAGGGGCCGCCGCAAGGCGGCCCTTTCTTGAGGACGCCGACGCAAGCACTGCACTCGAACTCTGCCCGCTGAGCGCCAAGGTGGCGCCCGAAGGCCCCGACTGTAGCCAATCTCGAACGAGACTTCATCCCACGGGCCGCAGCCACGACTAGTCCTTGCGCTCGCCCTCCGGTTGCGGTTGGATACGGCTTTCATCAACGTCTTTTCACCTTTGGCCTTTCGGATGTCGCAGCGCATCAAGCTGCCAACCAGCCACACCGGCTTCCACCGCAAAGTTTTCTATCGCGTGGGACAAGACGAGGGTTTGGGTCGTTGGCGGTACTGCTTTTCAATACGCGGGCAGGAGCGCATCGGTACGATCGAAGCGAGGCTCGGACTGTTGGCGGCCCGCCGGGTGCGCGGGCTTATTGATAAGGCTCTGGGTGTCTCCGAGACTGGTACGGAATAGGGCGTGTAGTCATAAGGCAATGTCGGCTGCTGACGGCCAAGCGGAAAACATCTACCCGTTTTGAGCTTTACTGGTTTTGGACCCATTGCAGACATTCAGTCGCCAAATGCTCCCTTCGGCTGCGCAAACTCTTTTGCTGTACGGCCCGGGCCGTCGGATGGTGACGACCGCTGGCGGACCGCGAGTTCCCTTTCCTAATGTGCACGCCAGCAGGCTTTAGGTTCCGCTAAACCATTCGAAACACTGGATAAACCGGGCGCGTTTCGCCGATAACTGTTGCAGTCGGGCTACAGCATTACCCCGCGATCACATTATCATGACCAAAGACGGCAGACGTCTTTTCGTCGTTATCGAAATTTTGAGGAGATTACACATGAAGAAACTTCTGTTGGCTGCAACCAGCATGACGGTGTTGAGCCTATCTGTTCCAGCAAGTGCGGCGGACATGGCGGCCCGTCCTTACACGAAGGCACCGGTTGCGCCTGTCGTTGCTGTTTACAATTGGTCCGGCTTCTATGTCGGCGGTCATATCGGCTGGGGCTGGGGCGAGATCCACAACACTTCCGCCGCTCCGGGGACCGTGGCGTTTCCCACGGGCACGCCTTTCAACCGGACTAACTCTGACGGATTTCTTGGGGGTGTCCAGGGTGGCTTCAACTGGCAATACAACAGCCTAGTTCTCGGTATCGAGGGTGAGTACACCTGGAGCGACATCAAGGGCACTTCGACGACCACGAGCATCGTCGCTCCGGCCGTCGTCACCACGTCCACCGCACATACAGACGATATTGCGATGGTCACCGGTCGCGTCGGTTGGGCCGCGAACGAATGGCTGTTCTACGGGAAGGGCGGCTGGGCTTGGGGTCATGGCCATTCGAACGGGCTTGTAACGGTCGCCGGTGCTCCTTTCTCTAACACATCTACTTCGAACAATCGCGACGGTTGGGTTGTCGGCGCTGGTGTGGAATGGGGCTTTGCTCCCAATTGGTCGGCCAAAGTCGAGTACAATCACATCGACTTTGGTTCAAACATCATCACGGTCAACCAGACGGTTGGAGCAGCGACCTTCGTTGACTCTTCTACGAAGATTGATTTGGTCAAAGCAGGCGTGAATTATCGCTTCAATTGGGGCGGGCCGGGCGTCACCCGGTACTGAAATATCTGTTCCAACCCAGTGAACTATGGCCCGGCCGCGATGCGGTCGGGGGCCTTTTTGTTTGCCCGAGCCACTGTACGAAATCTGCGGCAAGCTTTCGGAAGCGGCATGGATCCGGTCCGCGAACCGACAGGCTTACTTGAGCTGTGCGCAGTGACGGGAAAGTCCGGCACCATAATCGATCACCTAATGGCTTTTTCCGGGCGAAGTCTGAACCGCCCCGGCTTTGCCGGAGGCCATTTGGTTTAAGTTATGCCGCCATGGCCGGTTGTTCCAGCATGGCGTAGTAGCGTTGCTCGGCTTCGGCCGGCGGGATGTTGCCGATGGGCTCCAGGAG
>NZ_JARWCR020000160.1:0-2755 GCF_029846695.2 Bradyrhizobium nivariense | reverse complement strand
AAACAAAGCGGCTGCATCTTCGCCCACTGGGCGTCCGTCAAAACGAATCGCTGCATCCAAAACTCCTTTCGGAGCTTGAATCACGGACGTTCCAATCTGTGAATCCTGAATCTCAACAGACCCTAGCACGGGTCAAGCAGCAGCGCCGCGCAGAGGCAGCATCAGCTGAAGGCCATGGCGTCGGCTGGCATTGGCGGCGATGAAATCCTGCAAGGCGGCCGAGACCAGGGCGACGCATGCAGCCGGAGATCCTCGGGAGTTATGGGCCCGGCTAGGCGCCCCGTCGAGAGGTGCGCCTTAGTCTTCCCACAAGCGCTTTCCGCACCCGCATTCGAACATGTGAGTGATGCCTCCGGACTCAGAGTCCACCACTGTTCGTACAAGCTTCATTTTCTTGCCGCAGAATCGGCAGCTTCTGCTTGAGTTGTCCTCGACAACGCAAATCTTCTCAGCGCGAATAATTTCCATAAGTCCTGCCTCCTTCCGAGGTGACCGTGGTGGAAATTACAACCTATTGCAGCAGGGAAAATGGAAGAACTTGTCCGCAGTTGCGACAAATTTGCGACTGTACACAGAGCAAATTAAGATGCGCCAGTGACCCCGACCCTTTTGAGTGGGATACCCACCAGGATGACCCAGTAATGGAACGAGCGATCGTTAATCCTGATCAGATTTGAGGCTGATGTAATCCCGAAGCACGAGCGTTGGTCGCTGAGCCCCATCGAACAGAACGGTAACGCCGGTTGAACGGGGCTTATGCGACACCAACATGCCAGCCAGTGCTGGGCAATGATTTTCTCCGAGCTCGCTGATCTTAAAACGTATGCCAAGTGCAATCCTCTCTGTTTTCAAATCCATGGTTGCGGTTCCCGCAACGTCGGCCAGGTCTGACTCAGATAGAGCAAGGCGCCGATACTTTAGGGCGCGAGCTTGGTCATTGGGGCTGATCCATGTGCATCCCTCTGCGCGGCCGAGTAGTCGGCTTAAACGAAGCCTCCCAACGGAAATAGTCGCTCAACGGTTTCGGCAGGGCGGTCCGGACCGGCAATTGTCCGGTAGGTAGCGATGCTCGCTCTTTCCAGAGCGAATCTCAACTGAACTCGCTCGTTAGCTTGATGTCCGCGTTGCCGGGTGCTTCCGGGGGATAAACCAAAGGATGACTTTCGCTCAGTCGCCGGTTTCTCATAATTGGCGTGTCACGGGCGGAGCTTGATTCGCGATGCTGGAAAGCATTCTCGTATTGCTCGGAATCGGAAACGCGGCGGCCCTGATGATCTTGGTCTGATGCAGCGGATCGAGCGGTGACTCTGAATCGACTTGGCAGTTCTCGGTTATCGATAGGGGATCGGCATGTCGGGATCTTCCTGCTTGAAGCGCGGCGATCTAGTGATGCTGACAGAGGACGGCGTGCGCTGGATGGTGGCTAATCCAAAGCTTCACGTGCGCTGGAGATATCGCCGCGGCGTCATCGAAAGCAAGTCTAGGAGCGGCTGGCATCGCGTGCGTTGGGACGGTAACAAATCGTCTGCCGAGGCAATACCGGCGAAGTTCCTGCTACCGGAAGCGTTGGAGGCGGCAGGAGCGGCATCGGCTGAACGTCCAATGGGAGTTTTGGGCCGAACTGTGGGCGAATCCATAGAACAATCGCGAAGTCCCAATAGAATTGGATCCATGTGGAGGCGCGACGGAGCCTCGTGCGCCTTGAGCCCGAGCAATTCGCTGGATTGGCTACATGGATTGCGGACCAGGACGATGGGCGGTCTGGGCCTAAGGCTGGTGGCTGGTCGGAGATCGGATTAAAGGCGGAGCGATAGGATGTCTAGTCGAGAAGAACGCGCGGAACGCGATCGTGTGTTCCTCTTCGCACTACCCATCTTCATGATCGCCCACGCAATCTGCGTGAAGATCGGCGCAATCTAGGAGTTCTTCCAAGGCCCTCGCGACCAGGCGACCGGCCCAGCGGGGTCCCGCCATAACAAATATCAATGCGCGTGGGCGGGTGTCCCGCCCCAGGTATGCAGACGAAGGTTTACCGGGGTTTTGCATCATCCCCCTGAGGCTGGAAAGCCGCCGCCCGCGGTACATTTAAGCGGGCGGCGTTCTTGCTTTCAGATGGTCCGAACGCAAAGACCCCAACTCCGGGTTGAGATCGGAGCTGGGGCCCAAGCGTACCAAAAGGATGTCCGGGTGTGCGACGACCGAACGAAGGCACTCTAAAACTCGGTGTCCTAATTCACCGTTACTGGTGTGCTAATTGGACGGTCGGAAAGCGGAATTAGCCAGTGGTCCCAGGTTTTCCCGCTGCGTTACGTGACGCAAGTCCTCGTGCCAACACTCAGGCCCGGCGACATCGTGGTGATGGACAATCTCGCAGCACACAAGCGGGCCGAGGTCGGCACCGCAATCGACGCGGCGGGCGCTCAGCTCCTCTATCTGACGCCTTATTCACCCGACCTCAATCCGATCGAAATGGCCTTCGCAAAGCTCAAAGCCGCCCTTCGAAAGGCCGCCGCCAGATCAATCGAGGCTTTGGACAACGCTATCGTCCTCGCCCTGGCCGCCTTCACCGCCCAAGAGTGCCTGAACTTCTTCGCCGCGGCCGGTTATGATCGTGTCTGATCAGTATCTGCTCTAGGGTCTGTTGAGATTCAGGATTCACAGATTGGAACGTCCGTGATTCAAGCTCCGAAAGGAGTTTTGGATGCAGCGATTCGTTTTGACGGACGCCCAGTGGGCGAAGATGCAGCCGCTTTGT
>NZ_JARWCR020000159.1:0-2762 GCF_029846695.2 Bradyrhizobium nivariense | reverse complement strand
ACGAACACATCGACCGCGCGAATAGAATTGCTCTCGTCGACCCAATCATCGAGGCATTCCGGCAACAGCGTCGTCTGCTGGCGATCCGCCCCTTGAACGAAACCCCGCATCACTTCCCCCGCCGATTTAGCAAGGAATCATAGCATCGACGGGGTTTTCACACAGCCTGGGCCAGAAGCGGAAGTGATCGCTTTAAACGGGGTAGCGCCATTTCAATGCGCGCCGCACGAACAAGAGCGCTGCTACCACAATCACCAGGACGACAAGATAGGCGGCAACAGCCCAACGCTCGTGTGGAAGGTAACCCGGAGCCAACATAAGCATCAATAGAACGCAAAGGAGCGCCGTTTGTGCGTAGAACAGCGGCGAGCGCAGCATTCCCGTCGGTTTCAGTTCCGCAAGCCGGTCGCCAGCACGCGTCGCATGACGGTAAATAAACACTAAGACTGCGAAGGCAACAATCCAGGCCATACAACCCAGTTAGCAGTTCAGGATTTAAGATCCCTCAACGTGCGGTGGAAAAGGCAACGTAACCAGCCTAACGTCTACTTCGGGTCCACAAGCGGTCCGCGACGGGCTGCGCGCCGCAGATCAACTATGGGCCGACAGCAGACTGAGCACCTGTCAGCGAATGACGATGCGTCAGCCAATAGTCGACCTGCCAATCCTCGTAGCCAAGCAACTCGCCGAAGCGCCGTTCGCGGCCGTCGGACCAGGCTCCAGGTTCGCTCAAGAGGGAAAGCATGGCATCAACCCGCCACTCGTGGCCCAGTAAGGCGTAGAAAAGCATCCGATATTGGAGTTGCGGCAGGTCAGCACATGGTTCAGTCACTTCGCGCATTATCAAGCGACCCAGAACAACATACCTGTCGAACATGCGCCAATACCGAATACAGACGCCTGCCTCATGACCAACGATATCCATGAGATATGCGAGGGCCTTCGTGCCCTTCAGCATTAGGCCGACGGGTTGGCTGAGGCCAGAAGGAGACATCAAATGAGTTCACGCATCTACGCTTCGCCGCGAGGGCCGACCAGTGGAACGGGAGGCCAATTGATGTACCACGGAAATGGCCGCCCGCAGTTTCAGCGCGGCTCTAATCAGCCAATCGGGGATTCCCACATAGCGAAATATTTCATCCTCGCCTTGGTCGTGACGCTCTTGGAAGCGCAGGTTTGAAAAGTAGTCATCATCGCCAACGCACCACTCCAGTGTGCGTGAATCTCCTCCTGCAGCGGCTCGCTGTGCGCGAACTTACCAACAAAATTCAGTTCTCGCCGAAGACAAATTGCCTCGATCCGCGAGCGCGCCCGTTCATCATCGTAGTTGATGCCCCAGCGGTCCAACCTTGCGTGAGTCGCTTCATGAACTATTGTGGATGCGATCCGTTCGAGCGTCGTTGTTTCTGGGAGAACAAAACGCTCGTCGATTACGCAGGCGCTCAGCAAGGGGTCGTAGTGTGCGAGAGCATTTGGGATTAAGCGCAGCCATATTCGTTCGAGGTTGTTGATAGTGCGGGCGTAATTAAGGAGATCATGGTCCTTGATCAGTCGGAGCGCGTCTTCAACGCGGCGCAAGCCGGGTTGTGGTTTCCTTTCCGTGCTTCCGACCCAAAGCCCGTCGACCGTTCGGCTCGTTGATACCCAGAGGGCAAATCTATCGATGGCGGGTACCTTCCGATGCGACTTCTTTGCGAGGGGTACGCCGCGCGAATTCCCTTGTGCTTTCAAATACTGCAAGCGCCAACCCTCGTCATCGCGTTGTTTGGTCTCGTCCGACAACCTTTAGGCGAGCCCTCTTTCGCGTTAGTTAGAGGGTTGTTTCAAATCGTATTGATCATCGGCTTCTGAAGACTGATCGCCTAATCATCAGCCGCTTCGCGTCACATGCCAACATCGCTGCGAGTCGCACGTCAGGCCTGACGTTACCCTCTCAAGCAGACATTCCAGATCTCTCGACTCTGCGGCGGCCGCCGTCCATTCTTGGCTGTCAGTCAGGCGGATGTGCCTCACATCTTGACGATCTCGGTGCGATATTTCGGCAGCAGGGCCGCGATCAGTTTTCCCTTCTCGGCCAGGTCTTCCGGGGTCGGCTTCGGCGGTGGCGATGTGCGGCCTTCGACGGGGAAACCGACCGCCAGAAAGAATTCATCCTGTCCTGCCGGCGTACACATGCAGAGCATGCGAGCCGTCTTGCCGGACAGGTTCTTAAACGCGTGCGGGGCGTTCGCTGGAACGTTGACGGTCGATCCCGCGCGTACGGTGTGCGACTTTCCGCGAAAAGTGAACTCGAGTT
This sequence comes from Bradyrhizobium nivariense, assembly GCF_029846695.2. Taxonomy (NCBI): domain Bacteria; kingdom Pseudomonadati; phylum Pseudomonadota; class Alphaproteobacteria; order Hyphomicrobiales; family Nitrobacteraceae; genus Bradyrhizobium; species Bradyrhizobium nivariense. Next base: position 466 of record NZ_JARWCR020000159.1, on the reverse strand, counting down.
CGCCTTCGAGCAGCGAGAACATTTCCTCGAAGTCGTGGCGATGCGGCGGGGGGCCACCGCCGGCGGGCACCAGCATATCGACCAAGCAATAGCGTCCCGCGGTCTGCGCGCCCGACACCAGGATCGTGTAAGTGCCGCCCGCCACCGAGATATGCGGCACGCCGGCGCCGTCGGGATCGGCTACCGTCAGGACGCGACCAGGATCGTCGGCGGGGATCGAGGAAGCAGACGGAGCATTCGCAGGAGAGGTGTCGGTCATCTCGACCTCCGTGACCATGATTTTGAGGAGAGGCACCTTACCATCACAAGCGGTGTCTTTTTCGAGGCCGGATGTCCGCGTCGGGTCCAGGCTGTGTAAAAACTCCGTCGATGCTATGATTCTCTTGCTGAATCGCGGGGGGAATTGATGCGGGGTTTCGTTCAAGGGGTGGATCGCCAGCAGACGACGTTGCTGCCGGAATGCCTT
>NZ_JARWCR020000158.1:0-2856 GCF_029846695.2 Bradyrhizobium nivariense | reverse complement strand
CTCCAGATGAGCCGTCCAAATGGACGTCCTTTTGCTGTCCAATCCCATCCCAAACCTCCGTCCAAGCCGGAGGCTTCTTCGCACGTTCATTCGAATTCTGAAGCAAGGGTATCGGCTTCGCGCTTACACTCTGCCAGACAAACTCAGGCGATCAACGCGCTTCGCTGGCATTTGTCGGAGTTGGGCATTATAGCCGCCATCGCACGGCGAAACTAGCAGAGTTGATCGAGATCGTGCGTGACGATGAGGACGTTTGCCTGCCAAAAGCCGCCCGCTTGGCCTTGGCTGAAATCGCCGATCAGATCGAGGCGTTGACGCGCCAGATCGACAAGCTCGAACGAGGGATCGTCGGCGAGGTGAAGCGTGACGAGGACATGCGGCGGCTGATCACAATTACGGGCGTTGGAGCGATCACGGCGGCTTCCGGATCCCGAGGGATTCAAATCCGGCCGTCACTTCGCCGCCTGGCTGGGACTGACGCCAAAGCCTCATTCTAGCGGCGGCAAGGAACGGCTCGGCGGCATATCGAAAAGTGGGGAATCCGACGCTCCGCTCGCTGCTTGTTTGTGGCGTGACGTCGGTCTTGCGACGCGTGAAGGGCAATGAGAAAGCGCCGCGGTGGCTAATCGCGCTTTTGGCGTGACGGCCGTTCAAGGTAGTCGCGGTCGCGCTTGCCAACAAGATCGCGAGGATCATCTGGGCGCTCCAAGGGCGGGAGCTATCGAAATACTGGCGCAGCACGTGCCTGAGCCGAACGACGACCAGAACAGACTGCCCGGCGCGTAGCCGGATAGAGGCGAGGTGCATCATTAGACGATGACCCCACGGGACGAAGTCCCGAGGCGAGAGAGGCCGGCGCGACAATGCACTTAAAGCGCGTCAGATTGATCAGCCCCTCGCATCGCGAATTTCATCGAAGCCAGCGGTCCACGACCGCGCTGAAAGGCCGGACATATGATCGCACCGGTCCCGGAGGGCGAAATGTCTAAAAAAGCACTTGCCCGCGGGGCCGTCCCACATATGTCGCGCTATAGCGCCGCTCGAGGCATTGGCTGCGCAGCACGCCGATCTCCATTCGACCATATTCACCCAACCGGCATGCTTGCGGACTAGTGGAACTCGTCGATTGAATGATACGGCGTCCACTGGGTGGGAACCCTGGTAAAGCGCGCCGGCAGAGTGGATGGGTAGCTTGTCCAATACGAGGCGGATGCGCTCTGCGTTGGGGAAGTGAACGTGTGTGAGCTCCCGCATGCAGGCTGCGAAGTTGACTGCGGCGCCACTATCGGTGGCTTTGACCTTGCGCCAGGGCCGGTGGACGTCGGATGGCCGGTTGGCCGTGCCATTGCGCGTGTACTCGCAGTCGGAGCGCTCGAGCTGATTTGGCTTGGGTGTGGTCGGCTGGGGACCTCGCCGATCAGTTGGATCGGGCTCTCGTCGAAGCAGACCACCGGACGCTTGGCATAGGGCTGTTCGGCGTAGCAGTCGAGCACATCCTCCATGAGGGCGACGTACTAGTGTCCTGAGTCACAAGTTCGCAATCGTAGATTCACAGTAGATTCGCGTCGCGGTGCCAAAGATGGAGGCTGCAGCAGCGACGGAGGATCTGATGCCAATCCAGCAACTTGCGCCCCTGACACTGAGCGATGAAGAGCGTGCCGAACTGAGGTCGCTGACGATGCGGCGGAAGACGGCGCAGGCGCTGGCTCTGAGAGCCCGGATCGTGCTGACCTGCGCGGAAGGCGGTCAGAACAAAGAAGTTGCGGCCAAGCTGGGTCTGGACCGATCGACGGTAGGCAAGTGGCGGCGGCGTTTTGTGGAGCGGCGCGTGGACGGGCTGTACGACGAGCCGCGCTCCGGGGCGCCACGTACGGTTGACGATGCTCGCATCGAAGCCGTGATCGTGAGGACGTTGGAGAGTTGCCCCGAGAACGCCACCCATTGGAGTTCGCGCGACATGGCGAAGGCCAGCGGCCTATCGGTGTCGACGGTACAACGCATCTGGCGGGCCTTCGGGCTCCGGCCGCACCGGATGGAGACGTTCAAGCTCTCGACCGATCCAAATTTCGTGGCCAAGGTGCGCGACGTTGTGGGCCTCTACGTCTCGCCACCGGAGCACGCCATCGTTCTATGTGTCGATGAGAAGTCCCAAATCCAGGCGCTGGATCGCAGTCAGCCGATGCTGCCGATGCGTCCCGGCCAGCCGGCCCGAAGGAGCCATGACTACACGAGGCACGGCACCACATCGCTGTTCGCCGCCCTCGACATTGCGAGCGGACGGGTCATCGGCAAGTGCTATGGACGCCACCGTGCTGCTGAGTTCCGCAAGTTCCTCGACGAGATCGAAGCTGCCGTGCCGCGTGAACTCGACGTTCATCTCGTCATGGACAATTACGCCACGCACAAGACCCCCCTGGTCCGGAGATGGCTGGCTAAACGGCCGCGTTGGCACGTACACCTGACCCCGACCAGTTCGTCATGGCTCAACCAGGTCGAGCGCTTCTTCGCGCTCCTCACCGATAAGAAGATCAGGCGCGGCGTCTATCGCAGCGTAGCCGCCCTCAGGGCGGACATCGCCTCGTTCATCGAACGACACAACGCCGATCCAAAACCGTTCCGATGGACTAAGTCCGCCGATGACATCCTTACTTCCATCGAACGCTTCTGCCGATACAATGCCCCGGCAAAGCACGACCAGATGTCGCGAACTTCTGGTTCAGGACACTAGGTCAGCGTTTTCTTGGTTCGAATCATATCAAGCAGCCTCGGCGAGTTTGTAGGACCAGGTGTGGATGACGGGATGACGATTGACGTCGTCGATACCAGCCATGATGCGCTCCTTGAGTTCGTGTTTTG
>NZ_JARWCR020000157.1:0-2885 GCF_029846695.2 Bradyrhizobium nivariense | reverse complement strand
CCGGCCAACAAGCCTGACCCGCAGTTTCTGATCATCGTCTGCCATCACAAGGTGTCCACCTAATTTGGTGGACACCTCATGCATCACAGCACTCAACCGCAAAAGGTGCGGGGAAATTCGCGCTTACAGTCAATCAGCACAAGAGCGTCAATCGAGGTCTGACATTCGCGCAGCTTTGCGAGCGCAGGCACCAAGATATCTAAAGACGGCTCATACGTTGCGCCTTGTCGCGGGGCGTATTGGATGCGCTCCACTAGAACTCCGCCTCAGCTATGCCAAGGCGAACCACTTTGACTTCGATCCGCGAAACACCATCAGGTTTCGCGTCCGTGACTTCATATAACGCGCGGTTGCAAAGGCGCATGATGCGATAGGCCTGCATGGGCAAGAACGGCAACACGCCATAACCAAACGAGAAAATCGGCTCAGACGTGCTGACAATCGGGCGACGGAGTGGCCGGAAGCAAACCGGCCGCTGTTCTCACCCATGATGATGGACTTCGCCTTGTTTGTGAAAACCGATGTGACCGTGACAGCTTTCGCAGGATCAGGCACCGCGGGGAAGTTCGGCCTCGGGGTACCAACGTACGGCGTCACCACGACCAACTCGCCCATGCTCTCGTCGATAGCGGCGGACACGTCCTGCATGCCCGCGCGCCAGTTGTTCGTATTACCGTCGACTTGCCGGTCTGCGATGCCAGCATGAGAACGATGATTTCAACGTCGTTGTCCGCAATCGCGTCTATGGGTTCGCGCTGATAGGCGGTTAACCTCAGAGGTCCCGGAATTGCGTTTGCCGAGCTCGGCAGGATTATTTGAGTTTCGGCGAAGTTGGTAGGCGCGACGATGGGCGGCGGTGCTGGCGCGCGCAGCCAGCCGCGCGCAAGCTGCTCATCGATCATGAAAGGGCTTCGGCCTCCAACTGTGCAAAAAATCTGTCATCGTTCGCGAGTGCGCCGAGCACGTCACGAACTTCGCTCTGTACGATATGCGCAATTTCCCGCGCGTCCGTTTTGCGCGCCACCTTGGCAGCGAGACGATGACCTAACGAAAGAAGCGCTGTACGCGCCTCCGCGAGGATGCGAGCGCCTGTCGCCGTCACGGCCTCCCGGGGTATGAGCGAGCCTTCAAGTTTGGCGTTAAGAAGCTCAATCTTTCGGGCTCTCAGTCGCTCGGCGTGGGCTTTGGCTTCAGCCAAGGTGTCAGTCACGGTATGATGCCCGCCCTCACCTCTGCCGTTTGCGGCATGTCCGATGACCCGGGCCGGATCGGCAATTGACCGAGCCAGGTTCAAGCCTTCCTCAAAGCTGATTGTTTTGGGGTCAAGCCCGGCGGCCTCAACCGCCCGCCGCACGGTTGCCTGATCGAGTCCAGCCGCATCCGCAACGCGGCGGATCGTTCCTCTCATTAACTTTCCCTTTTGGTGAGAACATGGGTTGCTCCAGGCGACGAGGGCCGACGAGCCGTTTCAACGCTTTCGGCACAGGAGCGGACGTCAAGGAGCACGCTAATCGCCGCTCAATTGGTCGCGAATTACCCCAAGCGTAACTTGGGCGTGCTCTGCTTTCGTATGTGATCCATTTCACATCGTCCGACATTTTGATGTGTCAAGCTTCTCAGTCAGGAAGCTGAGTCCGAAGGAGGCAAGCCTTGTTCGCGATTTGCTCACTCCTAATAGCCGTCTTGGCCCTTTGTCTGGGTTTTTTTGCGCTATTGCGCCAACATACCTATTTGGACCTGAAAACAAGCGCGCCGGTCGATATCGAGCTTCCAATCCTTGGGCGGATGAAGGCGAACTATCCGGCGCTGGTTTTCCCGTTTATCGCCGCGTTTTTTGGTCAGCTAGCATATATTTCTCGGGAATTGCCGCGCACGCAATGGTCGGTCGCCGGGACAGTTGGATACGCCGACGGCAATCCACTCAACAGCGCAGACTGGAATGGGTTGCAAATCAAAGTCCTTCCAGATCGCTACAACACCACAGTCAGCAAGGACAACGCCGGTGGACGCTTTAAAATTACCCCCGCTTTGCTTGACGGGTACAATTTTGAGGACGAAATCATATCGGTCATTTTTAGTTTAAGCAAAGATACTGAATATCTTTCCTGCCAGTTTAGTCCCAAGCAGGAGTTTGATAATTGGAGCGATCAGTCGAAACGTGCCCACAGTCTCCTTCAAAATGCGGCTCAGCACTCGCGAATGCTCAAAGGTGTCAAACTCAACAAATATAACGCGGGCGATGCACCATGCTGAGACCTACCGGAACGATCGTTGTTGCAGCGTTGCTCGGACATTCCATGCCTGCTCGCGCTGACATCTACCAGCTCGTTGGCCCAAGCCCGAATACTTTGGAGTCCGTTGCCTACGAAGTCGTTGACGTCCAGGGTAGGCGGGTTGCGCAAGGTAGAACCGACTCCTTTGGCCGCTTCGAGGTAAATAACGTCCCAGGCACCTATAAGCTTAAAGCGCAGTGGGGGAGAGACATTCTGCCTCCCGTAGATATCGTCATAGATGGCAGCCGAAGCTTGAAGCGCATCCAGATCAGATGACGCGGCCCGAGTTGTTACAAAGACACTCGCATGACTAAGTACGCGGCTAAGCGTACGTTCATTCTTCGCTCGTCTCGTGCGGGCCGCGTCTGCTATCGAATCTTGTACTAATTAGAACAAAAACACCGCGGCAGCGCACCGCGAAGCCCCGCGGCCCGGGCCTTCCTAGGACCCAAGCGCTGCGTTGGACGCCCGCAATGACGCATTGTGCGAGCTATGCGGGATTTTGGGTGACGGGGTGATCAGGCGGCGTGGTTTGCCGGCGCTTGGATGACCTCGATGCCGTCGTTGAATCTGACACCTGCGATGATCTTCGGCAACTGGTTTGTGCCTTTG
>NZ_JARWCR020000156.1:0-2922 GCF_029846695.2 Bradyrhizobium nivariense | reverse complement strand
TGCCAAAACTCGTTCTTGGTGTGACATTCAACGACGGGATCGAGGTCATCGCCAAGCCGACCGACCGTCAGCCCATAACCGCCGCCGCCTGACCGGCCCGGCCGTCACCAAAATTTGGCGATAGCTCGTCTGTAAGCAAGCAGGACCGTTGGGGGCCAGAAGCCTATGCGAAATCTTATAATCGTTGCGTTGTTTGTTCAAATTCTTGCGTGCTATCCGTTACCGGTGTCAGCCGGTGGCACCTGCATCCTGCATCCGCAACCCTTCAAGCTGCGATCAGACACCATTCAGTGGTTGATCAAAATCAAGCCCGGCGCTGAATGCATTCAGGGACTACGCTGGTCGACGATCATGATTGACGCAATCGCGGTTGTAGACCCGCCGAAATCGGGCCGCCTCGTCTTGCAAGGCCCTTCATTCCGCTATTTTTCGGACCCGGCCGCGCAGGGGGCCGACCATTTCAAGATTGCGATCAAGGGAACCTCGCTGCATATCGGCGGATCCTCGTCGATTGAGGTAGACGTCGTCTCACAGTAAATCGCGGTCGGTGGCGACGCAGGCCCGTTCAGAAATCCTAGCGAGGCGCAAAGGTGCGATTGCTGTTGAGAGCGGGATTGGCCGAGGCTGCCGGGGGCGCGCCTTGCCCGATGGGGTTCTGGAATGGATTGTTGCTAGGTTGGGTCGCTACGGGTGAACGCGAACCCCGCGCGTAATTTGGGGACGTATAACTCTGCTGTCGGCCATTCGCATTCTGCTGCGTGCCTTGAGCAAACGCTGGAACAGTCAGAAGCGAAAGCAGAGCAGAGGTTAGCAACAGTTTAGCGGCACTCATAGGAGCCTCCACACGGGACCGTATCAACCTAACGCCACCACTGGAGGTAGGTTGCATCCATTGCTTGGCTAGAGGTCATGGTTTCTTGCAGGCTGAATAAAACGTGCCGCTGGTGGTGATGACCCGCTCGATGCACTGCCGAGGATCCACAATGGCGCCGTCGACGCTGAAGTAATAGGACTGGTTCCTGAGGATCAGCGCATACTGGCCGGGTGGAAGCTGCAGTGTCGGGTCCTCGCTGTGGAGTCTGTACATCTCTGGATTATCTGGCACGGGAGACGCCCGGTATGGATAAGAGAAATTTCTGATGACCCAGGCGTCGTTATCGTCGAGCCGCTTGCCTGCCGACTCAGCCGAGAATTCGCGGGCAATCCTGGCAATCACGCGCACCTCGGCACGCTCCAAAATGTTGCTAGCGGTTTCTCGCCGAAAGACAATGAACTCGGGATGTCCGTTTGGCAGGCTCACTTTGCCGGGTAGTCTGAATGCGGCAGAGACCGCAACCCTCGCATCTGGCGGCCGGCCGGGCAGCAGCCGGAGTTCGGTCAAGGCGTCGTCTCCGAGCGCATAGACGCCGTAGTCGGTCGGCCGCGGGAATGAAGGAGGCGGTGGGGACCGGTTCAAGGCCGTATCGGCCGTTGCGGAGGCGGGTGTCCCGACTGCTCCCTCGGGAACTGTCTGTGCCCTCTGACCCTGGAGGGGCTGTCCCAGCGTCATCAGGCGTTCGCGTTGCAGCACAACGATAAAGACGGTTCCAAGGACCAGCAGGACCGCAGCGGTCCGCGTTATGACAGCCCACAAGGGATGGCGATCGGCTCCATTGGCCGGCTGGATCAGCCCCACGCCCGATTCGGATGGAACGGGACCAGCGTCTCCTAGTGGCGGGTTACGCAGCAAAGCCGAACTCAGCTGCGGTACCGAAGATGGTGCGGGCAGGCTGACTTGCTGCCGTGAGAATTCCTCTACGCCGTGGATCGCAGCCTCGAGCGCGCGTTCGGCGCGCTGGGCATCTGTCGGATCTGAATCAACGAGTTGTTCCTGAAGCTTATGGCGCGCTAGATCATAGACTGCCTGGCGCATAAGCTCAGGGTCCGCCTTCACCGTCTCTATTATCCGAGCGATTACTAGCGCGAATTGAACCTCGTTAGAGGCCTGATTGGCGCCTTCTTCCTCGCGCTCCTGCAGCTCTCGCGAACTCATGCCGATTTGGGCGCTCCTGTGGCGGCTGGCCGCAACCTTATTTCAGTGTTCAAAATACCCCAAAAGAAACTAAAGTATTCGTCGGCGGCTTCAAAGAGCGACTGTCTGTTCGGCAAGGAGAAGATAGTGACCTTCATACCAAGACGCGAAATCGTCGTGCTGGGCTTGGCTTACCTTGTCCTCGCTGCGACCGGAATTCCAGCACTGGCCGTCACCGCCGAGGTAGCCCGAAAGTGCAGCTCACTCATGGCCAAGCAGTTTCCGCCCCGCGAATCCGGCAACCCAGCAGCTGGAAGCACAAAGGGAAGCGGCCGCGATCAACAAGCCTTTTTCAACAAGTGCGTTGCTAACGGGGGCAAGATCGACGATAGCAACGCGAAGTAAAGGGTATCCATTGGGAGCCGCAAGTTGCACATGGCAACAGCGCACTCACCCGTTCGGCGGTAGTGGCTCCGGGACGTTACCATCCTTCGCCATACATTCCCTGAAGTATGCGTGACGATCTCCGCTTCCGCGGACTGATCCCGGCCGCTTGTATGGATAAACAAGATAGGAATAGCGCATGCACTTCCTAGCAGTCTCGGCACTTGGGCTTGCAAACGCGTATTTACCCGGCAGGTCGAGAGTAATGGCGAGGCCTATTCCCGCTAGGAGCCAAATCAGTTTCAGGGAATTCATGTTTGCAATTTCGCAGCCTGGAGGAGTATCGGTCAATTTGAGGAGTACGTGCCAGTGTGGAATCGGACATTTCCGGTCAAGTGGGTGAGAGCCGGTCCCGGAAATCTGCACAGGACGCTAAGTGGAGTTTCTGCCTGACGGCGGGCACGATAGGCCCCGCGAATCAGGAGAGACCATGAGCAGACGACCCCGCCGGAACCACTCACCGGCCT
>NZ_JARWCR020000155.1:0-3284 GCF_029846695.2 Bradyrhizobium nivariense | reverse complement strand
CAAAGGCACAAACCAGTTGCCGAAGATCATCGCAGGTGTCAGATTCAACGACGGCATCGAGGTCATCCAAGCGCCGGCAAACCACGCCGCCTGATCACCCCGTCACCCAAAATCCCGCATAGCTCCGCGCGTAGCGGATCGGCATCTAGTACTGGCGGATGGCCTCGACGGGCGGCGGAATATCGGCGTAGGCGCGCCGCGTCTCGCGGCCGCTTTGTGGTGCTCCGAGCAGCGGCTGTCCCTGATCGTCGGCACAGTGCAGCAGAATAGGCAGAAGCAGGCCGTGATTGACAGTTGCTGGCGTCCAGCAATGGCGCCAACGCCGATAGTTTGAGCCGCATCGCGGCATAGAAATCCTGACAACAAGGACGCGGATCGACGTTGCCATTGGCTTTGCGGCGGTGCATCGGCTCGAACTGGCGATGCGTGGTCGAAAGGATTTGGCTGATCTGGTTATGGCGCAGCGCAACGGCGGAGATCGCGGCGAACTCCGGGGTGCCACCGTGGTTGAAAGCATCGGCATCAATGGAGCAGCGGCCAGATCCAATCGAGCGGGCTCATGACATCGGTCCGGCCACGATCGCGGCGACGTGACCGTCGAGCATGGGAAGACTTGTGGCGGCAGGATGCTGATCGACGCGAGCCCGGAGCCATCGTTCGAGCAACGCAATCGACATCGCGACGGCGGTCATCGACGATGCTTTATGGCGAGTGGGCTTACGCAGCGGCCTGCGCAGCGCGCTGGCGGGCCGCCTTCCAGTTCCAGGCGAGCAGCCCGTGCAGCCGATGGTTCTTGGTTCCCGCGGAGGCGATGGGCTCCAGCACGTCAGTCAGGTAGACCTGCGGGTCGAGCTCATAGAGCTTTGCTGTGTTCACGATCGACTCCAGGGCCGCCCAGCTCTCGACGCCACCTTCGCTGCAAAGGGCGTGCGTGCCCGAGAGAATGAGGATGAGCGGCTGCGTGCCATAGCTGCGAAGCTGCGAGTGCTTGCGTCCTGGTATTGACTACCACAAAAACACGCGTTCGTACACCTCCCAAGCCTGGTAGGAGAGCTTCGCTCGCTTTGCCATTATTCTTCATCGACAGGAGCCGAACCAAGGTCGACCCAACTTCGAGCAACATGATTTCAGAGCTCTCGAACCCGAGCCATGGACTTGCGACATACATTGTTAGTGCGCCGCCCAAGCTCGTTGTGTTTCGAGCGAGCTTCCCAGCGAACTCTAAGAACGCACTCAGCTGAGCAAGCAAAATTGCAGGCCAATGTCCGCGAGACAACCATGATACCATTGTCGGCAGAGAACGCTTGCGAGAGGGCTGATATCCCGCTGAGGCGCCTTGATGTAAGCGAGCCCAAGCGCTTTAAGGATGATACCGTTTGGCCTTGTTTCGAGCGGCTGCGAAGGGAAGATCCCGTCCACTATTGCGAAGACAGCCCATACGGACCATATTGGTCGATAACAAAATACCGCGACATCATAGCCGTGGACTCAAATCACACAACATTCTCATCAGAGCGAAGCGTCACAATTGTCGACCCGCCGGAGAAGTATTGGACCCCCAGTTTCATCAAAATGAGTCCTCCTCTCCATGCTCAGCAGCGTAAGACTATCAGTCCGATAGCGGCATCGGAGAACCTGGCGAATCTTGAAGGCTTGATCCGCTCGCGGGTTCAGAAGATCTTGGACGGTTTGCCGCGCAATGATACCTTCAACTGGGTCGACAGGGTCTCGATCGAGTTGACGACCCAAATGCTGGCCACGCTGTTCGATTTTCCATTTCAGGATCGACGGTTGCTGACCTACTGGTCGGACGTAGCTGCCTTGACGCCACAAATGGGCGACCAGATCGACAGCTGGGAAAAGCGAAAGGTGGTGCTGTCGGAGTGCCTGGACTATTTCACACGGCTCTGGAGCGAACGGGTCAATTGCGAGCCGCGCGCTGACCTGATCTCGATGATGGCGCATTCGCCGGCGACGCGAAACATGGAGCCGCGCGAGTTCCTAGGGAACCTCATTCTGCTGATTGTTGGAGGCAACGATACTACGCGCAACTCAATCAGCGGTGGCGTCTTGTTCATGAGCCAAAATCCGTCCGAACTGCGAAAACTCCGAGATGATGCTTCGCTACTGCCCGGTGCGGTATCCGAGATTATACGATACCAAACGCCTATCGCGCACATGCGCCGGACGGCTGTGGACGATTTGGCGATAGGCCACAAGCAAATCAGGCGAGGCGATAAAGTTGTGATGTGGTATATCTCTGGCAACCGAGACGACGAAGTCATTGCGAACCCCAACAGCTTCATCATTGATCGAGAAAATGTACGACAACATCTCTCATTTGGATTTGGGATTCATCGTTGCGTGGGTAGGCATCTCGCAGAGCTGCAGCTGAAAATCCTGTGGGAGGAGATGCTGAACCGATCTCTGGAGGTAAAGGTGGTCGGCGAACCGGAGCGAGTTGAATCTAATTTTGTCCACGGTTATTCCGCACTGCCGGTGCAGATTCCAGGTTAGTCTCGGTTGCGAGCGACATTCAACACTGGTCGTGCAGAACCGGCGGTTAGGATCACGGCCTGGTGGAGACCAGTTGTCTGGGTAAGTTGCCCGGCGTTGCGTTACTGGCTTGTGGTTTTTTCGAAGAGTGCGGACAGGGCCAAGCGTCATTATCCGGTCCAAGACCCTGGCCGGCCGTTCCGATACGTCACGCCGCCGCTTGTCGCATCGTTGTTACTGGCGAGCGGGTAAGTCGAGCGCTGCCAACGGTGAAGCTGATCGCGGCGGGCGGGATCCGCGACGGCGTCGACCTCGCCAAGGCCATCCGCCTGGCCGCGGACATTGCCGGGCAAGGCGGCCGGCGTGCTGCGCGGCGACGGTGTTCACCGCGCGGTTGTCGCGCATTTCGAGATCGTCATCGGCCACTTGGCCGTCGCCTGCTTCTGCACCGGCTCGGCTGATCTGGCGGCCTTGCGTCAGGCGCGGTTGTTGCCCTTGGCGCATCTGCCCGCCGGTTGATGCCGACGTCGCCCGCACGTGGCGGCAGGCGCCTAGACCCTATGTTTGCCCTCTGAGGTGACGGGCGGCCCGCCCCGCGGCAAGCTCCTATCGAGGGTTGCGCCGGATGGTCCGGCGCCGAGCCTCAAGCATGGGGAGCGGACCTGATGAACGATAGCATTTTCGTGGGGCTGGATGTGCACAAGGCGACGATTTCGGTTGCAGTGGCCGAAGCGATGCGCGGCGGGGAAGTTCGTAACTTGGGGATCATCCCTAATCGCGCCGATCAA
>NZ_JARWCR020000154.1:0-3301 GCF_029846695.2 Bradyrhizobium nivariense | reverse complement strand
AATCTCTTCAGCCGAACCCGCCGCCACCTCTGCGAACCACCGCGACGGCGCCAAAAACAACACGACAATCTCCGCGCACGACTAACCTAGCGCAGATGACCCCAACCCTCTCCCCGTAAGAACGGGGGGAGGGAGAGAATGACCGAGCCATGTTTTCGTCGCCTGGCTGTGTTAATGACCCGCCATGCTCGACACCGTCCAGCCTCGTCCGCAGCCGCAAGCCGGCGTGCCGCCAAATCCTCTCGCCGACGAGTTCGTCGAGACGCTGCGGCTGGCCGTGCCGATGATGCTGACGCAGCTCGGACAGATCGCGATGATCACGACCGATCTCGCCTTGATCGGGAGGCTCGGCGAGGATGCGGTCGCAGCCGCCGCGCTGGCGCATACGGTCTATTTCGTCAGCTTCACGTTCGGGCTCGGGCTTGTGACGGCGGTATCGCCGCTGGCCGCGCAGGCGTTCGGCGCCGGCGACGTCAGGCGCATCCGCCGCTCCTTGCGGGTCGGCCTGTGGGTCGCGCTGCTGATCTCGCTGCCGATGATGGCCTCGCCGCTTTATGGCGAGCACATCCTGATCGCACTCGGTCAGGCGCCGCCCTCGGCCGCGCTCGCCCAGCGCTATCTGAACGGGCTGGCCTGGGGCATCGCGCCGGCGCTCGGCTTCATCGCGCTGCGCAGCATGATGAGCGCGGTGAACCGGCCGCAGGCCCCGCTGTGGATCACGCTCGCGGCGATCCCCGTCAATGCCGCGCTGGTCTACGTCCTGATCCACGGCCTGTTCGGCCTGCCTGAGCTCGGCCTGTTCGGCGCGGGGCTTGCGACCACACTGGTCAATCTCGGCACTTTCCTCGCTACGCTCGCGATTGCGGGGCTGCGCAAGCCGTTCGCGGACTATCGTCCGCTCGCCCATCTCTGGCGGATCGACTGGCCCCTGATGCGCGAGCTCATCGCGATCGGCGCCCCGATCTCGTTCTCGCTGCTGCTGGAATACGGCCTGTTCTCTTCGGCGGCGCTGCTGATGGGGTTGATCTCGACCACGGCGCTCGCGGCGCATCAGATCGCGCTCCAGGTCACCGCCGTGCTGTTCATGGTTCCGCTCGGCATCGGCATGGCGGCCACCGTGCGAGTCGGTCATGCCTTCGGCCGCGGCGAGCCGCTTGCGGTGAAGCGCGCCGGTCTCGTCGCAGCGGTGCTCGGGATCGCGTTCGTCTCGGCCCTGACCGTCGCGATCATCCTCGGCCGCTATGAGCTGGGACGGCTGTTCTTCGGCAGCGGCGAGGCGAGCATGGCGACCATCGAGCTGACCGCAACGCTGCTCCTGGTCGGCGCGACCTTCTTCATCGCCGATGCAATCCAGACCATCATGGGCGGCGCGCTACGCGGCATCAATGACACCAGGATGACGCTGGTATTCGCCGCGATCGGCTATTGGTGCGTGGGCTTTCCCATCGCCTGGTGGCTTGCCTTCCACGCCGATTTCGGCGCCGTCGGTGTCTGGATCGGACTGTCGATCGGATCGTTCGTCTACGCGGGCTTGCTGATCTTGCGCTTCCGGATGCTGACGCGCAGACTGGCGTCATGACCGGGACCGTCCGCGAAGTCACCCCAGAGGTCGACGCCGATGCCGTGCTGGCAGGTGCGCAATTCATCGACGCGTTCCGCGTCGAGATCGTCGCGACGACCGTGAATGCCCGCGAAGCCTGCACCCGCATGGTGCTGCACGGGCCGCGCTGGATCGATGCGCTGCTGCGCTTGCGCAATATCCTGGTGAGCCCGTTCGGACTGAAACCGTCGGGCGAAGGCCTGCCGGCGCCCGGCGGCCTGATCGGCCTGTTTCCGGTGCTGAGCGAAACGCCGGAGCGGCTGATCGCGGGCTTCGACGATTCTCATCTCGATTTTCGCATCGTGGTCGATGTGGCCGGCGATAACGCGAGCCGGCAGGTGACCTCGACCACGCTGGTGCGGACGCATAACCTCCTCGGCCGGACCTATCTCACGCTCATCATGCCCTTCCACAAGCTCGTGGTCCGCAGCATGATGGGGCGCATCGCGGAGCCGGCCCGATGACCTTGTCCGTCGACCTCTTCTACTCCTACCGCAGTCCCTTCAGCTATCTGGCACTGCCCAAGACACTGAAGCTCGTCGCGGAATATGATCTCGCGGTCAACCTGCGGCCGGTCTATCCACTCGCTGTCCGCGTGCCCGGCTTCTTCAAGAAGGCCAGCCCAAACTTCATTCGCTATGTGGTGCTCGACAGCACGCGCGTGGCGCAGCACGAGGGCATTCCGTTCCGCTTTCCCAGACCGGATCCGATCGTGCAGGACAAGTCGACGCTAGATGTGGCGGCCGAGCAGCCTTACATCCACCGACTGACCCGGCTGGGCGCCATGGCGCAGCTCGAAGGCCGCTCGCTCGATTTCACCTACGCGATCGCGCGCGTGCTTTGGGACGGCTCGGTGGCGGGCTGGAACGAAGGCGATCATCTCGCGCGCGCCGCCGACAAGGCTGGCTTCGATCTCGCCGCAATGGATGCCGCAATCACCGCTGACCCGGATCGCTACGAGCAGGTGATCGCGGAGAACGAAAAGGACCACGCGGCATCAGGCCATTGGGGCGTGCCGACCTTCGTGTTCGAGAACGAGCCGTTCTTCGGCCAGGACCGCATCGACCTGCTGCTCTGGCGCATGCAGGGCCAGGGCTTGATACGGCGGTAGGGCGTGTGTTTCGCTCAAAGGCGACGCGGTCGCCCGTCAACTTCACACCGGCTGCCCCACCCCCAGCAAGTTACCTTCGCTGTCGCGAAACCACGCGCCCCGCTCTCCAACACCCTTGCTGGGGTAATTTCCGGCAATCTCGGCAATCCCATCGACGGTCTTCAGGCCGGGCAGGTCGTACTCCTCGAACTCGACGCCCCGCGCGCGAAGCTCGCGTACGGTTGCCTCGATATCCCCGACCTCCCATCCCATCTGTGTGTGCGTGCCGGATTGCATTCCGGCCGAGATGAATATCGCAAACTCACCCCCCGCACAGACATAGCGGAGTCCGCCCGCACGCTCTTCTATCGGCTCGAGCCCGAGTTTCTCGGAGTAGAATGCCCGAGCCCGGTTCAGGTCTTTGGCCGGAAGCCGTGTTGCCACCTTCGCGTTCGATAGCATGCTCTCCCCTTTCTTCGTCTAACAGTCTGCTGAAGAACCCCCTCGCCACGGAGGGGGCTTGATGATTCACTTTATCCATCTCGAATCGTCAGAGGCGATCATGCGCGGCAGGTTTAAGGACCAGGGCGGCCTGTTTTCGTACATCGCGC
>NZ_JARWCR020000153.1:0-3392 GCF_029846695.2 Bradyrhizobium nivariense | reverse complement strand
AGGGCAACAATATTGCTAGTCTCGTTCATGGCGTATCGCTCTCCTTGAGAGGTTCTGGCAGGCTCGACACCCGCCTCGATACGCCGCCTATCTCATTCCGTCATCACCCACTTTCCCGCATAGCTCCCGGGGTGGGCCGCCTTGTTGAGTTGCAGGTATCCGACGAGGATCTAGCTTTAAGGCTAGCCTTAAGGTCGGTAGATGCGGGTAGAGGTCCTAGGCGGGGTTGAGCGTCGTCGTCGCTGGTCTCGCGACGATAAGATGCGGATCATCGAAGAGACGCTGGCGCCCGGCGCGGTTGTGACGGAGATCGCGCGGCGGCACGGCATTTCGACGAGTTTGGTGTTCACGTGGCGGCGGCGGGCGCGCCTGGCGAGTGTCGTTTCGGCGGGACCGAAGCTTGTCCCTGTTCAGCTCACCCCGGGTGCGACCGAAAGCGTTCCATCGATTGAAGCCCCAGCGGTGATTTCGCCCCGGAGGCGCCGGGGCCTGATCGAGATCGAACTCGGTGGCGGCAAGCGTGTCAGCGTTGACGAGAACGTCGATGCTGACGCGTTGGGGCGGGTCCTTGATGTTCTGAGCCGGCGATGATCCCGATACCGGGTGGCGTCAGAGTCTGGATCGCAACCGGCCACACCGACATGCGTCGCGGCATGCAGGGTCTGGCTTTGCAGGTTCAGGAGAGCCTGAAGCGGGATCCCCACGCCGGAGATCTCTATATCTTCCGAGGCCGGCGTGGCGATTTGGCAAAGATCCTCTGGCATGACGGGATCGGGCTGTCGCTCTATGCGAAACGCTTGGATCGCGGAAAGTTCATCTGGCCTTCGGCGTCAGGTGACGCGGTGTCGATCTCGGCGGCGCAGATGGCGTACATGCTCGAAGGGATCGATTGGCGCAATCCACAACTGACGTGGCGGCCGACAAGGGCGGGATGAGCGAAGAAAAATGTGGAAACCCGCGTATTTTGGGGTGCCGCAAATCACTAAAACTATGATTCACTTCGTCTCATGGATGCTGATCGCGCCGCTCTTGCCGAAGAAAACGCCGCGCTGAAAGCGGAGCTGGCGGTAGCGCGGGCAAAGGCGTCGGAGGACGCCGCGCTGATTGTGCAGCAGACCTTGCGGATAGCGAAGCTCGAGCGCCAGGTTTACGGCCAGAAATCGGAGCGCTCGGCGCGGTTGATCGACCAGCTGGCGCTTACCTTCGAAGAATTGGAAGCTAACGCGACGGAAGACGAATTGGCGGCGGAGCAGGCAGTCGCCAAAACGACTACGGTTGACGGATTTACGCGCAAGCGCGCTGAGCGCAACACGTTCCCAGACCACCTTCCGCGCGAGCGGGTGGTGATCGATCCGCCGACGGCGTGCGAATGCTGCGGCGGCAATCGCTTGCGCAAGCTCGGCGAAGATGTGACCCGAACGCTGGAATCGGTGCCGCGTCAGTGGAAGGTAATCGAGACGGTGCGCGAGAAGTTCTCTTGCCGCGACTGCGAGAAGATCAGCCAGGCACCGGCGCCATTCCATGTGATCCCGCGAGGGTGGGCGGGGCCGAGCCTGCTGGCCATGCTGCTCTATGAGAAGTTCGGCCAGCATCAGCCTCTGAACCGGCAAACCGAGCGTTACGTGTTGGAAGGCGTGCCGATCAGTCTGTCGACCGCAGCCGACGCCGTCGGAGCGTGCTGCACGGTATTGGAGCCGCTGTTGCGTCTGTTGGAAGCCCACGTCATGGCATCCGAACGCCTCCACGGCGACGACACCACCGTGCCCGTGCTGGCCTTGGGCAAGTGCGATGTCGCTCGATGCTGGGTCTATGTAAAGGACGACCGCCCCTTCGGCGGCTCAGATCCGCCGGCGGCAATGTTCTATTACTCGCGCGATCGAAGGGGCGAGCATCCGCAGGCGCATCTGGCCAACTATAGCGGTATCCTGCAGGCCGACGCCTTCGGCGGATACACCAAACTCTACGAGCCCCCGCGAAGTCCTGGGCCTATCAGGGAGGCGGCCTGTTGGGTGCATGCCCGGCGCCCGTTCTTCGCCATGGCGGATCTTGAGGAAAACGCGCGACGTAAGGCTGCTGGCAAGAAGGAGATCGCCCTCTCGCCGATTGCGATCGAGATCGTGCGTCGCATCGACGCCCTCTTCGCAATCGAGCGCACGATCAATGGCCAAGGCGCCGACCACCGAGAGGCTGTCCGCCAGGCGCAGAGCGCTCCGTTGGTTGCCGATCTGGAAGCCTATATGCGTGAGCAGTGCGCCAAGCTCTCCCGCGGTCACGATCTGGCCAAGGCCATGAACTACATGTTCAAGCGCTGGGGCTCCTTCACACGCTTCCTCGACGATGGCCGCGTCTGTCTCTCGAACAACGCCGCCGAAAGAGCGCTGCGCGGCATCGCATTGGGCAGAAAGTCTTGGTTATTCTGCGGGTCCGACCGCGGAGGGCGTCGTGCCGCCGCCATGTATAGCCTCATCGTCTCTGCGAAGATGAACGACGTCGATCCTCAGGTCTGGCTTGCCGATGTACTCGCTCGCATCGCCATCCACCCCGCCCACAGGCTCGATGAGCTGCTGCCCTGGAACTGGAAGATTGCGCAACAGCAAGGCCTCGCGGCGCAGGCGGCTTGATGGGGCCCGTCAACAAAGTCAGCCACGTGTTTACCCTCGGCCATGTCGCCGAGATGCTTGGAGAAGACGAGGAATGGCTGTTCGAGGTCGCCGAAGAAATGGACCCCGAGGACGGCCAGCTATGGGTCGTGGGCGTCGGTGAAGATGGGGTGATGGCGTTCACCGATGAGGGGATCGAGAACCTCAAAGAGCTGATCGCAATCCACAAAGAGGGCCCTAGCATCATCGAAAAACGCCGCCAAGTGCTCGCTGCGACGATGAAGCCGAAAACCGAGGAGTCCGACGAGCTCTAACGGTTAACTGGAAAGATCAGCGCGCTGCGGCCTACCGCGTCTACCGCGTAGGGTTACCAGCTGGGATCTGTGATCAAGCTCGAAAAATGGTTCGACAACACGTCGACGGATGGTCTTCCATTCTTGCTCGAGGTCGCCGGTCGTTGTCCTCCGGAAGATGTCGACGGTGCGCCAGGCTATGCCGAATATCTCGATGCCATCGGTGACCCCGCCCATCCGGAGCACGAACAAATGCGTCTCAGGGGCCCGGAGCGGTTTGGTCCCAACGTCGTCGACCGCAAGGCACTCGAGGCCGCCGTCATCGCTTTGTTCGACAAGTGGAAGCCGCGGCGTCGCGTCACCCGGTCAAAATGTAAGCGCTTAGCCGGAACCCTTGCTTCGGGATATGGATAACTATGCGAAGAAGCGTCCGGCTTGGACGGAGGTTTGTGATGGGATTGGACAGCGAAAAGGACGTCCATTCGGACGGCCCATCGGC
>NZ_JARWCR020000152.1:0-3465 GCF_029846695.2 Bradyrhizobium nivariense | reverse complement strand
CGCCCCCATTCGAGGTCAGGCGCCCACCATCGAAGGCAGCTGTGACTTCCTTGGCGTGAACGGCTGGAAACGAGAATGGCAGAATCGTATCATCGGTCATGGCGGGCGTGGTGTTCGCGGCTGAAGGTGATGGGGTTGGCTTCGCAACCGTTGCAACACCGATTGTGTTCACTCATGACAGCAACTCGTCAAGCGCCTCTGCTGGCGTTTTCCAACCCAAAGTTTTTCTCGGTCGAGCATTGAGGGCCGCGGCCACGGCGGCGATCTCGTCGGCGCTGTGGACGCTCAGGTCGGTGCCTTTCGGGAAGTACTGACGCAGCAGCCCATTGGTGTTCTCGTTGGTGCCACGCTGCCAGGGGCTTTGCGGATCGCAGAAGTAGACTTGGACACCCGCGTCGATCTTGAGACGATCGTGCTGAGCCATTTCGGCTCCCTGATCCCAGGTCAGCGAACGACGCATCTCTTCGGGCAAGGTGATGATGGTGCGCGTAATCGCGTCGCGCACGGCTTCAGCTCCGTGTCCCGCGAGAGCAGGGCCATTCTTCATGCGTGGAGCTTCGCCATGCCCCGCAAGCCGGGGAAGATGCAGCAACATCGTGAAGCGTGTTGTCCGCTCAACCAGCGTGCCGATCGCCGAGCTGCCAAGACCAAGGATGAGGTCTCCCTCCCAGTGGCCCGGCACCGCGCGATCGGCCGCTTCGGCGGGGCGTTGACTGATCATGATCTCCGGCGAGACAAAGCTCTTGCCTCGCCTGCGTACGCGCGCCCTGGGGACCCGCAACACGCGCCCCGTTCGCAAGCAGGCCGACAGTTCGCGGCGTAGCGCTCCCCGACCCTGAACGAAGAGAGCTTGATAGATGGCTTCGTGGCTGATGCGCATCGTCTTGTCGTCCGGGAAGTCGATCGGCAAGCGTCGGGCAATCTGCTCCGGGCTCCAAGCCCTGGCCCATCGCCGATCCTTTCGCGGGCCATGCCGGCGGCCCTTCCACGGAACGGCGGGACCAGGAACGGCAGCGCCACTCGGGGTCATGACCACGCCGGCCAGTCGCTGCTCCACATAAGTGCGCAACGTTGTGTTGAGCGCAAGCTTGGTCGGTTTGGGCCGACGGGCCGATCGCTCGGCGTGCCATTGGGCTGTCGATGCACGATACTCCAGGCCTCCGCTGCGCGTCGCGGCATTGCGTCGTAGCTCACGGGAGATGGTCGAGGCGGATCGGCCAAGTCGGCGTCCGATCTCGCGTCTCGAAAGGCCCTGAACGCGAAGAAGTGCGATCTCCTCACGTTCCGCAAACGAGAGGTACCGCCCGGACCGCGGCTGGGTTGAAGATCTGAACATCGCTGGTGCCATGCCGCCTGCCTGTCGGAACAATCTGGTTCCGACAGGCTGCGACATACCAGCCGCTAATGCAGCATCCTCGCTGGTCATTCCCTGCGCGATCCCCAACCAGAATCGCTGGAGTTCAGATCGCCCCGCTACTGGCGGCCGTCCCGGTGACGCCAACGGTGCTCGTCCAGAACGGTGTGATCGTCGCTTTCGAATGCACATCGCAACCTCCTTCGTTCAGGTGTTGCGACGACCGCTTGAATCCGCCTTGTAGAGCATGGTCATAAGCTCTGGACCTTGCGCGACGTACAGAGTTCTGATGGTGCTCACGGCTCAAGGCGAATGAGTTCGACAGTGTTGGAACCGAGAGCGACAGCAAGAAGCCCTTCGGACACCCAGGCAATCCAGCCCGTTCGGTTCGTACGACCGTTATTGACTTGATCGGGAAGGGAGAATGTGAGGAAACGCGACGCGTTACCGTCCGCAAACGTCCATATGTAGATGCGATTATCGGCGCCCAAAGCGGCAAGCTTGGTTCCGGCCGGACTGAACGCCAACCATGCGAAAAGCGAGTTCGAGCCTGTTCTCACCGTTTTCCGCTCGTAGCCGGAATAGGCAAATATCTCTCCCATAACACGTACTCGCAAGGCTTCTTCCGTCCGGACTCCAGGCGATCGCCGAAATCGGTTCGGTTCCGACGACTCTCTCGAACCGAGGGGAGTCGTTAGGAGAGTTGGCCGCGATCAGCGCAATGTCGCCGCGATCAGTTCCGACCGCGACCAGATCGTTCCACGGATTCCATTGTAACGAGATGATAGAAGCGGGGCGCTTCCACCGCATGAGGTAGTCGCCGCCGGAGCTCATCAACGTTAACGATCCATCTTGATCCCCTACGATGATGCGTTGACCGTCAGAGCTTATACAAGAGCCATCGCCAATTTTGGTGACAGCCGGGCCGGTCAGGCGGCGGCGGTTACGGGCTGACGGTCGGTCGGCTTCGCGATGACTCGGTCCCGTCGTTGAATGTCACGCCAACAACGAGTTTTGGCAACTGGTTGTGGCCATCGAGACGACGCAACAGAAGAAAAAACAGATTCAAGCCGCGATTCCAGATTGACCACGCGGCTTGACTGATGCCAGAGAACCAACCGGCCAGAACGCATCGCCCCCGGGCGAGATCAAATCGGAGAGGTCGGCGACATCGTCTCGGAATCCCAGGGCGACTTCAAATCGGTACACCCGGGCGACTTCGTCGGAATCCGCAGCGATAGGGGTTAGCCGCAGCGTCCGCGTCGGGTCGCGAGGCGAGCCGCGTTGCGATCTCCGCGTACCCAATCACGCAGGGGGCACGTGCCACCTTGAGTGCCAGCAGATCGCCACGCATTCCGGCGTCCAGCACGTAGCGTGTGTAGGCCAGCGTCTCACTTGCCGGAGGGGTTCGTTCAAGGTCGCTCGGAGATAGACCCCAACCGGCACAGAGCTTCACATGAAGGTTCATCTCGACATCAAGAATGCCCTGCGAGGACACACCGCACCTGAACGCTGCTGTGCTCTTCAGCATGAAGCTTTTCCCAGAAAGCCGCCACAAAACGCGGAAGACCGGTACGTTTTTCCACTACACGAAGGTCAATACTGGCTTCACGATGTCGCAGCAGAAACCTAACGGATTGCTTTCATTGGGTCGCTGGGCAGCTAAGCGGTTGCGGCAGGCATAAGACAGAGCCTTCAGCCGGAAATTCGACGGGCGCAATCAGCAAAGGCAAATTCCATGGGCCCCGGTTGTAACGGTAGCCAGCCAGAATTGGGGGGCTTACAGCCCCATGATCCGTATTTTGTTCCGCCAGAACGGCGAAAATAGCTGAATTTCCTTGAATTCAGAGCGAAATACGTGCGCCGAGGTGCGCGGGATTTGCGGCGATGATCGTACGCCTCGGAAGCCGCGTGGAACAGAGGCCATAAGAGCCGATCGCACCCGATAATCGGCAACACTAGCGAACCTGAACCCGCGGTAAGCGCGCCGCAGGCAAGCGGACGACGATCTGGCTGTCCGTGATGTCGACGACTTCCTTGCGCTTCCTCCCGTCATCGTACCGCAATTCGAACGTCACTCCCGATGCAGATGGGGCAAAGGGCTCAGGCGC
>NZ_JARWCR020000151.1:0-3488 GCF_029846695.2 Bradyrhizobium nivariense | reverse complement strand
CTCCCACCCATTCCCCCATGTTCAGCATCACCAGCCTCTGGATTCCCTTCACCGTCGTCGCTGCGCTCGGCCAGGTCGCGCGCAATGCGATGCAGCGGTCGCTGACGAAGCCGCTGGGGACCTGGGGCGCAACCAATATCCGCTTCCTGTTCGGCTTCCCGTTCTCGCTGCTGTTTCTTGGCGTGGTGCTGGTCGTCTCCGGCGATCATCTGAGCATGCCGCCGACCGTGTTCTGGCCGTGGCTGCTGCTTGGCGCCCTCAGCCAGATCGTCGCGACCGGGCTGATGCTGCTCGCGATGAACGACCGCTCCTTCGTGGTGACGACGGCGTACCTCAAGACCGAGGCGATCCAGACCGCGATCTTCGGCTTCGTCTTCCTCGGCGATCACCTGACATGGCTGAAGGTGCTGGCGATCGTGATCGCGACCGTCGGTGTCGTCATCACCGCGCTGCGGCCCGGTGGTGAGAAGAGCTTTGCCGAATTGAAGCCGACCATCACCGGCCTCGTTGCCGCTGCGGCCTTCGCGCTCTCGGCGGTCGGTTTTCGCGGTGCCATCATCAACGTACCGGGCGTGTCCTTCGTGACGGCAGCATCGTTCACGCTGGCGCTCGGCCTGTTCGTGCAGACGCTGATCCTGACGATCTATCTGCTCTGGCGCGCGCCGAAGGTGCTTCAGGCGATTTTGGGACTGTGGAAGCCGTCGTTGCTTGCGGGCTTCATGGGCGCGTTCGCCTCGCAATTCTGGTTCCTGGCATTTGCGCTGACGGCCGCCGCCAATGTCCGCACGCTCGCTTTGATCGAGGTGCTGTTCGCGCAAGCCGTAGCGTACTACTCGTTCAAGCAGCCGGTCGCGCCGCGCGAGGTCTTTGGCATCGTGCTGATCGTGGTCGGCGTGGCGCTGCTGGTCGGAGCCTGACGCAGCGTCAGTTCCGGTCTTCCGGCAGTGTCGGCAACGGCGACACCTCGATGCCTTCGTCGATCAGCGATTTTGCTTCGTCGGCCGATGCCTCGCCGTAGATCGGGCGATGTTCCTTGTCGCCGTAATGCATCGCGCGGGCTTCGTTCGCAAAACGCTCGCCGACATTGTCGGCGTTCTTCACGATGTGGTCGCGCAGCTCCTTCAGCTTGGCGCGCAGCTCGCGCTCCTGCGCCATCATCAGCGAGGTCGGTCCGGACGGTGTAGCCTCCGGCGTGGTCGCAGCCACAGGTTCTGGCGGCGGCGTCGCGCGTCCGCGCCCCTTCTTGCCGACGATGCGCGGGGCCATGATCGCCTTGTCGACCTTGGCCGAGCCGCAGATCGGGCACGTCACGAGCTTGCGCTTCACCTGCGAATCGTAAGCGGACGAACTCTGGAACCAACTCTCGAAGCTGTGGTTTCGGTCGCAGTGGAGCGCGTAGCGGATCATGCCGATCCCCGCACGAGATGCAGATGGTCCGGCCCGGCCTTGGGATCGGCGACGCCGAAGCGGCGGCCATGCTGGAGCGAGGGGATGGCGCGGCGCGCGGTCTCGACCTTGGCCGGGTCGATCCTGGCCATGATGATGCCGGGCTCGACGTCGCCCTCGGCAAGAATCTCGCCCCAGGGATCGATGATCAGCGAATGGCCATAAGTCTCGCGCTTGTTCTCGTGCAGGCCGGCCTGCGCGGCGGCGAAGATGAAGCAGCCGGTTTCGATCGCGCGTGCGCGCAGCAGCACGTGCCAATGCGCTTCACCGGTCTTGCGGGTGAAGGCCGAGGGCACCGTGATGAAGTATGCGCCGCTTTCGGCCAGCGCGCGGTAGAGCGCAGGGAAGCGCACGTCATAGCAGATCGTCAGCCCGACGCGGCCCCAGGGCAGCTCGGAGATGACAGCCGTCTCGCCCGGCTGGTAATTGGCGGATTCGCGATAGCTCTCGCCGTCCGGCAACTCGATGTCGAACATGTGGATCTTGTCGTAGCTCGCGAGCACATTGCCCTCGGGCCCGATCAGGAAGGAGCGGTTGACCGCTTTCTCGTCTGAAAAGCGCAGCGCCAGCGAGCCGACATGGAGGTGGATCTTCAGCTCCGCCGCGAGCGCCCGGTACGCCCTCAGCGAGTTGTCGTCCTCTTCGCTCCGGAGGTGCTCGAACAGCGCCTTGCGGTTGAGCTGCATCATGTTGCTGACTTCGGGCGTCTGCACGTAGTCGGCGCCATTGGCCGCAGCCTGTCGGATCAGCCTGGTAGCCTGCGCGAGGCTCGGCTCGGGCATCAGCCCGGTGCGCATCTGCACCATTGCGGCGGTGAAGGTCCGATCTTGAGCTTGAATCTCGCTCATGATTCCGCCTTCACGTTGCCGAGCATGCCGTCGAGCTTGCCTCCGCGGTCGAGCGCATAGAGCTCGTCACAGCCGCCGACATGGGTCCCGCCGATCCAGATCTGCGGGAAGGTCGAGCCCTCGCCGGCGCGATCGTACATCTCCTGGCGCCAGGACGGGTCCTTGGCGATATCGAACTCCGTGAAGGTCGCCTTCTTGCGGGTCAGCAGCGACCTGGCGGCGGAACAATAGCCGCAGCCCGGCCTGGTGTAGATCTCGACAGCAGCGATCATGGCGTCCAGCGCTCTCATGTCATGAATTCATTGAATTATATGGGACTTCACCGGCTCTCCACAACCCGGGCGAAGACCAGCACGTCCACCTGGGCCGCCTTGGCGCGGAGCAGGGCCCGCGCGCAGGCATCCAGCGTCGCACCCGACGTCAGGACGTCGTCGATCAGGATAATACGCCGACCCTGGACGTCGGCCTGACGGTCGGAGGATACCTGAAATGCGCCCTGCACATTGGTGGCGCGCTGGGCTCGCGATAGGCCGATCTGCTGTTCGGTGGCGCGTACCCGGCGCAGCACCTCCGCCCTTACTTTCACCCCGCTCTGCCGCTCGATGATCCGCACCAGCGCTCCGGACTGGTTGTAGCGGCGCCGCCAGGCCCTTCGCCAATGCAGGGGAACGGGCACCAGCATATCGGCCCCGGTGAGCAGCTCGCCGCCCGCGCGCGCCATCCAGCGGCCCATGGCGGGCGCCAAATCAGTGCGGTCCTGGTATTTCAGCGCATGCACCAGGGTGCGCGCGACGTCGTCATATCGCACCGCCGCGCGCGCCCGCTGGTAGGCCGGCGGGCTCGCGATCGCCTCCATCGACAGCATGTCGGGGCCGGGGTCATACACAAAGGGAATGCCGAGGCGCGGGCAGTAGGGCCGTTCGATGAACGACAGCCGCGCCCAGCAGGCCGCGCACACGCCCTCGCCGTCGACCGGCTCGCGGCAGGATACGCAAAGCGTCGGCAGCGCGATGTCGAGCGCAAGCCGTGCCGCGCGCGACAGCACGTGGCGGCCGGCCGTCCATGCGGCACGCAGGGGTGCGGCGATGGAGCGGGAGGGGGCGGCGTCGGATGCCATGGCCGAAAGCTAGCGCCGCACGCAGCGGATTGCCAGAACCGTCGAGATCGGCGTAACCAGCGGCATGGCTCAAGACC
>NZ_JARWCR020000150.1:0-3601 GCF_029846695.2 Bradyrhizobium nivariense | reverse complement strand
CCGGTGCGCGAGCTCGACATGCTGCCGGCCGACGAACGCACCTATCTGCTGGAGGAGTTGAACCGGACGGCGGCGCCCTATCCGGCGGAGCAGTGCATCCATGAGCTGTTCGAGGCGCAGGTGCGCCGTGCGCCGGACGCGGTGGCGGTGGTCTGCGAGGGCGAGCGCGTGAGCTATGGCGAGCTCAATGCACGGGCGAACCGCCTCGCGCATCATCTGGTCGGGCTCGGGGTCAAGCCGGATCAGCCGGTGGCGATCTGCCTTGAGCGCAGCGTGGCGATGGTGGTGGGGCTTTTAGCGGTCCTCAAGGCCGGCGGGGCGTATCTGCCGCTGGACCCGGCCTATCCGTCCGCACGGCTGCGGCAGCTCCTCAACGATGCGGCGCCGCGACTGCTGCTGGCCGATGCGGCGGGGCGTGCCGCGCTGGGCTGTGATGCGCTCCTCGATCTGACGGTGATCGATCTGGCGACGGCGACGCCGGCCTGGGCGAACCTGCCGGAATCCAATCCGGACCCACGCGCCCTCGGCCTGACCTCGCGCCATCTCGCCTATGTGATCTACACCTCAGGATCAACCGGTACGCCAAAGGGAGCACAGAGCGAGCACCGCGCCATCATCAACCGCCTGATCTGGATGCAAAACGCCTATGCTCTCAAGGCAACGGATGTCGTGTTGCAGAAGACGCCGTTTGGCTTCGACGTCTCGGCCTGGGAGTTCTTCTGGACCCTGCTTCAAGGCGCAAGGCTGGCGCTGGCGCCTCCGGATGCGCACAAAGATCCCGATGCATTGGTCGACTTGATCATCACCCAGCGCATCACGACGGTCCACTTCGTGCCGTCCATGCTAGTCAGCTTCTTGGATGCGAAGGGAGTTGAGCACTGCAGATCGCTGCGGCGTCTTGTGTGCAGCGGCGAGGCGCTTGCTGCCGCCAGTGTGCATAAGGTTCGGCGCGTATTGCCTTGGACCGGCCTGCACAATCTCTACGGTCCGACCGAAGCTGCGATCGACGTGACGGCATGGAGCTGCCCCGAGGAGTTTGATGGAGCCATTGTCCCGATCGGCCGACCGATCGCGAACACGCGGGTGTATCTGCTGGACGGTCATGCTGAGCCCGTTCCGTTTGGGGCGGTCGGGGAGCTTTACATTGGCGGGGCCGGGGTCGCGCGCGGCTATCTGAACCGGCCCGAGCTGACGGCGGAGCGGTTCATCGCCAGTCCCTTTGTGGAAGGCGACCGGCTGTACCGGACCGGCGACCTGGCGCGCTATCTGCCGGACGGCAATCTGGCGTTTTTGGGCCGCAACGACGAGCAGGTAAAGATCCGCGGCTTCCGGATCGAGCCGGGCGAGATCGCGGCACGGCTCGTCGAACATCCGTTCGTGCGCGATGCGGTGGTGGTGGCGCAACAGGATCGCACCGGCGAGCAGCGTCTTGTCGGCTATGTGGTGTGTGCGCTGGAGGCTGGATCGGATGCGCTGGATGGAGCCGAGCTTGCCGGCACGTTGCGCGCGCATGTGAGTGCGCGGCTGCCCGACTACATGGTGCCGGCTGCATTTGTGCGGCTGGCAGCGCTGCCGCTGACGGCAAACGGCAAGCTCGACCGCAACGCGCTGCCGATGCCTGAGGATGCGGCCTATGCGCGCGCGGCCTATGAGCCGCCGCGGGGCGAGACCGAGACCGCGCTGGCGACGATCTGGGCGGAGCTTCTCGGTCTGGCGCGGGTCGGGCGGCACGACAACTTCTTCGAACTGGGCGGCCACTCGCTTCTTGCCGTGCGGCTGTTGAGCCGGGTCTCGCAGGCTTTGGGTGTCGCACTCCCGCTGATGACGCTGTTTGCCAAACCGGTGCTGGCGGACCTCGCTCGCGAGACTTCCATTACTTTGCTCGAACGTGAATTTGATCGCGACGAGCTTCAGAAGCTGGTCTCTCTGGGTGCCGAGAAATGACGGATGTCGTTAGGACCGACTTGGAGAAGCTGGATGCGGAAGGCTTAGCGAAGCTCCTTGCACTCGCCAAGGAGAGAAACCGCTGTGGCGGCCGAAAAGCTCCGTCGATCCCAGCAGTTGGACGCGAAAGCGCTCGTGCACCGTCTTTTGCGCAGCAGCGGCTATGGTTTTTGGCTCAGCTGGACGAGGGCAGCACGAACTATCACATCCCGCTGGCCTTGCGGCTGCGTGGTGCGCTCGACCGCAGCGCCTGGCAGCGCAGCCTTGACCGCTTGTTTGCGCGTCATGAGGCGCTGCGCAGTGTCTTTGTCGCACCGCAGGGCACACCCCGGGTTGAGGTTCTGCCGCCGGATTCGGGGCTGCCGGTGGTGGAGCACGATCTGCAGGACAGGGTAGATGCGGACGCCGCGCTTGCGGAGCTGTGCCAGCAAGAGGCGCGCAGACCGTTCGATCTGGCGCATGGCCCGCTGATCCGCGGCCGGCTGATCCGGCTGTCGGATGAGGAACACGTCTTCCTGCTGACCCAGCATCACATCGTCTCGGACGGCTGGTCGCTGGGCGTGCTGGTGCGTGAACTCAGTCAGCTGTACCGGGCGTTCGTGTCCGGAGAAGACGATCCGCTGCCGCCGCTTGCGATCCAGTATCCGGATTATGCCGCCTGGCAGCGGCAGTGGCTCTCGGGCGAGCGGCTGCAGAGCCAGGCGCATTATTGGCGCAATAATCTATCTGGCGCCCCAGCCCGTCTGGACTTGCCGACGGACCGGCCGCGGCCGGCGCAACAGTCGTTTGCCGGGGCCAGTGTGCCTGTCGTCATCGATGCGGATCTGACGCGGGGGCTGAAGCAGCTGAGCCGGCAACATGGCACGACGTTGTTCATGACGGTGCTGGCGGCGTGGGCGGCGGTGCTGGCGCGTCTGTCAGGACAGGACGACCTTGTGATCGGGGTGCCGAGCGCCAATCGCGGCCGGCGCGAGATCGAAGAGTTGATCGGCTTCTTCGTCAACACCCTGGCGCTTCGCCTCGACCTGTCGGGCGCGCCGAGCGTGTCGCAGCTTCTGGAACGGACGCGGCGCACGGCGCTGGCTGCGCAGGAGCATCAGGACCTGCCGTTTGAGCAGGTGGTCGAGATCGTGCAGCCGCCCCGGCATCTTGATCACACGCCGCTGTTCCAGGTGATGTTGGCCTGGCAACACGACGCCGTCGAGTCGTTCGACCTTGCCGGGCTGCGCGTCGAGGCGGCGGGGCAGGGCTACGATCAGGTCAAGTTCGATCTGGAGCTGAACCTCGGCGAGCGCGGCGAGGTGATTGCGGGAACGCTGGGTTATGCCACAGCGCTGTTTGATCCGACGACGATCGAGCGGCAGCGTGGCTATCTGCTGGCGCTGCTGCGGGCGATGGTTGCCGATGCGCGGCAACCGGTCGGGCGGATTGAGCTGCTGTCGCCCGCTGAGCGCGCCTACCTGCTGGAGGAGTTGAACCGGACGGCGGCGCCCTATCCGGCGGAGCAGTGCATCCATGAGCTGTTCGAGACGCAGGTGCGCCGTGCGCCGGACGCGGTGGCGGTGGTCTGCGAGGGCGAGCGCGTGAGCTATGGCGAGCTCAATGCACGGGCGAACCGCCTCGCGCATCATCTGGTCGGGCTCGGGGTCAAGCCGGA
>NZ_JARWCR020000149.1:0-3689 GCF_029846695.2 Bradyrhizobium nivariense | reverse complement strand
GCTTTACATCGGCGGGGCGGGGGTCGCGCATGGTTATCTGAACTGTCCCGAGCTGACGGCGGAGCGGTTCATCGCCAGTCCCTTTGTGGAAGGCGACCGGCTGTACCGGACCGGGGATCTGGCGCGCTATCTGCCGGACGGCAATCTGGCGTTTTTGGGCCGCAACGACGACCAGGTGAAGATCCGGGGCTTCCGGATCGAGCCCGGCGAGATCGCGGCACGGCTTTGCGAGCATGCCTGGGTGCGCGATGCGGTCGTCGTGGCGCAACAGGATCGCACCGGCGAGAAGCGTCTGGTCGCCTATGTGGTTGCGGCTGCGGAGCACGCCGGCGAAGCTGAGGGATCTGACCTTGCCGGCACGTTGCGCGCGCATGTGAGTGCGCGGCTGCCCGACTACATGGTGCCGGCTGCGTTTGTGCGGCTGGCGGCGCTGCCGCTGACGGCAAACGGCAAGCTCGACCGCAAGGCGCTGCCGATGCCTGAGGATGCGGCCTATGCGCGCGCGGCCTATGAGCCGCCGCGGGGCGAGACCGAGACCGCGCTGGCGACGATCTGGGCGGAGCTTCTCGGTGTGGCGCGGGTCGGCCGCCACGACAACTTCTTCGACCTCGGTGGACATTCGCTGCTAGCGCTGCAAGTGCTTGAGCAACTCCGGCGGCGGGGTTTGATCCTCGATCTTTCCGTGCATTTCACGAATCCTCGTCTCGATCAGTGCGCCGAGAAGGTGCGCCCCGCATCGAAGAACCATCGAAAACCTGCGAGCCAACTTATTCCGCTTCGACTTGCGAACAGTCAGCCACTTATCCTCTGTCACGCCCTTGGCGGAGGGCTGAGCATCTATGATGACCTCGCGCGGGCGCTGCCAGCTACACAGACCATCTACGGTATACATGCCCTAGAGTTCGGTCACGAACTCCTGAAGGTCGGTTCGATTGACGAAATCGCCCAAGTCTATGCTCGGGCTATTGTGCCTGTGCTGCCGGACATGGCTTGTACGCTCGCCGGATGGTCCTTTGGCGGTGTGCTCGCCCACGCCGTTGCTGGGATACTAATCTCTGCAAACGTGAGGGTCGATTTAGTGGCAATGATCGATAGTGCCCATCCGTCGGCGCTAGGGACGCCTTCCACTCTCACCTTGGACCAGGAATGGTCTGAATTCCTTGCATTCCTTGTCGACGAGGGAGGATTGTCGCCTGAACACGATGCAACCATGGAAATTCGGCCGGGTGACTTCGCTACGCTCGCGAGCGCTGCTTTCGGTGCATGGAAAATCGGTGTACCGGCGCTTGAGGAAATCTTCCAATTGTTCATTCGCCATATTCGCGCGGGCAAACTATACGTGCCTAAGAAGGTTTCGGCGCTCTGCGTCTATTACACTCGGGAGTCCACTAGCGCAGCAACTCCATGGCACGCTGCTTTCGAGAGCGTCGTTGAAGGGCCCCCTCTTCCTGGCGATCATCGTTCCCTTCTGAAGCATCCAAATGTGACCGTTCTTGCGGAGGACCTCTCACATCGCCTTCCCGGCGAGGCAGAGTTGGTACCGGTTGTCTGAACAGAGTTCCGGGTCGATACCTCTGCCGCTGCCATGCGCACTTGTGCCGGAGCTGCAACGTCGCGGCCTGTTCCGCACGGAGTACGACGGCTCGAGCTTGCGCGATTCTCTCGGCTTAGCGCGTTGGCAAGATAGAAAGATCTTGTAAATCAATGGCTTGAATGGAAACGGAGCGGATGCTGGAGGGTCGCAGCGTAGCGGCGGGGCACGGGTCGACCGTCGTCGTAGCAATAATATTTTTGTGATCGCCTCCCTTGAAAGGGGGACGTCTTGCTACGGTGGCACTCCCCAGCACCTTGGAGAGGCCGTCTTCATTTGCCGGCACCGATAACAATTCCACCAGCCTTGCACTCCAAGGAAAACGTGGCTATATATCTGGATATAGCACGGAGGCAGGCGATGAGCAACAGTGCGCAGAAGAGAGCCCTCGAGAATTATCGGTCCCGTCTGACTGAGCGCGGCATCGCGCGGTTCGAGATCCAGGCGCTCGACGCCGACCGCGATCTACTCCGATCCCTTGCCCGGAAATTGACGGAGGAAGGTCCGGAAGCCGGGCAGCTTCGCCGCACCATACAGCAGGCAGTGGCGGGCGAGCCTCCGAAAGCGGGCGGCATTCTCGCCGCTTTGCGTCGCTCACCTCTGGTTGGCGCGGATCTCGACCTCAGCCGGCCGCGAGAAGAGGGGCGTAAGGTCGATCTGTGACCCGCTATCTCCTTGATACAAATATCATCAGCAACGTCATAAAGCCGGAGCCGTCGGGCTCGCTGCTGGCTTGGATGGGCGCGCAGAAGGACAACGACCTCTTCATTGCGTCGCTTACCGTCGCCGAAATCTGTCGAGGTATCTTGGAGAAGCCGAAAGGCAAGAAGCGTAGCAGCCTTGAAACTTGGTTCGCCGGCCCCGAAGGCCCGCAAGCGCTGTTCGCCGGCCGCGTCCTATCGTTCGACGAGAAAGCTGGCCTCGTCTGGGCGCGGCTGATGGCCAACGGCAAAGCCAAAGGCCGTTCGCGAAGCGCCCTAGACACAATCATTGCCGCCGTAGCCGAAGCTAACGACTGCGTCGTCGTGACCGACAATGAAAAGGACTTCGAGGGCGTCCAGATCATCAACCCGCTCCGTAGCTTTGGAAGCCAGGAGGCAGGCAGGTGACGATAGCTCGGACGGTCCGGCCGATTCATTTCGAGGATTTCGGCGGCAGCGAGTTCGAGCGCCTTGTGTTCGCGTACCGCCTTTGCGACGGCTGGACTGAACTTGCTTGGTTCGGCCAGACGGGAAGCGACCAAGGGCGCGACATCATCGGTACACGTCCGTTCGACGACCAACCGGACGAGCGCACCGTGATTCAATGCGTCAATTGAGGCAGCCTGACCCAAGCGAAGGCTGAGAAGGATATGACGGCAGCGGTCAACGCCGTGACGGGCAACCTGACGCTTTCAAGTTTGTATGCCGCAGCTGTATCTCGGCCCAGCGTCGCGACGAGGTTCGCTCGGCAGCCGCGAAACTGGGCGTCCCAAAAGTGGTGATCTGGTCCGGCGCGGAGTTCGAGGAGCATCTGCGGCTTCGAGCCGAATTCCTCCTACGGCGCCTACTCGAGGGCGTTCCCTTTCCTGATAGCGAGGTCGAGCTGCGCAATTTCGTCGATAAGTTTCAGGAGGTCGATGACGAACAGGCCCTGTCGATGTTCGTCCGCGCCTTCGACCGACCGGCGTTTCGAACGCCGTTTCAACAAGAGAGCAATCTCCACGCATTCCAACAGGCCATCGACGACACAATCCGGGTGCTCAGCACGGGGATATGGCGAACGCGAGAGGGTGCCGAAATCCACCGACTTCCTTCGCTTCACCACATCCGCGATGCCGGCATCCGAACAACGGTCCGTGAACTGGATCAGCTCCGACGCCGGTTCAAGGCGCTACTTTCCTCTGGCGAAATTCGGCCTTGCGGCTGCGGCAATCCCTCTTGCCCACCTTCATGCTTACCGACGCGGCAGCTCGTGAAATGGACCGAGCGCCTAAAGCGTGATGGCATTAGGTTCGATAGCCTGAATTTTTGAGGTAGTTGGCGCATTCCTCGGATGTGAAGGCATCGAGTGCGCGGCCGATTGCGGCGCAGACCGCGTCGACGGTTCGCGCGGCAGC
>NZ_JARWCR020000148.1:0-3706 GCF_029846695.2 Bradyrhizobium nivariense | reverse complement strand
CCACCCCGCGCCGGGGTAACCCGGCGCCAAGCCGAACACGACATCCAACCTCCAGCGCTCCGCCCCGACAGCGACCGAACAAAGACAAGAAAACTCTCGACTTCATAGTTTTTCAGCAGACTGCTAGGTCTTTCCCCGTCCCTCCCGCCGCCCCGGCCATGCCCGGGCGGCGGTCTTCGTCTGCCCGGGCGGCGGCCTTCGCCTGCCTGGGCGGCGGCCCTCGTTTTGCCGGTAAATCGTGGGGAACCATCGCGCAATCCCTTGAAACGGATGACTTTACGCGCCACCTTGCGCGACCCTGACGGCTTTGGTCATATCGGCTGGATGATCCGGCTTTCCGGGGTCTTCGGTGCCGTGGCGCGCGTCCCGCCGCCCGGCTTTTCCAAATTTGTGTTTCCTTGGGGATCGGGCGAGTAGTGCAATGAAGGTTACGGTCGAACGCGCGCAACTCCTGAAGTCGCTGGGCCACGTCCACCGCGTGGTCGAGCGCCGCAACACGATTCCGATCCTCGGCAACGTGCTGGTCCGGGCCGAGAACGCGAAATTGTCGCTGAAGGCGACCGACCTCGACCTCGAGGTGACGGAAACGCTCGCGGCGGAAACCGCGACCGCGGGCTCCACCACCGTGCCGGCGCACATGTTCTACGACATCGTGCGCAAGCTGCCGGATGGTTCGCAGATCGTGCTCGAGGCCGACGGCGACCGCGCCGTGCTGGCGATCCGCGCCGGCCGCTCCCGCTTCACGCTGCAGACGCTGCCGGAGAATGATTTCCCGGATCTGGCTGCCGGCGACATGTCGCATTCGTTCAACCTCGCGGCCAAGGACGTCAAGCGGCTGATCGACCGCACCCAGTTCGCGATCTCCACGGAGGAGACGCGCTACTATCTCAACGGCATCTATCTGCACGCCGCCGGCACGGCCAAAGCCGCCACCTTGCGCGGCGTCGCCACCGACGGCCACCGCCTCGCCCAGCTCGACCTGGTCCAGCCCAAGGGCGCCGACGGCATGCCCGGCGTGATCGTGCCGCGCAAGACGGTCGGCGAGGTGCAGCGCCTGATCGAGGACACCGAGGCCGAGGTCACGATCGAGCTGTCGCAGGCCAAGATCCGCTTCACCATCGGCAATGTGGTGCTGACCTCGAAGCTGATCGACGGTACCTTCCCCGACTACGGCCGCGTCATCCCGCAGGGCAACGACAAGGAGCTCGTCGTCGACAAGAAGGATTTCGAGAACGCGGTCGACCGCGTCTCGACGATTTCCAGCGAGCGCGGGCGGGCCGTCAAGCTGTCGCTGTCGCCGGGCAAGCTGGTGCTGTCGGTGACCAATCCGGATTCCGGCAGCGCGACCGAAGAGCTCGAAGTCGAATACGCTTCCGACGCCCTCGATATCGGCTTCAACTCGCGCTATCTGCTCGACATCGCCGCCCAGATCGAAGGCGACGTCGCAACGCTCCGGCTCGCCGACCCCGGCTCGCCAACGCTGGTGCAAGACCGCGACGACAAGAGCGCACTGTATGTGCTGATGCCGATGCGGGTGTGAGGGCTACCGGCGCCCCTTCGCATCGACTACATCAGTCATGGCCGGGCTTGTCCCGGCCATCCACGTCTTTGGAGGACCAAAACGTGGATGCCCGGCAATGACAAAGACACCATGACCCCTTCCCGCATTCATCGCCTGACGCTGACGCATTTTCGTAATTACCGGGCGGCGGGGCTCGAGGCGGCGGCTGACATGGTGGCGCTGGTCGGGCCGAACGGAGCCGGCAAGACCAATTGCATCGAGGCGATCTCGTTCCTGTCGCCGGGACGCGGCTTGCGGCGCGCGACGCTGGACGACGTTGCCGACAACCAGGGCGACGGCTCCTGGGCGGTATCTGCACAGGTCGAGGGCGCGCTCGGCCTTGCCACGCTCGGCACCGGCATCGATCCGCCGCGCGCCGATGCCGCGGTCAGCCGGCGCTGCCGCATCGACCGCGAACCGGTCAATTCGGCGGCGTCCTTCGGCGATCACATCCGCATGGTGTGGCTGACGCCGGCGATGGACGGGCTGTTCATGGGAGCGGCATCCGAGCGGCGGCGCTTCTTCGACCGCCTGGTGCTTGCCATCGACAGCGACCATTCCAGCCGCATCTCGGCGCTCGAACGTTCCCTGCGCTCGCGCAACCGCCTGCTCGAGACGCGCAATTACGACGACCATTGGTGTGACGCGATCGAGCGCGAGACGGCGGAGCTTGCGGTCGCGGTCGCCGCAACCCGCGGCCAGACCGCGGCACGTCTCACCGGCATGTTGAACGCACGCGCGCAGGCCTCCGCCTTTCCGTCCGCGCAGATCGCGCTCGACGGCTGGATGGAGAACGCGCTCCTCACAGAAACCGCGACGTCGGTCGAGGACCGCTACCGCCAGATCCTGCGCGACAACCGTCCGCGCGACGCCATCGCCGGCCGCACCACGGATGGTCCGCATCTCACCGATCTCCAGGTGATCTACGCGCCGAAAAGCATGCCGGCGCGCGATGCCTCGACCGGCGAGCAGAAGGCGCTGCTGATCGGGCTGGTGCTGGCGCATGCGAGCCTGGTCGCCGAGATGACCGGCATCGTGCCGCTGCTGCTGCTCGACGAGGTCGTCGCGCATCTCGATCCCAGCAGACGCACGGCGCTGTTCGACGAGCTGCGCAAGCTTGGCGCGCAGGTGTGGCTGACCGGCGCGGACCCGGCCGCCTTCGCCGAGATCGGCACCGGAGGCGAAATCTTTGACGTCGAAAGCGGACAGGTATCGGCCCGGCGGTAGTCGCCGCCGTTGAACCAGCCCCGTTGCCGCCGCGACTAGTTGCCAGAGGCCGCGGCGACGGCGTCGCAGCCGTTGCCATCGCGCGATGACACTGATGCGCGGGACATTCCTGGAGAGTGAGATGCGGACGGCAAGGTCCGGGGCGCAACCCCCGGCACGATGGCGGGCGTTTGCGTGCGGCCTCGTCTTGCTCGCGGCCTGCATGCTCGCGGCAAGCGCCGGCGCCTGGGTGCCGCATCTGTCGCCGCTGTTTTCGGCCGATCTCACGCCGGATCCCGATGCCAAGCTGCCTGCACCGACCCGCTACAGCTTCAGAGGAATTCACACCACCATGATGGTGGGGATTGAAGCGCCGCTCCGCGTCAAGCTCGAAGCCACCGTGCCCGCCCGGCTCAGCGACGTTCTCGCCTTCTACCGCACGGAGCTCGGAAAGCTCGGCTGGCAGGAGCAGCACGATGGCGCTGTCGTCTGCGTCGATCACGTCCAGCTCGCCTTCGCCTCCCCGCTCGGGCCGGCCATGCTGGAGCTCGGCCGCAAGGACGGCGGCACCTCGGTCCATCTCGTGCAGAAGAACTCGGATACTGCAACCAGGGCGAACGTCATGCCCGAACCGGGCCAGGCGATGCTGGTGTTCAGTAACATCGGCGAGACGGAAGCCGTGCTCGGGATCAATGAGCGGATCATCAAGCGCCCGGCTGGCGCTAACGCCGTATCGTTGGATCTGGCGCCCGGCAAGTATTCGTACGAATTGAGCGTGCCCGGCCGTCCGGCCCACACCAACATCGTCACCGTCGCGGCCGGCGACGCCTGGGAGCTCACCGTCGGGCGCGACGGCGAGGCATGGTCGCCGCTCCAGCTGTATTGAGGCGCCGCGAAGCAGGTGCGCTCCCTCTCCCGCTTGCTGGGAGGGTTGGGGTG
>NZ_JARWCR020000147.1:0-4099 GCF_029846695.2 Bradyrhizobium nivariense | reverse complement strand
AGCGCGTTGCAAAGTACGGGTCGTCAGGCGGTGAAAAGCCGAAGGCAGTCCTGTGCGCCTCGTCAGAGGAGATGTGCGGCCGCATCAATCCGACCAAAAACCGCACTCTCACGAATAGGACGGGCTAATCTCAAGAGCTCTCCGGCGGAAGAAGAAAGCTGCCGAGGAGGCAAGGTGCAAATCTGGATGAACCTCGAATGACGTCATTCCCGGTAGCAATCAGACCGCCTGACTCACTGCGCTTCGAGCGCGAGAAATTGATTGGGCGATTGCTTCCGCGGATATCATCGTGGCCAGCGGCCAGGCGCCGCATTCACAGGCCGAACATATGACCGCACCGTCATCCCTTGTTCTACCAGAAAAAGATCTTGTGCCCGGGCCGTTCCACATATGAGTCAGAGCCAATATTGCAGACGATGACGTAATTGCGGTCGGCACCCGCGGCTCGAAAGGTCCGCTATCTTCAAGCCTTCCGCAATCTCGCGAATCGGAGGGGACTATGAAGCAATATGTTGGGCTGGACGTCTCGCAAAAGGAAACGTCAGTAAGCGTGGTCAACGAAGTGGGTCAAGTCTTGTTCGAGGGAAAGGCCAAGTCCGACCCGGGGGCGCTGACGGCACTGCTTCGCAAGCGGGCGCCACAGGCGGAGCGCATCGGGCTGAGACCGGGGCGATGGCGAGTTGGCTATGGCATGAACTTCGTAGGGTTGATCTTCCGGTGGTCTGCATCGACGCGCGTCATGCCCACGCGGCTTTGTCCGTACGCATGAACAAGAGCGATCAGAATGATGCTCGAGGTTTGGCCGAACTGGTGCGGGTCGGCTGATATCGAGAAGTCAAAGTCAAGAGCGAGGAAAGTCAGAAGATCCGCGCGATACTCGTCGCGAGATCTCGGCTCGTGGCCATTCGTCGGGATATCGAGAAACCAGGTTCGTAGCCTGATCAAGGAGTATGGATTATTGTTCCCTCGCGCAATCGGCCTGCAGTTCCGCCACCAGGTCCACCAGCTCTTGGGCGATGATCATCAGCTCCTGAGCGTGATAGCGCCGCTCTTGTCGATCTATGAGAACGTCTGTCAACAACAGAGCAAGTTCGATGACGAAGTCCGCCGTTTGGCAAAACAGGACGAGACGACGCGTCGTCTGATGAGCGTCCCGGGTGTCGGCGTCGTGACTGCCCTAACGTTCCGCCATACGATCAGATGACCCTTCGCGCTTCCGATCGGCCTCGACGATCGGCGCCTACCTGGGCCTTACGCCGCGACGCAACCAATCTAGCGAAGCTGACACCAACGGCAAGATATCCCGATGAGGCGACCGACTTCTCCGAACTTACCTGTTCGAGGCCGCAACCGTTCTGCTGTACCGAACAAAGAAATGGTCTTCCCTCAAGGCCTGGGGCATGAAGCTCGCAAAGCGGATTGGCATGAGAAAGGCAAAGGTAGCCATTGCCCGGAAGATCGCCGTAATCCTGCACTGCATCTGGGTCGACGGCACATCGTTCGACGGGGCAGGCGAAGGAGGCCTAATCTTGCAAGTTCCTGGTCCGGTTCGTCGGACTGGCGATGTCCCGCTGGGACGGTAGTCGTGGCGACCTCGGTCAATCGGCTGGTGGCGGTTCGTCCGCACTCCGCTGCAAACGTTGAGGCGCCCGATCCGGACATCATCATGAGGCGCTCGCAACCTCGGAAAGGACCATGACCCCAGCTTCGACATCAACCCAATCACGTGAAGCCGCCAACAACATCGATTATCCAATCCCCCTAGGCGATCGTCTCGCCATCCGCGATCGCTCCGTCTCCGCAACCCCGACCAGCTCCGACGGAGCAATCGCTACCGGCGTGTCACTGGAGAGAACGAATGACAGCTTGACAACAACCCACAATTAAAGGGCCGATTGACAGCCAGTGTCCCCTGATGCTCGCTCAAGGCTGCCTGCGTTTGCGCCAAAGGCGCCTTCAGGCGTTCGTTTTCGTTGCGCAGCGCCGCAATGCCCATTTGACGCGCTTAGCTGCAGATCATCAAAATGCAAGATGCGAGGCGATCTATCACATCCTGAAACGCGGATGCAACCCAACCAGCCTCGCCACGACGGCCGCCAGAAAGGACTTGAAGCCTACGTAGCGTCAGGTTGTACAGTCTAAATCATACAGGCGGTCATCGTCTCAGAAGTTTCGTGATCGCAAGCAGGGGTTTCAATGTCTCGAGTTCTAAGGTGCGCCCGAGTCTGTTGCTGCGCAGGCCTGAATCGAAGTCGGCTCGTACGGAATGTGGGGCGGTCAATTGAAGCTGAAGCAGCACGTGCAGTTCGAGATCAAATCGGGCGCCTTTCCGCAGCCGGGCGGCCGCGAGTTCGATCCCGATGTGCCGGATGCCGCGCTTTCGTGCAGGGAGCGCCAACGCTGTTGCCTTGCCTTCCGATCGGGCAAATATCTGTCCTTCCCTGTCTCCGGCTGTTGCGAGTGCAAGCCGCGACGAGAATCCAGGCCTCTTTCATGAAGGGATCGTCGTTTTTTTTGGCGCGCGCGGCCACCTGCTGCCCAGGAGGCCAGCGGGTTCGTCTGCGGCAGTTAAGGCCGGGGCGGTGTGAGTAATGCGCGAACTCGGAGCGGCGCGCGACGACGGTCCTCTTGTTTTGGTTGCCGGTCTCGGCAATCGGCTTTCTGAAGCTGGAGTCTTTGTGATCAGTGCACCCGAGTTTGGCTCTGGGGCAGCTATGAAGAGTCATCTCATCTGTGGAGGGTGATATAGAACCGAGCTATAACGATCCGAATTATTGGACGCATTGGTACGCTGACCAGCAAGAGCTGCAGCGTGCGCGGCAAGAGTCGGATAATGAGCCTGCGGGTCAAGTTGGCTTTGAGCAGCAGTTGGGCGAGCTGCAACTCGGCTCCCCTGATGAGAGCTCGGCTGAGCTAAGTTCGCCCGACACCCGACCCGCAAAGGCGCATGACAGTATCCAGCGCACTGACGTTGGCGGTTCGATGCGGATGCCGCCGCAGTCCAACCTTCGGGGTAACTCTTTCAATAGCACGCGCTACAGCGTAGATCTGCCTCGCGCTCACCTTGTTGGCTCAGCTGCTGGGGCATCGCAGTCTGACGTGCGTGACAGGCTATTCAGCAGCACGCGCTATACAGCACCATCGGAACCGGAACCCGTCGCGCGGACAAGGGATAAGAAGAGCGGAGGACTGTTTTCTCGCGTTAAATCAGGGCTCGGCAAAGTCTTCGGAGGAAGTCGCGGTGAAAAGTCGTTCGGCGGCCCAGCGTCAGTTGTGGTCTATTCAGAGCTTCGTATCGATTGCTACAAGCGCAGCCGCGCGTCCGAAGAGGACGCGGCCCTCATTTCCGAGTTCGCGCGCGCGGCTGCAAACAGTTATGCTCCCAGTAGCATTCAGAAGATGGTGGAACATCTGAGCCAGTTCAGCGACTTTTTAAAGTCCAACAACGTGACACTGGCTAGCCTGCTCGCAAACCCTACTCAGTTGAAGACCCGTGCGAATGAATTTGTGAATGCGGGGGGCACAAAGCGAGTGCATACGGAATTGGAAGCGCTTCGGAAGTCCCGCGCCGGCGAGTTGTTGCCTCCTCCTGCTCCTTCTCCGCCGCCTCCTACCGGAGACGCACTACTCATTCGCCAGTTCGCGGCAGTAGCCCGGGCAAATAATGTTGCCCACAAAACCATTAGGCCTCATACGGAGATTCTTAAGCACTTTGCTGGGTGGCTCACAACCAAACAGAAGCCGTCCCTGACTTCTCGGTTTCGGACCGACGAATTAGCCGAGGACATCATGGCCTACGGCGAGGAGAATGACCCCAAGGGCCGCCTCCTTACGGCCCTGAATCATCTCCGAAGGCTTCTGCCTGACGGGGGAGGGTTCGAAACACTCGGACCCGGGCAACGCGTCATGGAGCGCCGTACTTTGAGTGCTTATGAGAGCGACGCCAGCATCATCGATGGCGTAGCCAAGGACCAGCTAAGCAAGCTCGGATCCGACCCGGCTTCCCAATCGAAAAAGAAAGATGTGCGGAATACTGCTTGGGCGCAACGTAAGTTCAGTGATTGGCTCCGAACCACGGGTAGAGAGAGCATAGTGAGTC
>NZ_JARWCR020000146.1:0-5049 GCF_029846695.2 Bradyrhizobium nivariense | reverse complement strand
CAAAGGCACAAACCAGTTGCCGAAGATCATCGCAGGTGTCAGATTCAACGACGGCATCGAGGTCATCCAAGCGCCGGCAAACCACGCCGCCTGATCACCCCGTCACCCAAAATCCCGCATAGCTCCCTTCTCCGTAGGTTTGCGCTCTTTTGGCTCGCTTTTGGGATCCTCGTGTTTGGGCGAGTGGTGTATCCAGTCGTGCGGCGCCATTACGGTGCTGTAATCCACAGATGACAGTTCGAGGTTGTCCGACAGCAAACCATCAGTAGACGCGGCAGCCAGATCCGGTGTGCGTCCCAAGGGGACAGTCGCTTGGTCGACCAGAGTTGGACGTGATGGGTTCGAGTAAAACGCAAACAAGCCGTAGATAGTGCTAGCAATCAGAATGCAACTGATTGCCGCAAGGAGCAAATACATCGGTTCATCAACTAACCAACTTGCGATGTAGTCGCTTAAGCCTTCTTCCGCGGAAATCTTGGTATAGTTATCGAGTGCAAGTTTCCTAAGCTCTAGCTCTCCGTCTGTCTCGATTGTTAACCGCAGCGCCATTTTGTAAGCGGCTTTTGCACGCGCAAGATCGGTCCAATGTCGTTTCGGTGTAGCTGCCCTTTGTTGATATATAGTCCCGCGCGCCGCGTATGAGCTTCCGTCTCTTCTATTGACGCTGATCGCTTCATCGAGGCTTGCGATGGCACCGTCAAAGTCTCCTTTTTTGACGAAAGCAAAAGCTCGATTTCTATATAGATTTCCTGACGGGTCTAGGAGGATCGCCATTCCGAAGTCTGCGATGGCGCGATCAAAGTCGTTTATCTTTTCATACGAGAGGGCTCGCTTGGAGTAAGTCTCGACTTTGATGGTGTTGCTCTGGCTCGGATTATCCAGCAGCCTAGTGCATGCGCCGATGCTACGAGTTGCGTCACCGCCGGCACATTCCATCCAATCGCTTTCGCCCTGCGAATCTTTCCGACTCGCAAAGTAAGATAGAATGCTGCACTGTTTCGAGATGACGCAAACTCTTCCTGGAATGCAGTATTTACCCAAACCGCAATCCACCGCTTCTCCTGGGATGCAGCCTCCGCCAGCCGAACATTTCTGCCCTGCCGAGCACGATCTGCCATCGCCGCAGTCTATCGCATTCAGTGGCACGCATTTGTCTCCGCTTGCACATTTTGTCTCTGCTGGACAATGTCTGCTCTGACCACAGTCCGCTGCCTCTTGCGGAATGCACACTCCGCCGCTTCCACATTTAGTGCCGGGTTGGCAGTATCCATTACCGCACTGCATGCTGCCGGCCGGAATTTGCGGAGCAGAGCGCTTCTGCTGCCCTCCTAAGCAACCGAGCTGCTGCATACGCTGTTGAATGAATGAGTCCCACTGCGAGCCCGCGCCACCAGAGGACCTTAGGACACCAAGCTGATGTTGGAGGTTCGCACAACTCTCTTGTGCCTGCGTCTCGGCATTAGCGTGTAAGAGCCATGAGAGAACGATAACCGTGAAATACAGGAAATAATTCCGAGGAATCGCCATGACGCACCCCCCGCCGCTCCGGAAAACCAAGTATAGCGGAGAAATCGCCGACTGTGATCCTAGAGGCACAAACATTCTAGAGCCGCAGAGCCGGTATTGATGCTGTGGACGGCTCCTCCACCGGCACGAAAGTGCCAAGGAGTGGGCGCCGTCTGAGGCTCCCACGATTCGGAGGAGCAGCCTATGCAGTCAATTTCGACAGTCGGCCTGGATATCGCGAAGTCGGTCTTTCAAGTGCATGGCGTTGATGCAGCCGGCCAGGTGGTCGTACGCCGTCAGTTGCGGCGCCGGTACGTCCTGGCGTTTTTCCAGAAGCTGCCGCCATGCCTGGTGGGGATCGAAGCTTGCGCATCATCGCACCATTGGTCCCGCGAGCTGCAGGGGTTGGGGCATACGGTGCGATTGATGCCTCCGGCCTATGTGAAGCCCTACGTCAAGCGGCAGAAGAACGACAGCACCGACGCGGAGGCGATTTGTGAGGCGGTCACGCGACCCAATATGCGGTTCGTGCCGACCAAGACGGTCGAGCAACAGAGCTGTCTGATGCTTCACCGGGCGCGCCATCTCTTCATCCGCCAGCAGACGGCCGCGATCAACTCAATCCGCGCCTATCTCGCCGAGTTCGGGATTGTCGCCCCTGTCGGGCGCAGGGGTGTCGAGCAACTGCTGGAAGTCGTCGCCGATACAGCCGACCACCGGCTCCCCGAGGTCGCCCGTGCGTGTCTTGCGGCTCTCGGCAATCAGTTGCGGGCATTGAAGGCTCATATCCTGGAGTTCGACCGACGCATCATCGCCTGGCATCGATCAAGCGCGACGAGCAAACGGCTGGACGCGATCCCCGGCGTCGGGCCAGCGTTGGCAACAGCCTTGGTCGCCAGCATTGCGGATCCCAAGGCTTTCCGATTGGGACGGGACTTCTCGGCCTGGGTAGGACTCGTGCCGAAGCAGAACTCGAGCGGGGGCAAGGACAAGCTTGGCAGTATCAGCAAGCAAGGCGATCGCTATTTGCGCAGCCTGTTCACGGCTGGCGCGCTCGCCGTCATCCGCTATGCCAAGATCCATGGCACCGATCATCGGCCCTGGCTCACTCGATTGTTGGCCCGGCGCCCCACCAAGGTTGCCGCTATCGCACTCGCCAACAAACTCGCCCGGATGGCTTGGGTGATGATGGCCCGGAACGAACGCTACAAGCAACCCGCCGCTCTCGCGGCGTGAATGAGATCACACGGGAAAGCCCGGCGTGACGTAACGGTTGGGA
Source organism: Bradyrhizobium nivariense (assembly GCF_029846695.2). NCBI lineage: Bacteria > Pseudomonadati > Pseudomonadota > Alphaproteobacteria > Hyphomicrobiales > Nitrobacteraceae > Bradyrhizobium > Bradyrhizobium nivariense. The sequence continues at coordinate 2,264 of NZ_JARWCR020000146.1, read as the reverse complement.
AGGCGAACAGCACGTAATGCAGTGCCGGTCGATCCGGCGATCAGGACAACCCACATGGGCCATAGCATCGTCGAATGCGAGGTATTGACCGGGACCTGATCCGCGGAGGGCATTATGGCCAGCGGTCATGTGAACCGCGTAAATAGGCCGAACACATGGCTGCTCCGACCAATTCTGCGACGTGAAGCTTCTTCTTGCCAACCTGGAGCCGTCCACACATGGCCCATAGCCGCATCCTCGACCAACCCGCTCCTAGGCACGCCCTTGCGTTCGAAGCGGACGTGCCACGATACACAGAAGGCCGCACCTGAGGCTCCGAATGAAAACCTTGGTGCGGCCAGTGCTGATCAGGCGGCCTTTAGGAGGAAGCTCTTCGCTCCCCTCCCTTTACCTTCCGAGCCATACGTCACCCCAATTGATCGCAGGGCCAGCGTGGTCCCGTGGTTCTCGTCACGAAGCAACTTTTGCAGGTCCTTGCGCTGCTGCGGCTTCAAGCTGAACTCTCGGCCGATCACGTTCATGGAGGTGCGGCCAGGATTGCGGTGCGCCATGTAGGTCACCAGCCGCTCGTGAGGTAGGCGGACATTGCTCGTTCCTCGGAGCGCGATTGAGAACCAAGCGCCACTGAATCTGTTTGAGTGTTGTCCAAAGCCCATCCTCGTATCCTCGGTCGTAACAAGGATCTTGAGGCTCGGCGCACCTAAACGAATGCAGTTCTGCCAACGTATCGTTGAAGAGGTCATCAAGGGTGTACTCTTTCATTACCAAATAAGTTTGCATACGATTTTTCTTTCGATAGTAGAGGTCATGACGAGCATCAGCTCGCCGGGTGGTGAGTTGCGACTTGGCTGTGCTGATAGACAGGGAGGGCTGTCGCTGATCGAGGGCTCTGCGTGCTCCTCGTGGTTAGAACCGCTTCCGGGTGAAGGTGGGGGCGCCTTTCCGCTAAGTGCTTGGCACTGTAGCGAAAGACACTAAAAAAGGGGGTTTTGTGTTCAGCTAACGAAACGCCGTAGAATCGAAAGAAGCCGCCTTCTCTTTCTAACGCCGGGCTTGGCACCACTAACCGCCTGATCCCTCGCCCAAACACTACAAACGGCGGGGCATATTGTGTGTAGCTGACGAAACATCGTATAGAGCCCCCGCCGACGACGCCGGACCCGCTCTCCGCTCATGCCTTCTCCGTTCGAAAACGACACCGCAGCCTGGGATCTCTTGGAACTCTTAAGGTGGCCCCACGGTGCCCAATGCCCCCCGCTGCTGCGCCCAGGAGCCCGAGGTGTTCCTGATTGGCGGTGAGAAGCACAGCCACCGCGAAGGCCTCTATCAGTGCAAGCGGTGTCGTAAGGGTTTCAGTGTCACCGTAGGCACCTCGTTTGAGCGCCTGCGGATACCCCTGAGCACCTGGGTGCGAGCGGCTAGAGCCTTCAGCTCCGATGGCAAGCCAACGCTCTTGGAGATCAAGACTGAACGCGGGGTGGCCTATAGGACCGTGCTGCGCATGCGGGATGTCATCGAGCGTGCCGCGCGTACTTACCGAGGGGGTAAATACGGGTTCGGCGCGTGAGCAGCTGCGACACAGCCGTCACTACCTGCGCGGGCGCGAACGCTTTGCTCACCAGAACGCTATTGGGTACGCTGTGAGAGGGCCACCGATCGGCTCCGGCGCCGGTCATATAGACCACCGGCATCTCTGGATTGATCTCGCGGGCTTGCTTGGCAACGTCCCAGTCAGTGAGCTTACCTCCCAAGTGAACATCGGTGAGCAACTGCATAGGTGAATCCGTCTACTCCATCAGGGCGCCGGTCGCGCCCTTCAGGAAGTCCGTCGCATAGAAGCGGCTCGCGCCTGGTTACGAATGTCAGGACAGATATCGATTTTCGCGAGACTTCGGATTGTTTGACGTCGAACGTAGTGTCGGTGCACCGCAGGCGCGCCGTTCCGCTTCTTTGATCCGAGCTCGAAGTTCTTCCAATTCTGAGAGCTGAGAATTGAGTTCGTTCAACCGTTGGGCAAAAAGCACGGGAGAGCTCTTCATCAATGCCTCCAACACAAAGCCACAGAAAACGCCTAGCAAAAAACGGCATACGCATCCGCACTAGGCGGTGAAACGAAGGAGCGTATCGGATGCTAGCCCGTAAGCGCGATTTTCCCCGCACGTTGACGCCTGCGCTTTTGACGGATGGCCTTCGTATCGGGGGCGGCGTCTGGCCTGTTCAGGCAGCGGCGGTTTCGGCGAAGTTGAAGGGCAGCAGGTCGGTGA
>NZ_JARWCR020000145.1:0-5072 GCF_029846695.2 Bradyrhizobium nivariense | reverse complement strand
CTGCGCACTCACCTCCGGCCAATGATCCAAAATCTCAGGACGAATCTTCATCCCAAGCTTGAATCATATCGAGATTCTTTGTGTCCAGAGCTAAACCTAGCGCGAATGAGGGTTGGGGTGAGGGGCTGCTTCCGCAAAAATAGTGACAGTCGGACTCGCGGAGGCTCCCCCTCACCCGGAATTTGCTACGCAAATTCCGACCTCTCCCCGCAAGCGGGGCGAGGTGAAAAGCTACCGCCTCACCCCTACCGTTCAGGCACGCGCCTGATCTTCGCGCCGAGCGCATTCAGCCGTTCGTCGATGCGCTCATAGCCGCGCTCGATCTGGTCGGCGTTGTTGATCGTGGAAGTGCCCTCGGCGCAGACGGCCGCGAGCAGCATGGCCATGCCGGCGCGGATATCCGGCGAGATCATCGATGCGCCGCGCAGCCGGCTAGGACCGGCGATGATGGCGCGGTGCGGGTCGCACAGCACGATGCGCGCGCCCATCGCGATCAGCTTGTCGACGAAGAACATCCGCGATTCGAACATCTTCTCGAACATCAGGATCACGCCCTCGCATTGCGTGGCGGTGACGATCGCGATCGACATCAGGTCGGCCGGGAAAGCCGGCCAGGGCTGGTCCTCCAGCTTCGGCACGTGGCCGCCAAAGTCGTCCTGGATCTTCAGCGTCTGGTTCGAGGGCACGATGAGATCGTCGCCTTCGATGCGGCAGACGATGCCGAGCCGTTCGAACCCCATGCGGATCGAGCGCAGATGCTCGACGCCGGCGCGCACGATACGAAGCGGCGAACGCGTGACGGCCGCGAGTCCGATCAGTGAGCCGACTTCGATATGGTCCGGCTGGATCCGGTAGGTCGCACCGCCAAGCGTCGCCGGACCGTGCACGATCATGGTGTTAGTGCCGATGCCTTCGATCCTGGCGCCGAGCGCGACCAGGAAGTTGGCGAGGTCCTGCACATGCGGCTCGGACGCGGCGTTGCGCAAATGGGTGACGCCGTCGGCCGCGACCGCCGCGACCAGCGCATTCTCGGTCGCGGTGACGCTGGGCTCGTCCAAAAACACATCCGCGCCCGCCAGCCTTGCCGCGCGGAATTCGAGCCGGTCGGTCGCGGTGACTTTGGCCCCCAACTGTTCCAGCGCCAGCACATGCGTGTCGAGACGGCGGCGGCCGATGACGTCCCCGCCGGGTGGCGGCAGCATCACTTCGCCGCAGCGGGCGAGCAGGGGGCCCGCGAGCAGGATCGAGGCGCGGATGCGGACGCACAAGTCCGGATCGAGATCGGCGGCGCGGATGCTCTTGGCATGAATATGAAGCGTGTTGCGGGCCGTCCATTCGGCCGCAGCACCAACCGAGCGGATCAGTTCGACCAGCGTCTCGGTGTCGCGGATCCGCGGCACGTTTTCCAACGTCACCGGATGCTCGGTGAGCAGGGCTGCCGCGATGATCGGCAGCGCCGCATTCTTGTTGCCGGACGGCTCGATCGAGCCCGAGAGCCGGTGACCGCCCTCGACGATATATTGGATGGGCGCCACTGAGGTCTCTCGCTGTCCTGTGGGTGGGGGCGGGCGGTTCGGAAGCGGAAACTACCGAGAATTGAGCAGGGTAGCAATTCTGCACTTGTCGCGGCAGAGGGCCGCTCATCGGCCCTGAACAGGCCCGCTGGACCTGGCGTTTAGAACAAGCCGATGATAGTCGCCACCACATAAAGGATGACGATCAGCATCAGCACGCCCATGGCCAGGAAGGATATCTCGATGGCGATGGCGCCGCTGCCGAGCGCGGCCGCCACGCCGGCCAGGAGCCTCTCCTCGCGAAACACGAGCGCGAGGACGGAGAACAGGATGGCGAGCAGGCCGAGCGAGATCGCGCCGATCGAGGATGCCTCCCTGAGCTGGCTTCCCGTCGACTTCTCCCGCGGCGGTGCGTGATATTCGACGCCCTTGACCCGCGCGATCAGTCGGTCCTTGAGGCGGTGCCCGGTGTCGGCAATGACCTGGTCCGCCGGGGGCGGCGGATAGATCACCGGCACGATCCAGTGCGGCAGAACGGCCGCGATCAGCGCCAGCACGCCGACGATGCTGCCGATCACGCCGAGACGTCGCGAGGGGAGGGCAGGGCTGGTGGTCGCAGAGCTGCTCATGGCACGAGCTTCCCGGCCGGAACAGGCCGCTGGGTTCAACCGTTTCGTCGCAATGGCCGCCGGTCAGGTTCACCGGCGGTCGGAGCGTCTCAGATATCGATCGTCGCGCTCAGCGAATGTTCCTGGATGAAGTCGCGGCGCGGCTCGACCACGTCGCCCATCAGCTTGGTGAAGATGTCGTCGGCCTCGTCGACCTCCTTGACCTTCACCTGGAGCAGCGAGCGAGCGTCGATGTTGAGCGTCGTCTCCCAGAGCTGCTCCGGGTTCATCTCGCCCAGACCTTTGTAGCGCTGCAGCGTGACGCCCTTGCGGCCGGCGTCGGTGACGGCTTCGAACAGATCGACCGGGCCGTAGACCATGTGCTCGACGTCCTTGCGCCGTAGCTTGCCGGGGCGGACATAAATGTCCTGGAGCTTCACCGTGTACTCGTCCAGCTTTCGCGCCTCGACCGAGCCGAGGAAGGCGTCGTCAATGACGGCGGCTTCCTTGACGCCGCGCACCGTGCGCTCGAACTGGAAACCATGGCCTTCCACGTATTGACCGATCCAGCCGCGCTCGACCTCGTCGGCGAGAGTGTCGAGGCGGGCGGCGATGTATTGCGCGGCCGCGGCGGCTTTCTCCGGATCGCCGTAGATCGTCTTGTTGAGCACGCCGGTGATGGCGGCCTGCTCGATCACCTTGCGATTGTAGCGGGTGTGCAGGCTGCGCAGGATGCCGCGGACGGCGCGGGCGTCGTCGACCAGCGAGCGCAGGTCGCGGCCGGTGCGATCGCCGCCGGTGCCGGGAATATAGACGCAATCGTCGAGCCCGGTATCGATCAGATAATCTTCCAGCGCCCGCTCGTCCTTCAGGTATTGCTCGGACTTGCCGCGGTTGACCTTATAGAGCGGCGGCTGGGCGATATAGAGATAGCCGCCGTCGATGATCTCGCGCATCTGCCGGTAGAAGAAAGTGAGCAGCAGGGTGCGGATGTGGGCGCCGTCGACGTCGGCGTCCGTCATCACGATGATCTTGTGATAGCGCAGCTTCTCGATCGAGAATTCGTCGCTGATGCCGGTGCCGAGCGCGGTGATCAGCGTGCCGATCTGCTCGCTGCCCAGCATCTTGTCGGGACGCACGCGTTCGACGTTGAGGATCTTGCCGCGCAGCGGCAGCACGGCCTGGAATTCGCGGTTGCGGCCCTGCTTGGCGCTGCCGCCTGCCGAGTCGCCCTCAACGATGAAGAGTTCTGATTTCGCCGGGTCTTTCTCCTGGCAGTCCGCGAGCTTGCCGGGCAGCGAGGAGACCGAGAGCGGGCTCTTGCGCGTCAGCTCGCGCGCTTTTCGCGCGGCTTCGCGGGCAGCGGCGGCCTGGATCACCTTGCCGACGATCATCTTGGCTTCGGAGGGGTGCTCCTCGAACCAGGCTTGCAGCGCCTCGTTGAGCACGTTCTCGACCACGGGACGCACTTCCGAGGACACCAGCTTGTCCTTGGTCTGCGACGAGAATTTTGGGTCCGGCACCTTCACCGAAAGCACGGCGGTGAGGCCTTCACGGCAGTCGTCGCCGGTGAGCGCGATCTTTTCCTTTTTCGCGTTGGCCTCGGCATAGCCGTTGACCTGGCGCGTCAGCGCGCCGCGGAAGCCGGCGAGATGGGTGCCGCCGTCGCGCTGTGGGATGTTGTTGGTGAAGCACAGCACGTTCTCATGGTAGCTGTCGTTCCACCACAACGCGGCCTCGACGCCGATGCCGTTGGCTTCCGCGCGCACCATGATCGGCGCCGGCACGATCGCCTTCTTGTTGCGGTCGAGATATTTGACGAATTCCTCGACGCCGCCGGAATAGTGCATCTCCTCGCGCTTCTCGACCGCGTGACGCATGTCGGAGAGGGCGATGTTGACGCCGGAGTTGAGGAAGGCGAGCTCGCGCAGCCGATGCTCCAGCGTGGCGAAATCATACTCGATGTTCTTGAAGGTTTCCGTCGAGGCCTGGAACGTCACCTCGGTGCCGCGCCTACCGGGCGCATCGCCAACGACCACCAACGGTGCGACGGCATCGCCATGGGCGAATTCGATGTAGTGTTCCTTGTTGTCGCGCCAGATGCGCAAGCCGAGCTTGCTCGACAGCGCGTTGACGACGGAGACGCCGACGCCGTGCAGGCCGCCGGAAACCTTGTAGGAATTCTGGTCGAACTTACCGCCGGCATGGAGCTGGGTCATGATGACCTCGGCCGCCGAGATGCCTTCGCCCTTGTGGATGTCGACCGGAATGCCGCGGCCGTCATCGCGCACGGTGACGGAATTGTCGGCGTTGAGCACGACATCGACGCGCGAGGCGTGGCCCGCGAGCGCCTCGTCGATCGCGTTGTCGACGACCTCGTAGACCATGTGGTGCAGGCCCGAGCCGTCATCGGTATCGCCGATATACATGCCCGGACGCTTGCGGACGGCATCGAGACCCTTGAGCACGCGGATCGATTCCGCGCCGTATTCGCTCGGATTTGAGGGCTCGTTTTCGGCAGGCGTCTGCCGAGCAGGTTCTGTCATGAAAGGCCTTCGAGATGTCGCCCGAATCAGCGGCGCAAAAGGCGCTGATATGCAGGCTATTTGTGCCATGAAAGACGGATTGCGCCTAGCGCAAAGTATCTCCCGGCAAGCCTTTGATCAGATAGGATTTTTAGGCCGGTTTTCAAGGCTTTCGAAGGCCGATTTCGGGCGTTGAAAAAAGCGCGATTCGACAGGCGGTTTCGGGTCGCTGAAAGGCGTGGATTTTGCGGGGACGAAGGGTGTTCCGAGGCCCACCTGGAGCATTCGGCCTTTGGTGAAATTGGTCGGCCCTCGGATTCTCTGCAACCTCTCCCGCTTGCGGGGGAGGTCGGCGCGAAGCGCCGGGTGGGGGCTCTCTCCACATTGGGAGTATCCATTGTGGAGACACCCCCACCCCAACCCTC
>NZ_JARWCR020000144.1:0-5559 GCF_029846695.2 Bradyrhizobium nivariense | reverse complement strand
CGGCGCGACTGGACGAACTGCTTCCGTGGTCGTCGACCTACACGATGCATGCACACGATCTGAGGCTGGCGGCATGAGCCTCAACACGACCGCCTTGCGGATCAAGGTGACTCTCAAGGACGTGAAATCGGAGGTGATGCGTCGCCTTGTCGTACCCGTTAGCCTGCGCCTTGATCGGCTGCATCTGACGCTTCAGGCGGCGCTTGGCTGGACGAATAGCCATCTCTTTGAGTTCCTGGCTGGCGAAGGGCGTTGGGGTATCCCCGATCCCCATGGGGATTTTGGTCCCCAGCCCATCGATGCCCGCAAGGCGCGGCTCTGCGATATCGTTCACGAGACGGGCGCCAAGACGATCCACTATCTCTATGACTTCGGCGACAGCTGGGACCATGTGATCAAGCTCGAAAAATGGTTTGACAACACGACAGATGGACTTCCCCTCTTGCTCGAGTCCGCCGGTCGTTGTCCTCCGGAGGACGTCGGCGGTGCGCCCGGCTATGCCGAATACCTCGATGCCATTCGCGCCCCGATCCGGAGCACGAACACATGCGCCTTTGGGGGCCCGAACAGTTCGATCCCGACGTCGTCGACCGGAAGGCGCTCAAGGCCGCCGTCAACGCATTGTCCGGAATTTGGAAGCCACGACGGCACAAGCTGCGATCAAAATAGACGCAAGCGCCAATCAAAGGGCCACAGAGCTACGCTTACGATGGAACTGCTGCAAGCGATCGCGGGAGCCGCTGAGGGTCAACAGGAGCTCGATGCGTGCGCGCCATCGGCTCCGGGGAATGGAGCTGGCCTGTTCCGGCGTCAGCACCATCTGATAGACGGAACGGGTTAACGCCGATCGAGATTGGCGTGCTGCACAGTATCTGGACAGGCACAGTGACAACCGGCAACAACTCGCACCCGAGGCAGCTTCTGTGTCACGCTTGACGATAACATCTGAGATGGCCGCTCATCCGCATTCCCTGTCCTGCGACAAGCGCGATTTACTCAAGCAGGATTTCCTCGGAAATGGCGGCCAAGAAGAACGGGACGTTTGGTATCCAGACGAAGAAGTGCTCTTCGATAGCCGAGCTATCATACGGCCCCCTTTTATCAATCAGGTCAGTATTCTTTGCACTTTAGTCAATGAAGATGACAGTATCAGGATAAGCAGAGACATTCGTATAGCGGTGTGTTATTTCCTCATCAATCTTTATATCCTTTGTTGCCACAATACTTGCCCACGTACCCGAATCATCATCGGCCCACACTATTCGTGCATTTGGGTTAAATGAGTGGTTCACTATCGAGATGAAGCCGAAAACGACGTACCCTGTTACAGAGTCCCCTTGGAGATGACGATCGTTCCGCACGAAGTAGTACTGGAAGATGCCCGTACGATCGAGCAGCTCAGCCGCAGCATCATCAAATCCCCACGTTGGAGCGCGCTCAATTACATCTCCAACATTGAATGGAATATTTGCAAAGACGCCACGACCTTTTCGTGGCAGAGTTTTGATGTACACAGTATTGCTGCAATCGAAGACCTTATCGATCATTGTTTGTGCCTTCTCGGCGCTGAGCACCGGCCGATACCATAGTGGTCACTGACTGGCCGTTCGTAAAAGGCGGGTACTTCACCGCTAGCTACGGACAGTTGTTTTTGCGTGAGAGTTGGAAGTGATTCTTTGAGTCTGTCTGAGCCGTGAGGCGGGGAAGATCAGTGCACGAAAGGATGTTCTAATTCGGTGGGCTGGAATCCCGTCCCAGCAGATCCATCGTTGCGCGCGATTCGTTCGCGGACCGACGAGAGGCTGATGAGCCGTCTGCACGCCTGGGAATTCAATAAGCTGTATCGCCGCGATCGCCGGCCCCTGCGATTGCCTGGCCGGTAGCAGCTGGCGTAGTGCCACACGCGATTTTAATCGCGATAAGCGCGAAAACGACACGCATGCCGCGTCCCCCACTTCAATTTCCGCAAGGAAGCAGGCAAGAAGCCGACCTTGCATCACAAGACACATCTGACTCCCGAGAAACGCAACGAGCTCATAGTTGATGCGGGTGTGATCGAGCCCAACGGCGGGGCACAGCGCGACTCCACCCTCCACCTGATCAAGGACAATGCCAGCGCCGATGGCGCGGCGAATGGCAGCAAGAACTGCGGTACCGCCGATTTTCTGGCCGGCTGCCACAAACGCGGCTGCACGTCGCATTTCTCGGAAGTATGTACGAACTGCCGCTTGGGCATTTACGGAGGCACCGCACGCCCTGCTGGTCATCGTATCTGCACGATCAAGTGTAAGCGCAATCCAGACTCCTTGGGCCAGATCAAGACCATTCGTCAGTTGCGCGAGGCAGGCCATTGCGGACGGGCTCTGGTGGAATGATTCTTCGTGATGATTGTGCCGCTTACGATATCATCCTGATTCCGCAGCTTGTGGCCGTAACGGCACGAGAATACCCGCGCAATAGAAGGTAAGGCAAGCCACAGGCATCCGGCGATCGGGCGCGCCTCTCCGGTACGAAACTCGAGTCTTTTACTGAACATTTCTTGCCAGCTATCACTTCACTCTCGTAGCGAACATAAACTATCCCAGAGTTCCTGATACCTACCCAGGAAGATAGCTACCACCACAAGATGACTCTTAAGAGTGGACGACGCAAGGCAGACGAGGCAGCCGGCGTGCTGCTTGCAACAGGATGGGCTAGTCTTACTGCGTCACGAGCGTCGTTTGTTTGGTGCTGCGATGCCGCCACAACAAGGAGATCGCGGCAAGGTTTTGATGAGCCCTCGGATCGGATCAGGAGCCTGCGTATGATTGCAATCGAGTTCGGGACGTGGCGTTCAGGCCGCGCGGGCGGATCCTCTGAGGCGATAATCCTCGGGTAAACAAGGTGCCTGGAACGGCGTGGCGGAACGAGGCCCTGAGGGGGACTCGTCCTGTTCGGCGAGCGGGAATCCATAGGCCGCGATGCATAGCGTGGCGTGATGATGGAAGCCGCGCCATCCGCGCCCTTCGTAGTGTCCGTCGGTAACCGGTATGAGCTCCCACGGCTGCGGCGATCAGGGGGCGCGTGCGTAGCGGATCGGCATCCAGTATTGGCGCGGCGTCGACAGCTGCTGGAATATCGGCGTTACGGAGAAAGTGGCCGGTCTCGGGGTGGTCCCTCGGTGGCAGTCCGAGCAGTGGATGGCCCTGATCGTCGCGACAGTGCAGCAGGATGGGCAGAACCAGGCCGTGATTGACGTTGCCGGCGTCCAGCAACGGCGCCCACGCCGACAGCCTGAGCCGCATCGCGGCGTAGAATCCCTGACACCAGAGTCGCGGATCGACGTCGCCATTGGGTTTGCGCCGATGCATCGGCTCGAACTGGTCGGGCGCGGTCGTAAGGACGTTGCTGATGTCGTTATTGCGCAGCGCGACGGCGGAGAGCGCCGCGAACTCCGGGGTGTCGCCGTGGTTGAAAGCATCGGCATCGATGGCGAGCAGCGGACAGATCCAGTCGAGCGGACTCATCGACACCGGTCCGGCCACGATCGCGGCGACATAACCGTCGAGCATGGGGATGCTGGTGGCGGCAGGATGCCGATCGACGCGAGCCTGCAGCCACCGATCGAGCTCCGCAAGGGGCATCGCGGCGGCCGCCATCGACGACGAAGCCTTGTGACGACGCGGGCTCATGCGGGGACCTGTGCGGTGCGCTGGTGCGCCGCCTTCCAGTTCCAGGCGAGCAGTTCGTGCAGCTGATGGCTCTTGGTTCGCCCGGACACGATGCGCTCCAGCACGTCGGCGAGGTAGGCCTGCGGATCGAGCTCATGGAGCTTTGCCGTGTTCACGATCGACGCCAGGATTGCCCAGCTCTCGGCGCCGCCCCAGCTGCCGCTGAATAACGAGTTGCGTCTTCCCATGGCAATCGGGCGCATTGAACGCTCGACCGTATTGCTGTCGACCTCGACGCGGCCGTCGCGGAGGAACAGCGTCAGCCCGTTCCAGTGATTGAGCGCGTAGTTGATGGCCTCCGCCAGCTTCGACTGGGAGAAGAGCTGGTCGACAATCACGGTCAGTCGCGCCTTGAGCGCCGCCATCAACGATGCGCTCCTGGTGCAGCGGACGGCCAGCCGCTGCTCGGCAGTGCTGCCGCAGATCTTCGCCTCGATGGCATAGACCGCCTGCAGGCGTTCGATCATCTCGCGCGCGAACGGCGACTGGGTCGTTCTGAACACCTCGACGAATTTGCGTCGAGCGTGGGCGAGACAAAAAGCGAGCTGGATCGCGCCTCCATGATTGCGGGCGAGCGCCTTGTAGGCAGCATAACCATCCACCTGTCCGGCGATAAACTGCTGCCCTGGGAATGGAAGCTCCTGCGCCGAGCCGACAAGCCCGCCGTGTCTCCACCCACCAACCGAAAAGTCGTATTCCTATTCAATGCTGATGCGTGCCAACGTGGTTTCCTTCAAATACATTATTCCCCACCAGAGTAGGTAGTGCTCCGATTCATAGCGACTAGTGTATCATCAATTCGTAAACTCGTAGCACAGCCTATGATCCAGCTCATCACGATAGGACAATATTAAGCAATGACGAGCGTACTTAATCCGTTGCACGCGATGCGCTTCCTTCACGTATATGATGACGCCACCGCCCAAAAAGGCATCAGGCTTCTGATAGGATTCGACTTCCATGAGTATGTCTCGATTGCACGGGCCACTCCAACAAAGAGGCCCACATATCCCAATTTCCGGCCAGATCGCTCGCCTATCAAGTCCGGCGAGGGGTATTGGATCGTAGGCCTCGACAAACAAAACAACGTTGCGCTCCTAACGGCGCACCGACTGTATGATCTCTTACACAGCAACTTCGCAGAGCATTTAGAATCCTTGAATGCATTTTACGCCGACCCCAGCAAACACGCGCATCCTCAGGACCGCTGTACTTGCACAGCACCGAGCGCGAAGAGGATGACCGGTAAGGTAGCCTATCACGGAGATTTCTGGCTCCGCAGCGACCTCAGAGGACAGGGCTTGTCCAAGATCATGGCGCGAATAATACAGGGTCTCTCTTTTGCGATGTGGGCTCCCGACTTTTTATGCGGGTTGGTAGCGGGCTGGTCAGTGGAGAAGGGCCTTGTTGCACAATACGGATACGCGCATCAGGAACCCGGCGGGGCGACAATACGTCTGGTAGAATATAACGTTGTCGGCGATGATTGGCTTATCTGGCGAACTGGCGAGGAGTTGAGGAACCAATTTGGCCATCTTGAAAGCGGCCTCATTCTTTCGCCGTCATTTTCGCCATCACGACCCGGCAGTACTTAAGTCTCTGGCAGCCCGCGTGAACGCTGGCCAAAAACGCGGCGCGTGGAGCGTGGGATCTGTATTATCTCCTAGTCCGGAGCTTGCAGATGGGCTCGCGTTCTAATGCAAGAACTTGCGCTTTGGTCAAGAGCTATCGCCAAATTTTGGTGACGGCCGGGCCGGTCAGGCGGCGGCGGTTATGGGCTGACGGTCGGTCGGCTTGGCGATGACCTCGATCCCGTCGTTGAATGTCACACCAAGAACGAGTTTTGGCA
>NZ_JARWCR020000143.1:0-5579 GCF_029846695.2 Bradyrhizobium nivariense | reverse complement strand
CGAGGTTGCGCCCGGGTTGACTCCAGACTCGATACAGCAAAAATATGCTCAGACCGTCGTGTCGACGCGGATCTTCCCCTGTTGCGTGCAGTTTTTGGGGACGAAAAAACGTTTTCACACAGCCTGGGCCAAGACCGGACATAGTCAGTAAAGCGGCGTACTGAGTATTTTGTGCTCTAGTTGCTGCGTCAAGCCAGAGGCGACAAAAATCATCCAGTCTCGTATTCCTAATTCGCGGTCATTGCAGTTAATGCCTCTCGAACATGCCTGGGATCTGAACAGCGCAAGACCTACGCAAAACCTAAGAGCCGCCCAGGGGGCGGCTCTCTTTCTAAGATTGATCGGGTTATCGCTGGCCTCACGGCTTCATAGAACCCTGCACACTGGTGTAGACGGCATAGAGCGACGTCGAGCCGCAGATGTAAAGCCGGTTTCGTTGCTGACCGCCGAAGCACAGATTGGCGACAGTTTCGGGTATGTGGATCTTGCCGAGCAGTTCGCCGGCGGGAGTATAGCAACGCACGCCGTCCTCATTCGGATCGCCCCAACCCACTGAGCACCAAACACGCCCATCGGTGTCAGTGCGTACCCCGTCGGTAATGCTGGGCTTGGGCATGTCCGCAAAGACCTTGCTGTTCGACGCCTTCCCGGCAGCGACATCAAGGTCAAACGCGCGGATATGCGATGGGTTGTTCGGCGCGTCCGTGAAGCCGGTATCGATCACATACAGCTTCTTCTCATCGGGCGAGAGTGCAATGCCGTTGGGCTCCACGAAGTCATCGACGATGACCTTCACGTCCCCCGACTTGGGATCAACACGATAGACGTTGTGCTTTTCTTGCTCGGGCTCGGCCTTGATGCCCTCATAATAGCCACCGATGCCGTAGACGGGATCGGTGAACCAGATCGCGCCATCGGACGTGACAACCGCGTCGTTCGGCGAGTTCAGCCTCTTGCCGTTATATTTATCGGCGATAATCGTGATCGATCCGTCCAGTTCGGTTCGTGTGACCCGTCGGCCGCTATGCTCGCAGGTGATCAGGCGTCCTTCCCGATCAATGGTGTTGCCGTTCGAGTTCATCGAAGGCTGGCGATAGACGCTGACGTGACCATCGTCCTCGCAGAAGCGCATGATGCGGTTGTTGGGAATGTCGCTGAACAACATGTAACGCCCGGCCGCGAAGTAGACCGGGCCCTCGGCCCAGCGGAACCCGGTTGCGACGCGCTCAACCGCCATAGTGCCGGCGAAGGCTGGGAAATCGGGGGGCCCGAACGATGGTGGCCCCTTCTTGGCAGATTCCAGATGGGAGTCCGGATAGCGGCCGCCGGGCAGCGGCCCCAAGGGCAACGGCTCGCTCGCCGTTGTTGGAGCGCCCGTTTGGCCCAACGGCGTCACGGTCGCCGCAGAGGCCGCTTTGAGGCTCACCGCCGTCGCGGCCAGCGCCGCAGCACCTTTGACGATGTTGCGGCGGTTGAGCGTTTGCTTGTGGGGAGAGGTCATTGCACTTGCCATGGTTTCCTCCCATTTTTTGTTGGGCGGAAACTATACCACAATCCGGCATAAAGCGGGCGGTTCGGCCACAGAAGGCCGGGCGACATCACCAATGCGTTGATCTTCAGCGCTTCATCGCAGTCTGCGCATGCACCTCGGCCTCGCCGTTGATCACGAACCGCATCGCGAACCGAACTTCAGCGCTTATTGAGCTGCACATCCGAGTCACCTCGTCGGGGTGGGCGAGCATCGTTCCGGCACCCCGGCGATGGCGATGTGTCGGCTCACATGGGTGTTGGGACAGTGTGGCTGCCAAAATACGTCGCTTGCGCTTGTACTACTTTGAGCATTGAATTCGTCGTGATGCTACGGCGCTGCTGAGCGCAATCGACTCGGCCGCAGCGATCACCGTCTGGTATCTAAACCCCTCGCCGAGGTCAGGAGTCGAGCTGTACGGATGAGGCAGCTTGCCGCAGCAGACTCCATGTTGGATGTAGTTCCCGCGATACAATAAGGGAGGGAAAACAATGACAGTCAGTACAAGGCACCTTACCTGTGTTGCCGCACTGGCCGCGATGGCTGTTGCACCACTGGCTTGGGCCATCGCGCCGTCAGAGATCAATCCCGCTCGCATCGAGGCGGCCGAGCAGAACCCAAGCGATTGGCTGACCTATCACGGCGGCTACAAATCGTATCACTACAGCGGACTTGATCAGATCAACGCGAACAACGTGAAGAACCTCGAAGTCGCGTGGATCCATATGCCCGGCCGCTCGACCCGCGGCCTGCAGACGATGCCGCTCGTCGCTGACGGCGTGCTGTATTATTCGGGCTCCTACAGTCGCGTCTACGCACTCGACGGTGCGACCGGCAAGATGATCTGGTCGTACTTCCCGCAGCTCGACGAGGAGCTCGTGTCTATGCAGACGCACTCGCCATACAATCGCGGCGTCGCGCTTGGCGATGGCAAGGTTTTCGTCGGCACCGTCGACGGGCATCTGATTGGGCTCGACATGAAAACCGGCAAGGAGGTGTGGAACACGCACCTCGTCGATTCCAAGAAGCTCACTGTCGGCTTCACGGGCGCGCCGCTGGTGGTGAGGGACACCGTCATCATCGGCAGCCAGGGCGGCGAGTGGACCTCGCGCGGTCCGCTTTTCGGCGTCGATATCAAGACGGGCAAGAAGAAATGGGAATTCCTCACGGTCGCCGGCACCGAGGAAGCCAAGGCGACCTGGGGCAACGAATCCTGGCGTACCGGCGGCGGTGGCGCATGGATGCCGGGCACCTACGATCCTGAAACTAACACCATCTGGTGGGGAACAGCGAACCCGGCACCGCTTTACGACTGGTCGGGCGCGGACTGGCAGAAAAGCGGGCCACGGCCAGGCACCAACCTCTACACGACATCAGTCATCGCGCTTGATCCCGATACCGGCAAACTGAAGTTCTACCACCAGGAGCTGCCACACGACGCATGGGACTTCGACTCGGCGGTCGGGGAGTTCCTGATGATCGACCGCGACGGCCGCAAGCTCGTCGTGCATCCGAACAAGGGCGGATTCGTCTTCGTCTACGATCGCGCCGATGCGAAGGTGCAGAACGTCTGGCGGATCGCGAAGAACATCAACTTCGTCAAGGACATCGACCCGAAGACCGGCGAGCTGATCGGTCGGCGCGATCTGTCACTTGGCAAAGCAAGCGATCCACTCTGTCCGGCGATCGCCGGCGGCGTGAGCTGGAACGCAGGCGCCTACAGCCCGAAGACCGGCCTGTGGTACAAGATCGCGCAGGAATGGTGCATGGATGTGGACGTAGTGAAGACCACGCCAATCACCGAGCCGATGGCGCAGCTCAATATCGGTGCGAATTTCAAGCTCGTTCCGCCGCCGGACGGACCGGCGCGTGGACATCTTGATGCTCGTGATCCCGTGACCGGCGCCAAGAAATGGGAGGTCAATTTCGACGAGCCGCCGCTTGCGAGTGTGCTCGCAACAGCCGGCAATCTAGTGTTCGTACCCGACTCGCGCGGTGTGTTGCGCGCCTACAATGCGGAGACCGGACAGGAGCTGTGGTCGCATTACAATGGCGTCGGCCACAATGGCGGCATCATCAGCTACAGCGCCGGCGGTAAACAATACATCGCGGTACCGGCCGGATGGGGCGGCATGGTGGCGGACGAATTCCCAGCTCTCTTCGGCGAACCTTATACGAGCATGCCGAAGGATGCCGGTGCGCTGGTTGTCTTTACGCTGAAGCAATAAAATGGTGGGAAGAGGCAGGGTGTGGTCGCACCCTGCCTCTGCAGTCCAGATGCCGATGTTGAAGTCGATTACTCTCATCGCTGGCATTGCGCTGTCATTGTCGCGCGACCTCTACGCACAGCAGAGCCAGGCTCCCAATCAGGATCAATCGGCTAAGGAGAGCGACATCGAGGGCGGGACGATGTTCGCCACCTCGTGTGGCTTCTGTCACGAAAACGGCGGCCGCGCCGCCGGCAAAGGGCCGAAGCTCGCGGGCACGACACGCAGCGACGAGTTTATCGTGGAGCGGATCAAGAAGGGTAAGCCCGGCGCGATGCCTGCCTTTGGAGGCGCTTTTTCAGAGAGCCAGATCATGGCAATATTGGCCTATATCCGGAGCATCGAGGAGTGAAGCCCGAGATGCGACGTGTCTCTCTGGTGATCTTGCTGATGCTGTTCGGCGCGACTGCTGCTTCAGCGCGCTCGCTGGAGGCAATTCGTGAGCGCGGCGCCCTGACGCTTTGCGCGCACCCAAACGCGCTACCGTTTGCCAGCAGGCGCGATGCCAATCCTGGATTTCAGGTCGAAATCGCCAAGGCGTTGGCAAACCAGCTCGGGGTCTCGCTGGAACAACGGTGGGTCGTCACCAGCTTTCAGTACCGCCGCGCCGACTGCGACATCGTCCTCGATGCGATAGCGGATCGCGCGGCGTTGGCGGAGGTGGGGTTGCGCATGTCGCGACCCTACCAGCGCAGCGGTGTCGCGTTGGCGGTCGGTGCAAACTCCGGCGCAGCGTCACTCGCAGATTTGAGGCCAGGCCAGCGTGTCGGGGTACAGGTCGGCTCGATCGCCTCCATGACACTCAGCAAGCGAGGCGTCCAAACCTCACCGTTTGTCTTCGAGGATGAAATCATGGACGCGCTTGCTAAGAACGAGATCGACGCCGCGGCGGTTACGCCCGCTGCAGTTGGTTGGTTCAACCAAGTTCATCCCGATGCACACGTGCGTCGTATTCCTGCTTTCGAGGACGATCCCGACCTGAACTGGAATGTCGCTGTTGGGATGGTCAGTCCAGACGAGCAGCTCAGGCAGGGACTCGACGCAGCCCTTGAAGCATTGCTTGCCAACGGCACCCTCGCGCGGATCTACGCGCATTACAACGTCGAATTGCAGTCGCCAAAATGAGCGAGCTCCCGCGGCAAGAACTGGCGGAGCAACGGACAAAGCGACGTGCACATGAAGACGTTGAGCACGTCATGGATATGATGCTCAACCGCCTTGAATTCAGTGGCAAGCGCGCGGGGCAGGTTGGAATGGCAGAAGTCGTAGCCAGTGCCGCTCGGCTAGAGATTCGTATACGGATCGTAGCGCGTGCCGATGACAGCTGATCACTTACAGCTTGCGCCTCGCCCTGACAGAAACAATCATCGCGTCGCTGCGAAAGCAACTGGAGGGCGACGATGAAGGTGACGAGCGCGCCTAGCCGCTTGGCATGCGCCGCGCTGCAGCCGGAATTCTCATTGGACGATGGTTACTGATGACGTTCAACTTCGTCTCAAACAGCCCTCGCGCTAAAGGGGTGCCAGCCTTCGGCATCGCACCCACGGGGATTTCGCCGCAGTGCCGTTGGCCCGATGGTTCTGGCCCTGGCAGGTCGCCTTTGGGTCCAGGCTGTGTAAAAACTCCGTCGATGCTATGATTCTCTTGCTGAATCGCTGGGGGAATTGATGCGGGGTTTCGTTCAAGGGGTGGATCGCCAGCAGACGACGTTGCTGCCGGAATGCCTTGATGATTGGGTCGGCGACAACAATCCTGTTCGTGCGGTCGATGTGTTCGTCGATGCG
>NZ_JARWCR020000142.1:0-5713 GCF_029846695.2 Bradyrhizobium nivariense | reverse complement strand
CAAACAAAGCGGCTGCATCTTCGCCCACTGGGCGTCCGTCAAAACGAATCGCTGCATCCAAAACTCCTTTCGGAGCTTGAATCACGGACGTTCCAATCTGTGAATCCTGAATCTCAACAGACCCTAGTGCGACGTCATCTGCCGGGGAAGGTCATCCGGCTCGGCGAGCACGCTGTTGGCCGTCGCGGCTTCCAGCGCCGCCATCCGGAACAGATAGGCAAGCGTCGCCAATCCGGTGTCTTCCGCCATCTGCGCCAGCTCGAGCGCCATGTCGGACATGTAGCCGAGATTCTCGTCCTTGGTCTGCGCCATGATCTGGCTGTACCGCATCATGTTCGACATCTCAGGCGCTCTTTCGTTGCGCGGCGAGGCCGCAAAGGTTGGCACGGGCGACCGCGTCCAGACGCGGGCCGTCCTGTTGCACGATCGAAGCCACGCCGATGCGATCACGCAGGGCATCGAGCGTCTCCCGGCGAATGTCGATCGTCGCCGCCATGGTCCACGCGTTCTCCACCAGAGCCGGCAGACCGAGCGCGGTCACGACGAAGCCGGCCTCATGGAAGCGCGGCAACCACCAGGTCTCCATGATCGCGCTGACCTGCGCGATCCCCTGACCGAGGCAGAACTCCTGCACCGCCGCCATCAGTTGCAGGTTGAGCGCGCCATCGCGGCGATCGCGCACGACGAAGTAGCGCGACCATTCCCAGACCAGAGGATCCACCGGGCAGCCGCGCACCGCCGCCAGATGAGGGAAGACCTCGCTCATCATCGAAGGCTTGGTCGTCGGGTAGAGTCGGTGACCGCCGATGACGCGGCGCCCCTCCAGCGCAAGCAGATAGACGGTGTCCTCGTCGTCATAGGAATCGATCTCGCGGCAATCCGGCCTGCGCAGCGTCTCCCAGTGCCGCTCTTCGACGAAGATGTCGTGCCGCAACCGGAAATGCTGATCGAGTACGTCTTCGTAAAGGTGGCGATTTACAGCAGAAATGGCGTGAATCATGAAAGCCCCCGTTCATTCTCAATGGGGGCAGCCTCTGCGAAAAGAGGCAGGTTCGATATTGGGAAATTTCCCAGTACGTCGCTTAGGGATTGATGATCTTGTTGCGAATCGCCAGCGCAACCGCATGCGTACGGTTGACGGCGCCGAGCTTGCGTCCGGCG
The DNA here is from genome assembly GCF_029846695.2 of Bradyrhizobium nivariense. Lineage (NCBI taxonomy): Bacteria > Pseudomonadati > Pseudomonadota > Alphaproteobacteria > Hyphomicrobiales > Nitrobacteraceae > Bradyrhizobium > Bradyrhizobium nivariense. The sequence goes on along the minus strand of NZ_JARWCR020000142.1, from coordinate 4,552 downwards.
GTTGCAAGATGCTCTTCGGCGGTACGCTGCGTGATGTGCAGTATCTCGCCGATTTCCCAGGCCGATTTGCCTTGCGAGGCCCAGGAGATCACCTCGCGCTCGCGCGGGGTGAGGCGCGTCGACGGATACGGCGCCGGATCGAGCAGACGGCGAATGTGGTCGAAACCATACATCGCCATCAGGTGAAGTGCCGGCTTGCTGCGCGGATTGAGGTCGAGATGGACGCCTCCGAGCGACACCGCGGCTTCGTAGCCGGTGAGCCCGTGGATCGGCACGATGAAGCCGCGCCTCATGCCAAAATCGGTGGCGCGGTTCATCACCTCGGCCGCGTTCGGCTCGAGTTCGGCATCATAGGGCGCTTCCGACCATTCGAACGGGTTGACCGATTGCCGGCACAGCCGGACCACCGGGTCGAAGCGATCGTAGTTGTTTTGAGTGTAGAGATTGAACCATCCCGCCGGCCAGCGCTTGGCGAGCACCATCTGTGCAAACCGTTGGTCGGGGTTGGGCAATCCCGTCACGATAATGGTTTCGAAGCCGAAGCGACCAAAGGCCGATTCTAGCGCATGCATGGCGTCGGGCACCTTGCGATAGGTACCGAGGCCCTCGATGAAGTCGAGCGCCTCCCGGCCATAATCCACGGCGGACATCGGTGCGTTTCCTGACCCTCGCCGTTCGGTATAGCACGTCTTTGGGGACTGCCTCAATTCACCGCTTCCGTAGTTTTCCGGTATCCCCATTGACCCTGCGGATTTAATCTACTTGTGGAAGAAGTGACGTCAAGATACACCTATGACGTCTGAAGCGGGAAAACCACGATGGAAGACGAGGACATCGCCCTCAACAGCGTGCTCGGCCTGGAACTCAATCGCGTGTTTTTCGCCGTCCGCGAAACGGCAAACAAGCAGAAGATCATCGAGTTCGCGCGCGAGGTGCTGCAAAGCGAGCGCGCCAGGCCGGCAGACAGCGCCGCGCCGGAAGGACCGGCGAGCTAGAACGCAGTTGCAGCAACCGACGCCGATCAAAACAGATCGTGCGACGACGCCGCCCTTACCGCTGGCTGACATCATGGCTCTCTCATGAGATGATCGCGACCACGATTATCTTTCGGATGCCCAGGACATGATGACGCTGCGCCAGGTTGAAGTGATCCGTGCCGTGATGGTGACGGGCACCATCGGCGGCGCGGCGAAGCTGCTGAACGTTTCGGCGCCGGGCATCAGCCGCCTCGTCAAATACACCGAGCGCTCGCTCGGCATCCGCTTCTTCCAGCGCCAGAACGGGCGCTATTTCCCGACGCCGGAAGCCGAGAACATCTTCGAGCAGATCAACGGCGTCTACAAGAAGGTCGATGACCTCTCCGAGCTCATCTCCAAGATCGGCCGCGGCGGATTGTCGGAGCTGCGCATCGGCTCGGTGCCGAGCATCTCGCAGGTGATGGTGCCGCGCGCGATCGAGCGGGTCCGCCGCCGCTATCCCGACCTCGGCATCGACATCAACATCCTCAAGCTCGAGGAAGCCATCGACTATCTCCTGCTCGGCCGCGGGGAGTGTGTCGCGATGAGCTACCGGCTGGAGCATTCCGGGCTCGACTTCATGCCGCTCGCCTCGGGCGAGCTCTATTGCATCGTGCCATCAGGCCACGAGCTCGCCGGCCGCAAGCAGGTCTCGGCCGCCGATATCACCCGCTATCCGCTGATCGGCATCGATCCCAACGACCCCTACGGCCGGATCATGGCCGAGATCTTTGCGCGCAACCGGCTCGACTACAACATCACGATCCGCGCGCGCTTCGGCACCACGGTCTGCGCGCTGGTGAAGGCGGGGCTCGGCATCGCCATCATCGACCAGTTCACGGTCGCCCATGGCGGCTACCCCGGCATCGAGCTGTTGAAGATCACCGAGCCGACGCGGTTCGACACCTACATCGCCGTGAAGCGCGGTGCGCCGCTGTCGCTTCACGTCGAGTACTTCATCGAGTCCCTGCGCGCCGAGATGCGCGCGGTGGAGCCGTCCCGCGGCAACGGCAAGGCGTCCCCGGCGCGCGGGCGCAAGAAATAACATTATGTTAGGTTTGCCCGATAAATGGGTAATTGTGTTAGGCGGGGGAAAGGCTATCGTCGCACTCGGAAGCCCCCTTGGAATTGCGCGGATTTCCCCGCTAATGGCCGAGACCGAACGCTCCCAACGAGACGATAGCCAACCATGTCCAAGCGCGGATACGCCGCCAGCAAAAAGCTCCTCACCGGCCTGATCGGCGCGCCGATCGCGCATTCCGCCTCCCCTGCCATGCATGAGCGCGCCGCCGAGGCGCTCGGGCTGCGCGGCCATTACCAGCTCATCGAGGTCGCCGGCGCCGATGCGGCCGGGCTCCGCATGATGCTCGAGGGCGTGCGGCGGCTCGGCTTTGCCGGCGTCAACGTCACCTACCCCTACAAGGAAGCGGTGGTCCCGCTGCTCGACGAGCTGGCGCCGGGCGCCGCCGCCATGGGCGCGGTCAACACCGTCGTCGCCAGGGACGGCCGGCTGACCGGCCACAACACCGACACCACGGGCTTCGCGCGCGCGGTGGCGCCGCTGCTGGCGCCGTCCGGCAACGCCGTCGCCGTGATCGGCGCCGGCGGCGTCGGCAAGGCGATCGCATTTGCCCTGGCGAGCCTGGACGTGACCGACATCCGCATCTTCGACAGCGAGCCGGCGCGCGCCGAGACGCTCGTCTCCCTGCTGGCCGCGCAGGGCGTCGCAAGGCTGGCGTCGAGCACCGAGGACGCGCTGCAAGGCGCGACCGGCCTCGTCAACGGCACGCCGGTCGGGATGCTGCCGAACCGCGGCATGCCTGTCCCGGCCACCCTGCTGCATGAAAAATTGTGGGTTGCGGACGCCGTCTACTCGCCGCTGATCACGCCGCTGCTGGCAGCCGCACAAGCCAGGGGCGCGCGGATCATGACCGGGCGGGAGCTTGCGATCTACCAGGCCGCCGACGCTTTCGAACTGTTCACGGGCCTTGCCCCATCGACAGAGGTCATGGGAGAGGCATTTGACGAGGTGATGGCGGCACGAAGCTCAGCCTATCACGCAGCGTAACCGAAGCGGCCGGACACAAGGCCGCGCACAACATCAACGAAAAACGGGAGGAGAGACCATGAAATCGACCATTCTGGCAGGCGCGCTGCTTGCCTTCGCGACTGCAACCAGCGTCCACGCCCAGGCGATCAAGCTCGCCGACGTCGCCGAGCTATCCGGCGGCGGCGCCACCGTCGGCACCAACTGGAAGAACGGCATCGACCTCGCGATCGAGGAGATCAACGCCAAGGGCGGCGTGCTCGGCCGCAAGCTCGAAGTCACTCATGCGGACTCGCAGTCCAACCCGGGCGTCGCGCGCGCGCAGGTGCAGAAGGCGCTCGACGCCGAGCCCTATGTGCTGCTCGGACCCGGCTATTCCGGCTCGGTCAAGGTGACCGCGCCGCTCGCGGCCGAGGCCGGCATCGCGCAGATCATGGGCGGCGAAGCCGCCGAGTTGACGCAGGCCGGAAACAAATTCCTGTTCCGCACCTCGTTCGGCCAGCAGTCCTCGATGCCGAAGGTCGCCAAATACATTCACGACGACATGAAGGCGAAGTCGGTCGCTGTGATCTGGGTCAACAATGATTTCGGTCGCGGCGGTCGCGATGTCGTGGTCAAGGAGCTCGACCGGCTCGGCTCCAAGGTCGTCGCCGATCTCTCGACCGAGGCGGGCCAGGCCGATTTCGCCGCCGACGTCGGCAAGATCAAGGCCGCCAATCCCGACGCCGTGTTCGTCTACCTGAACGAGGAAGAGAGCGCGCGCATCCTGAAGGAGCTGAAGCGCCAGGGCGTCACCGCGCCGCTGATGGGCGAGACCACGCTGATCGGCCAGAAGGTGATCGAGCTCGCGGGCGATGCCGCCAACGGCGCGCGCGGCCATGTCGGCCTCACCACGGATGCGCCGGTCGAGCTGATCAAAGCGTTTCGCGACAAGTTTGCGAAGAAGTACAATTACGTGCCCGACCATAACGGCCTCAAGGGCTATCTCGCGGTCTACATGGTGAAAGCCACGACCGACAAGATGGGCAAAGTCGATTCCAAGGCGTTCGCCGACACGCTGCATGGCCTGACCGTCAAGGCCGCGGACGAGCCGGGCATCTTGATGGACGTCACCTTCAGCGACACCGGCGACATCGATCGCCAGAGCTTTCTGGTCGAGGTGGTCGAAGGCAAGCAGGTGGTGAAGCAGGTATTGCCGAAGGTGAGGTGAAATTCTTGGCCTCTCCTCGCTCCTGTCCGCCGAAGCTTTAGCGAAGGCGGACGCGGGGCGAGATCTCTCTTCTCCCTCGCCCCGCTCTTCGCGGGGAGAGGGTTGGGGTGAAGGGTGCTTCGGCAGTCACGGTGACAATCGAACTCGCGGAAAGAGCCCCTCACCCCAACCCTCATCTGCGCTAGGTTAGTCGTGCGCGGAGATTGTCGTGTTGTTTTTGGCGCCGTCGCGGTGGTTCGCAGAGGTGGCGGCGGGTTCGGCTGAAGAGATTACGGACAG
>NZ_JARWCR020000141.1:0-5765 GCF_029846695.2 Bradyrhizobium nivariense | reverse complement strand
AACCCTGATGCCGCGTGGTTCGTTCGTCGATCGCGCTGTTGCGGGTCTTGCCGGTTTTGGTGACGGCCTGGTTCTGTGTCACATGCGGCGTCACGCCGATGGCGCGAAGGTTGGCGACGTGATCGGCCGTATCGTACGCCTTGTCCTCACCGGCCGTGATGCGGCGGCCTGCGGCTTTGCGTCTCGCCTTCAGCATGGTCTCCGAAGCCCGGCGTTCGGCGGTGCCATTGGCATGCGTGACCCTGCCGGCCACCGCCAGCCCATGCCGGTTCTCCATGGTGGCGTGGCCCATATAGCAAAGCTTGGCCTCCCGTCCGGCCGCCTTGCGATAAAGCCTGCTGTCCGGATCACTGGTACTCGCAATGGGTGTCGTTCTTGCGCTTATGGCCGTGGAAGTTGGCGCCATCATCATCGTCGCCGCTGCCGTCCTTGGGACGAAAACTCTTCTGCGAAGCCCAGGCTTCGATCAGCGTTCCATCCACCGAAAAATGCTCGTCCGACAATAGTGGTTTGACGCATCAGCGAAAGACCCGGAGGCGGCAGCGGGCCCTCCGTCCACTTGCGGGCGGTCGGCTGGCGTACCGGGTCTCATCGCAATTGGTGCAGCGTACTGCAGCCACCCTCCAGAGTTTCGTCGGGCAGCGGCTTCATCGCCAGGCGGGCGCCGGGCACGCTGTTGCGCGCGTCGATCGCAACGTCGCGGTCATCTCCCGAACGGGATAGAGCACCCGAATGTCGACGGCTCATCCTGATCGCATCCCGCACACGGCACATCGTAAGCCTCTCTTTCGGCGTCCAGGGTCGCTTCCGCCCAAGCCGAAAGGAGGGACCCTATGGGGCCAGAAGAAGGGGCCACGTCAACCCCGGCGGCCTTTGCCTTCTCGCGAATCTACAGCGTATCCGGCGTCCTGAGTTCGCGGCGACCCAGCTCTTCCCTCAGCTGTCGCTCCGCTTCCGAATAGAATTCTTGATCGCGCCCGGCGGGCATTCCGGCCTGCTGCCACAGCTGATACGCGCGGCGCTCGATATCCTTTTTAGTTGGAGGACTTGCCATGTTCATTACTCCTGATGAAGCTAACTGTGGCTCTTAACGTCCGCCATTCCTGGCGAGCCCATCATCCCGTCAGGCCGTACCATCAAACGGGCTGGAATGGCAGTCGTCCGGACGACGGCTATGGCCGATGCCGCACCCATAAACCGCTGCTGGGCACTCCACCATGACCCAGAGGAAAGCTGTGGATTGAGCCATTGCTCGGTGCTCGGCGTGAGCGTGCACAGGATGGCGCGACAGCGCACCTGTGCCGCCCGACTTTCCTACCCAAGACCAATACCTGCCCCAAGCTGGTGCTGATCATCAGTGATGCAGCGCCGCGAAGTTGCCGAGGCCATGATCGATTTCACTGGCATGCGACACATGTCCTTAACCGGCTATCAGATTGCTCCAGTCAGATCTCTTGAGGCTCTGGAGGCCGTTTCTCAAACTCAGGATCGTTGATGCGAGTTCGGTTGCCGGGACCGGACGGCTGAACAAGTATCCTTGTGCCTCGTTGCATCCTTCGGCCTTCATCTGGTTCAACTGCTCAATCGTCTCCACTCCCTCCGCCGTCGTCGTCATACCGAGGCTCTTCCCGAGGCTGGTGATGGCTCTGACAATCAATTTTGATCCCTTTGTCGCCGTTGCGTCGCGGACGAACGATTGATCAATCTTCAGTTTGTCAAAGGGGAAACTGCGCAGATAGCTGAGCGAAGAGTAGCCGGTACCAAAATCATCCAAAGCGATGCGCAGCCCACGCGCCTTCAGCTCATGCAGCGTCGCGATGGTTTCAGTGCTGTTGCCAAGGAGAACCGATTCAGTGATTTCGAGTTCAAGCCGGTGTGGCGCCAGCGCTGAAACATCGAGCGCTTTCGCGATGACGGCCGCGAGCCGTGGGTCACGAAACTGGGTGGCCGAGACATTGACCGCAATCTTGAGCTCGTCCGGCCAACTCGCCGCCTGCTCACAGGCGCGATTGAGCACCCACTCCCCGAGCGGATTGATGAGACCAATTTCTTCGGCGACAGGGATGAACTGGTCGGGCGGCACCAGCCCTCTTTCCGGATGTCGCCAGCGCAATAATGCCTCAAAGCCGCTGATCCGGTCCATCCGCAAGTCATAAATGGGCTGGTAGAACAAATCGAATTCGTGCTTGTCCATGGCTCCGCGCAGGTCGATTTCGAGCGCTCTTCGGCTTTGCAGGCTGGCGTCCATCGCCGGCTCGAAAAACCGCCATGTTCCCCTGCCGTCCATTTTGGACCGGTACAACGCCATGTCCGCGTTTTTCAGCAGTTTTTCGCGCGTCGTGCCGTCACCCGGCGCCAAGGAAATTCCGACGCTGCAGCCGACGATGACCCGATGTCCGTTCAGCTCATAAGGCGCTCCGACACGCTCCACGACACGCCGGGCCAGATGCGCGGCGTCTTCAGCGTTTCGGACTTCAGATTGGATGAGCGCAAACTCGTCGCCCCCAAGGCGCGCAACCGTGTCACCCTCTCGGGCGCACGCACTTAACCGCTCCGCGACAGCGCAAAGCAGCCCATCGCCCACCGGATGTCCCAGCGTGTCATTGATCTGCTTGAAATTATCCAGATCAATGCAGAACACGGCAAAGCCTGCACCTCGGCCCGCCTCTGCGACAGCCTGTTCAATCCGTTCGGCGAAGAGAGACCGGTTTGGCAATCTGGTCAGAGCGTCGTGCCGCGCCATGAAAGCGATTTGAGATTGAGCCCGTTGTTGTTCGGTGACATCTTCACAACTGATGAGCCAGCCGCCGTCGGATGTAGAGCGCTGAGCGATCGAGACGACGCGTCCGTCGCTGAGCTGCTGGAGGTAGTTACCGCCCTTGCGGCGCGCCAAAAACTCGTCACATTGGGCCAAAAGATCGGCGACGGTCTGGCTGCCATGATTTCCGGCGGCAACACTCAGGCGCAGGACATCTTCGAACGTCATCCCTGGAAGCGCAAGCTCCGGCGAAATATCAAAGATCTCGCAGAAGCGCCGGTTGACGACCTGCAGCCGTCCTTCTCCGTCATAGAGGCAGAGTCCTTGCGACATATGCGTGAGCGCCGCATCCAGTCTCAGATTGGTCGCATGCAGCTCGGCTTTCTGCTGTTTCAAACCGGTAATGTCGCTGTAGACGAGAATGACGCCGCCCTCCTGGGTCGGGCTGCGGCTGACCCGCAGCCATCTTCCGTCCGGGAGTTGGGCCTCGCTCTCCACCCCTTCGACCTCGTTAGCGTCCTCTTGCAGGATGAGTTCCCTTGAGTGCTGGGCGCTGGGCGCACGGGCCGTCCGTAACGGATGGACAAGCTGCGGCGAGCAGCGAATGAACTCGCCCGCTCTGGAATTAGCCAACGCAATCTGACCGTTTTGGTCGAGGAGGACGACGCCCTCACGCGAGTGCTCGAGCGCATCGGAAAGCCGCGCCTGCGCTGAACGCCGCTGTGCCACCTCTCGGTCGACCATCGCCCTGATGTTGTCCCGCATTATGCCCATAGCCGTCAGGAGCGTACCGAGCTCGTCACCGCTGCCCTCCGGAATGCTTGTGTTCAAATCGCCATCGGCGATGCTCTTGGCCGCTTTGGACGCGATTGCGACTGGACCAATGATCCGCCGCGCCAACAACCAGGAGAAAAGACCGGACAGAAGAAGGGCGACGGTCAGCCCCGCCACGTTGAGTTGTAGATCCCGGTTGATCGCAGCAAGCGCTCGCTGGCGAAATAGAAATCCATCCCCGGCCGTATAGTTTACCAGCAATTCTATCTGTTGATTTACAGTGTTGGAATATGGATCAACACCGTTGATCTCACGACCGCTCGCTTCAACGATCCCATCTTCGTGACGTCGATGAAGCGCGAGCCAGGCATTTGCCGCCTCCTGGACCTTGGCGGCTGCTTTCGCGGCGCGCGCGGACTGCGACCGCTCGGCCGCTATGGTGACGTCTTCCGAAAGCGACTTGGCCAGCTCGTCAATTTCGGCATCGAGCCGCGCATGGACCGTCGGGTCTTGTGTGAGAAGATGTTGTGCAGATGCCACGCGCATCGCGGCGAAATCGGCGCCAGCCGCCCGCGCATAGTTGATCGACATCAGTGACTCGTCGAAGGTTTTCGCAACCAGGTCGCCGGCGTGCCGGATGCCGAGGCTGGCATACCCTCCCAAGGCTGCCGCAATGGCGCTCATTGCAACACAGAAGATCAAGATCCCGGTTCTAATCGAACCGCGCGCGACAAGCCCCGACAACCGAGCGATTGTCGACCGAAAGGTCTCGAGAACCGCTTTCGGCGCAACGCTGCCGACGAAAGGATCCATCACCGTGTCTTTCGCTGTAAACGCCTAATCGCAAACATACCGCGCGGAGGCAGCCAGCTGCCCCGCCTAAAATTTCCCTAGTAATGACTGCAAGGGATGCGGAAATCGTTAAGATCAACCGGTGATAAGTATGTGAGTACTCACGCGGCTCGTAAGATCGAGCCCGGACCGATTCTTGGTAAAGTTGAAGTTTCAGCGGGGTTGAAATAATGGCGAGGCTTTTCCCTTTGCGCGCAGGCGAGCTCGGTTTTCGGATCACGGCCGCAATTGTGGGGGGACTGTTCGCGGGAGCCGCCTTGGGCGCGGCCCCTTACACGATCTCGCAAAAGGATCGAGAATTCAGGCCTAGAGAGATCATCATCAATCGCGGCGAGACGTTACGGTTCGTTAACGACGATGGCGAGCTCCTGCACCACGCCTATTTGAGCGCAGGCAGCTTTGATTTCGATACCGGGGACCAGCAGCCGGGCAGCCAAGTCGACGTGGTTTTTTCCGTGCCTGGTGACTACACCGTGCTGTGCGGCATTCATCCCAAAATGAAGCTTGGCGTGCACGTGACCAAGTAAAGGCCTAGTCTTACTGCGTCATAAATTCCGATAGCCACTTTGACTGGAGATTGGCCTGGTGCAACAAGGGCATCGAGATAGTGTGGCGACGAGAGCAGCGCTTAATCTTCTTCGGACGGTCGCGATCGAATTTGGAACGTGCCGTTCAGGCCGCAATGGCGGATCCCCTCGGTCGATAATTTTCGGGAATAGTAGCTTCCTTGGAGATTTTGGTGGCGGCTGTTGCTGAGGGGGAAATCGTTTCTCGCTCCGAGACCAGGAATCCATAAGCGGCGATGCACAGCGTTGCGTGATGGTGGAAGCCGCGCCAACCCCGCCCCTCGAAGTGGCCAAGCCCGACCTCCTGTTTGAGTTCGTGGTAGTCGCGCTCAATGCGCCAGCGCAGCTTGGTGATATCGACCAGCTGACGAAACCCAATGTTGGCCGGAAGCGTAGAAAACCAATATTTGGTCGGTGCTGCCTCACCCTCTGGCCATTCGATCAGCAGCCATTCCTCCGGCCGGCTTTCGGCGAGCCAGTAATCTCGATGTGCCGGACGGACGCGCACACGAGCAAAGCGCGAAGACAAGCGTTCTGTCGTACCCTCACGCCACGTGATCTTGTACCAAGCATGCGCTGGCAGACCGATCGCAAGCTTCTTGACCGAAATCGGTCGGTGTTTGCTATCACGCCGTAGCAGTTTTGGAGGTCGTCCGTTCCCCGACCACTTCTTCGGCGGCCGCGGTCCGGTTCCGGGCGCCCATACCGAGGTTTGTGGCAAGATGCCGGCCACATAGCTCAGGCCCAGTTCGGTAATACTCCCACGCAGAGCGGTGTCGGTGCCATAGCCGGCGTCCATCAGGACCACGCCGCGC
>NZ_JARWCR020000140.1:0-5896 GCF_029846695.2 Bradyrhizobium nivariense | reverse complement strand
GACGCCGATATTGCAGACCTGCTGCCCTTCAACTTCCACAAAGCCGCCACTGCCTGAACGGCCCGGTATCGCCCGATACCAGCGCAATCCATCAAAACCGCCGGCGTGCGGAGAAAATCGCGCTTACATTCAAACAAGCAATTATTTTGCCGAGCTTCCCCCGGTCCAGTTCCTATTCCCTACAACGTGAAGACGTTGCACAGGCGCAACAGCGCTTCGTGTTCCGCTTCGGAACAGATGCTTTCGGACTAAACCCCCGAGCCAAGTTCTGAAATCATGGCGGTAACCGGGGCTGGAAGTGCTCATTCCGTAAACAATCAATTTTCCCGGATAGGCCGCAGGATCCACTCAGATCCTGCGGCCTTTTTCATGTCAGCGACGTCTGGGCGGTTATGGGAAACAGGGACACCGTGAGTATGGCAAACAACGAGACAAGAGCCGGCCCCCGGACGGAGGAGTCCTGACGCCTCCGCCTGCTGGGCTCTGGCGGGCTTGTGTCAAATGTCGCGATCAGCCCCAGCGTGGCGCGCGTCAGAAACACGGAATCAAGGTGAAGCACCCGCCATGGGCGCCCTCGGCTCATTGTGAACTGCTTCCCACGTCCGTCACTGCTGGCCTGCTAGGCTTATTGCGCTGGGAATTTCAGGGGCCCGGCTGAAATAAACGCCGCCAGGACGCTGTATTTCGAGCCGGGCGGCGTAAGCTTGAGTGACCAGATCCTAGCCGGTGAGACCACTGGTCCGGCGAGGCATGGGGACGCAGCGAGGCTTCGAAATGCATGAAAGAGGCCAGAGTGAGATGCCGATGACGGAAGCTGAGCAATCGGCTCGGGCACAAACTTGTCGCAACAACATCCAACGATATCGCCGCTTGTTGCGAACCCGCCTGACCGAATTTGAGCGCCAGTTTGTCAAGAAGCGTTTGAGCGAAGAGCGATCAGAGCTGGAGAGATTAGTCAACGTTCTTCCAAACAAGCTTCAATCAGACCGCCCGGCCTGGGCCTGCCCGGACAATTGGTAGCCTAGTTTTTGATTGGTGGCCGGGCGTAAATCAGCTCAGACGTCTTTGTGCAAGCCCCAGAACGCGATCAGCAGAAAGGGCCTGGGTCCCCGATCCCAGCAAGACCAAGCTCCTCAGGCGTCCGGCTGACGAGCGCAAGATTTGATGGCGTCCAGCCACGGAACGACTTGATATACGTTCTCCAAACCGCAAGTTTTTCTCGGACTGCGTCGATCTCGCTAGGCAAAAGCAACCTGCCCTGCCCTAACCGGGGCTGGTATCTTTTGTCCCGGACCTATTTCCCTTCGTAGAGCGGCAGCAATGCTGCGCAGGTGATATCAGCACAATTCTAGATCAACGCTTCAGATACCGTGCCCGCCTTGGGGGCGCCGTCTTTGCGCGCCGCGCCGATGATTGGGTGAGTTTTGCTGTCTCTTTTTCAGAGCGCAGTAGACTGGCTTTTTTGCTGGCTTTTCCTGAACGGGAGCTTCAGACTTCCTCGCATTAAGAACTCAATTTTTTCAGGGGAAGTGGTGATGGCAAAACCTGCTGTTACTCGCGATGCCTTCCGTGGGTTGTTTGCCTTTTATGCGGCCAAGGCTCACCACGACGGAGACCCCGACGGGGAACGTTCTCTGTTGAAGCTGTTTGGCTCGAGCCAAGACATTCCCGACAATTTGCTTAGGCTTTGGTCGGATCGTACTGAGGTGCTCGGGCCGGAAATCGTGGGCGACATAATCGGCCCCCGCACCAAGCAGGTCACCAACGGCAGAGCACAATATGACCATGCCAGCGACTTTCTCCATGTGCTCCTCAGAGACATTGAGCGTCAAAAGCACTGACATGCTGACCGGACGCAAAGCCCTCCGCCGTTCTTCCACTCGAACGCGAACTGGAGGGCTCGGCCCTCCTTAGGGACCGAGCTCGAACGAACACACGACCAAGTGCGTGGCTACTGAGTCTTAGCCTCATCTGCATTGCATCAGGGGTGTCGCTCGGAATCAATTCTCGAGAACGCTATCGTTTCCCTTCGATCCCGCGATGGTCTGACGCTCGGGTGTCTGCTGCGGGCGATAGCGCGACTCGCGCTCGCGCGGGGCCAGGCGTTCGGACGGATTGCGACCCATCTTCGCTTGGAGCTCGACAAGGTCGATGAACATGTCGGCTTGGCGGCGCAGCTCGTCGGCGATCATCGGCGGCTGGCTCGCGATCGTGGAAATGACGGTGACCCGAACGCCGCGGCGCTGTACCGCCTCCACCAGGGACCGGAAGTCGCCGTCACCGGAGAACAGCACCATCTGGTCGATATGCTCGGCGAGCTCCATAGCACTGACAGCGAGCTCGATATCCATGTTGCCCTTGACCTTGCGCCGGCCGCCGGCGTCGATGAACTCCTTGGTCGGCTTGGTGACGACGGTGTAGCCGTTATAGTCAAGCCAGTCGATTAGTGGACGGATCGAGGAGAACTCTTGGTCCTCGATCGTGGCCGTGTAGTAGAACGCTCGCAGAAGCGTACCGCGGTTCTGAAATTCGATCAGTAGGCGTTTGTAATCGATATCGAAGCCGAGCGTCTTGGCTGTCGCATAGAGATTGGCTCCATCGATAAAAAGCGCCATCTTACTGGGAGACGACATGTTGTGATCTCGGAAGCACGAAGTGCCATGCTGCGGGGAATATCAACCCGCCAATGAGGCGGCACTTCCAAAGCTTTCATCAAAGCCGGATTTTCTGATGCTATACCGGGGGTCCTTTAACCTTCAAACAGTTTTCCTCCGGCCAGAATTAAGGGGTATGTCCGCCCGTGGTGGATTGGGCCGGCTGGTTCGGCTATTCTCGACCTATCCGCAATTTTGTGCAGCGCAATGCCTGACCAATTCGAAATCTTTGATATCGCCGTGCAACGGCAAGGCCGAGGATGGACTTGGCGCGTGTGCACCAGCGAACAGAGAACTGTGATGTCAGGACGAGGCGAGGGTCGTGCCGCTGCCAGGTCAACGCGGCTAGGGCGCTTTTCCAGATGCTCCTCGCGGCGCCCTACCGATCTACAAAATCGAAAGCCTCTAACAGAGGTCCGGCTCAACGAGCAAATCACTCGATCAAACAGTCGCAGCGAAGGCTGGCCTCGTAGCACCCAGCGCCCTGTAGAAAGAACTGGGACGGGCGCTGAGGCTTGATGCACAGGGGCAAAGTGGCCTGATCTACAAGCTAGGTCCGGCGGGTGGCGCGGCCCCTCAGGCATCGGACTGATCAGGTAGAGTGCTGGCCGAACACTGAAGGTCCCAGAGTCCTCTAATGCCCGCGGTCGACAAGTCGACTTCGTCCTTTCGGTTTTCGCGGAATGGTGGCGGCGTTGACACTCATCCGATCCTTTGCTGGAAACCATACGGGATCCTAAGGAACATCGAGCCCGGTCAATTCACTGATAAGGTTTTGCTCGAAACCTTATCAGTTTAAGATCTGACTCCGCTCCGTATAATTTCCTACCAGGACTCCCGTTCGATTTCGTATCTGGTGGCCATCAAAACCGACCTGTTTCGTCGGGGGTTCGAGTCGGGAGAGCGCTACCCACGTTCCCCCCGACAAGATTTACCAGAATTTTCGGTGTCCGTGGCGTGATACGGAGCAGGACTTTTGGGTCTGCTGGTCTCAGGCTCAACCCCAGGGAACCGTTCGCGCATGCCGATCCGCGCGAACATCACCGGCCCGCTGGTCTCGACCACCAGCAGCAGCGCTTCGATGTACTCGCCGGCATCGCGAAGGGTCACCAGCTTACGGCCCGGGCACGGCGATCGGACCATCGAATTGGCGGTCCCAGCCGGCTCTCCGGCTTCTCCCTCTCATGCCCATGCCCTCCGCCGATGCGGCTGCGGTCATCGCATCCATGGGCGCCGGCAGGGAAGCCGCCGGCAGCGAGACTCCGAGGCCCGCTGAGCGCCGCGAAAGACCGGATGGTCCACTTCGGAACCATTGCCTCCGCTCCACGGTTTTAATGGTGGAGCAGGTTCATGGATGAGGGGAATTCACCATGACACGCCGCCGACTTCCCAAACCGGATAAGACACTGGGCGAACGACTTATCAAGGAGGCTCGGCTAGCGAGAGAAAAAAAGACAGATCAATTGCCGTCGGGTGTGGAACCTGAAGAGCTTCTGGAGAAGGCCCGCCAAGCCGATGTCACTGCCTCCATTGACGGATGGCTGAACTCGCACGGATTGCGTTCGCCCAAGTAAGGCCGCCTCAGTTAGCGGCCTCAAATCCACACCCACGACGCCAAGTAGCCGCTGCACGCGCGATCTCAGAAAAGCAGATTCCGGAGAGAGCAGAATTTCTGCGGCTATCCGGAGGCACGAGGCTTCTCGCTTGAGGTGATGCAGCGCGCATATGACAATCCGCGCCATCATCACCAAAGTGCCGATGGCGAGCACTACTCAAATTAAACGCTTGCCTTCCCCCTCCGCCATCAGCTTCCGCTCGATGTAGTCGGCTTGTTCCTTCGTCAGATTGACCGCTGGCCTGGTCCCAACCATTGCCGGCCCCCTTCGCTGCCGATCGTAGACCATCCAACCCTTAGATCCCTGACGAACCAAAAATCTGGACGGAAGCGAAGCCTTGTCGCTCATCTGCCGGTCTCATCAGTTCAATACAAAAGAAGCTCGTCGCCATTGTGCTGACGACGAAGAAACACTTCGTGTCTATAGCCAATCTATCGGAGTAAACGGTAGCTGCCGACGAACCAGTTCCTCTCGCAGTTTCTCCGCGTACTGCCTGGCGTTCTCACCTATGAAACGATAGCGCGCGCCATTTCGCAGGTCCGCGCTGACTTCACGGCGCACACTCCCGTAAAGAGCCAAGAGGCCCCGGTCCGAAGTGTTTGTAAATTTCACCTGACGCGCCCCCGCAATTTCACTTCCATAATTCCTCTTGAAATCGTCCCGCATTCGCAGCGGGCTAGACCGGCGGTCTTAACCCCGGTGACGAAATCCATTTCTCAATATTCGCAGTCGCCTCAGCCTGACGCGCCTTTCTTAGCAGGGTTTCACGCGCATCTCCGGGTGGCAACAATCGCGCCGTGCGGCGAGTCTCCTCAGCGAACTTGAGCAGCCGCTCACTTAACGTCATGGTCGCCTTACCGCGTCGCATCGCCTCAATCCCCATGCCCGGAACAGAACGCTATGCCTGAAACGGGACCATGTCATCAAGCCTGTGATGCGCTAGTGGCGGCGTTCACGGAACAGTTGCGTTTCGAAAGCGATCTGAAAGCCGAAACGAAAATAAAGCTGGTGCTTCTCTCATTTCCCCCAGCCTGCGCCGAAAATTATTAGTCTGACTTTTGGTTTGATGTTTGGACCAACGCTCCATGTTGCCATGACACAGGATGCCGCAAAAGCTGGCTGACCCTCGTATTCAACATGAGTAAAAGATGAAGATCGATGCTACGCAACGTACGTGAAGAAGAGCACCTTTTGCTGCGCCACTACTTCCGCGCGGCAAATGCATTGATACTGCCATTTTGCGTTACCCTCTTCCCTTACTCGCCGCGCGATCATGTCGCGGCCAACCCCTACATTTCTCCGTTCCTAGCATGAGGACTCAACGTTGACCCGACGCACAGTTGGAATGTGCGAGGCCGATGAATTGAAGGACTTAGTGCGGTTGCTAACGAGCTTATGGGAGGCCGCGCAACTTCTTCCCGAGGGATCCGAGCGGCAGGATGCGTTCAGACAGATCGGCAGCTTCCATAGCCGGGTGGCGGCATTAGTTACAGATCCCCTCTAGCAGTCTGCTGAAAAACTATGAAGTCGAGAGTTTTCTTGTCTTTGTTCGGTCGCTGTCGGGGCGGAGCGCTGGAGGTTGGATGTCGTGTTCGGCTTGGCGCCGGGTTACCCCGGCGCGGGGTG
>NZ_JARWCR020000139.1:0-6208 GCF_029846695.2 Bradyrhizobium nivariense | reverse complement strand
GGGCAACAATATTGCTAGTCTCGTTCATGGCGTATCGCTCTCCTTGAGAGGTTCTGGCAGGCTCGACACCCGCCTCGATACGCCGCCTATCTCATTCCGTCATCACCCACTTTCCCGCATAGCTCCGTTGCCGCCAAGTGACTCTTGCCGCCGCCGGGCGGCCCGAACAGCAGCAGATTGGCGCCCTTGCCGAGCCAACCATCGTCGGCGGCGAGCGCGGTCACCTGCGCCTTGGAGATCATGGGCACAGCCTCAAAGTCGAAGTTGTCGAAGGTCTTTCCAGCGGGCAGCCGAGCCTCGAGGAGATGGCGCTCGATGCGGCGGCGGCCGCGTTCGGCGATCTCGTGCTCGGCAATGGTGGCGAGGAAGCGGGCCGCCGGCCAGCCTTCCTTGTCGGACTGCTCGGCAAATTGCGGCCACAGCACCTTGATGGCGGGCAGCCGCAACTCGTTGAGCAACAGATTGAGTCGCGCGGTGTCGACTGTGTTGGCCGTGCTCATGCGGCACCTCCGATCTCGCCGACACCGATGAGGCACTCATAGCTGGCGAGCGGGGCGAGCTGCACCACGACCTGCGGCACGCAGGCCGGATCGGGCGCGAAGTAAGCGCACAGGCCGAACTCGCCGATCAGCTCGCGGCTGACCTTAACGCTGGCCAACTGCCCGACCTCGGACGGCCCTCGCAGCCGCGCTCGTGCGCCAGAGCGAGCAGATCGACCATGAGCCGGCAGGCTTTCTTGTCCGGCAGCCGTTCGCGCAAGCGATCGAAGGTTCGGCGATAGGCATCACGCGGGAACAGCCGATCACGGTAGACGAGATTGAGCAGCGCCATTGGCTTGCGCCGCAAGGAATGGATCACGTGCCGATAATCGACGACCTGGTCGTGCTTGCCGTTGGGATGCGGCCGCCCACGCGGCAGGGTGACGAGATGGGTGCCGCCGACGAACACGTCGAGACGATCGTCGTGAAGGCGTACCCGCAGTTGGTGCCCGATCAAACGCGACGGCACGGTGTAGAACACTTTGCGCAAGGTGAAGCCGCCGCTTGACGTCACGCGGACAATCACCTCCTCGTAGTCCGAGATGCGGCGATCTGGCAGCGCCTGCAGCGTGGCGCGCTCGTGGTCGATGCGCTTGGTGTTCCGGGCGTTGCGGCGGCTGACGATCTTGTCGATGAAGTCGCGATAGGCGGCGAGATCATCGAAGTCGGCAGTGCCGCGCAACAGCAGCGCATCGGCGATCGTGCGCTTGAGATGGCCATGCGTCGCCCCGTTCTCGTGGGCGATGCCGCGATTGTTGCGGGAAGGCCGCATGCCGTAGTGGGCGCAGAGGTCCTCGTACCGCCGGGTCAGATCGTCCCTCGCATTGCGGTCGAGATTGCAGAAGGCGGCCGACAGGCTGTCGGTCCGATGCTCCCGACGAACTGAACGACACCTTCGCGGCCGCCACTGGCGGCGAATTGGTTTGACGGAACTTCATGTAGAGCCTCATCTGGTGATCGGTGAGATGGCAGCCTGGCAACGGGTGATTCCTCTTTGGCGAGAAGAACCATCCATCACCGACCAGCCGGGATCACCAGACGGCGCGGTCCGCTCGGATCGCGCCGTCGCCGGGCTCGTAACTCCGGTCGGGCTACGCCCTCCCTACGTCACGAGCCGGCGAAGCTCTCTCATCCTGATTGACGCGACCACTGGGCATTCTGCAGCCCTTCGGCCAATGCGACGAAGCTCTCGCCACCGAGCACGACATGGGCGTGCTCAAACCCGCAATAGGCCAACCGGAAGTGATAGAGGCGATGATCGAGCGGCACGCCCGCGATGGTGACCCCAAGCTCGCCCATATCGGTGAAGTCGGAGAGGCCGACCTGGCCCACGTCATGGGTCAAGATGACCTCCTGCTCCGCGCCATGGATTGCTCGCCAGGCGCGGATCCGGCGCTCCAGGGTGCGGCGGATTCCGGCCCCCAGCTCAGGATGGCGGCGGAGTATCTCCTCGAAGATAGCCACTGGCCGCACGCCGGGAGCCGCCTTCAGCCACCGATCGCCAGCGAAGCGCTTGAACGTATTGCCGGGCTCTGCCGTCGAGAAAGACATCGAAGTCCCGAGGAACGCCGAACGGCCAATCTCAAAAAGCCGTCCCCTGATGGCCGCGGTCGAGCCGTGGTTGCGCGCAAAACTCTGTGTGATCAGCCAAAAAAAGCAAGCTTGCTAACACCATCCGCTAGGCCCTGTCGCGCTGGGAGGGCCTGATGCGCTTCATCGATGATGGCCGCATCCGAACTCGATAACAACACCGTCGAGCGCTCCATCCGCCCGATCGCGCTCAAGCGTAAGAACGCGTTGTTCGCAGGTTGCGACGGAGGCGCCGAGGATTGGGCCACAGTCGCGTCCCAGATCGAGAGTTGTCAGTTGGACGACATCGACCCGCTCGCGTATCTGATCGACGTCCCCAGGGCATCGTCAATGGTCACCCCAACCGCGATATCGATCAGTTGCTGCCGTAGACCTACCGAAAGCGAGCCCTCAAAGCCCTAGCCTGAGAACGAGGCTTACGATGTTGTACGAACCAGCCCAAGAGTTCGCGGACGCGTTGAGAAAGCCTATCATTTGTCGGGCTACACTGTAGTTGTTGAGATGCGGATGGTAGTGCATGGATGACGCGAGAGCATGGAGAAAGACAATGCGGGTCGGCTCGTTTTGCCGATCGATTTTGACGAGTGCAGTGATTGCGTTAGCATTGACGCGCCGAGGATTGGTTGGTTATCGGCGCATGCGGTTCGTCTCCAGCGATCCTATCGTGCCCGTGCCGAGCGGTCCCCGGAAGAGCTTGGTGACCGATCGGAAAGCGCCATTACAGCTTTGCGCCGAGGCCAAGAGCTTAGCCAACGAATATCGTAGCACGGGTTGCTCGGTTGAAAACGCGCTTAGCGTCTCCTCTGTTCTGTTTCCAACAGGACAAACGTGTGCATTTTCGTAGGTGCGTATTGACGCGGACTCTACAGCCCCAGAGGGAATCCGGGCCGCGCTTGCGTTGCTGTTCCAGTTCGTGCTGGCACGGTCTATGCAGGCTCTAAGAGGAGAGCAGTCAACTGCGGCGCCGATGTCAACGCGCGGTGGTCGAGGGACAAAACAAGAGGCTGAAGGCAGCGATCATAGTGGAAGCAGTTGATGTTCGCTCGATGTTTGCCGTTAGTGGGCGACGTTCTCGAAGGCGTGAGCCGAGGATTGGTCGATATGGATGATTTCGCTGCAAATGCCAGTCGACGATCACCAATGATATTCGGGGGCACCAGCCCGGCTGAGAAAACCGAAAGTGAGGCATCAATGGGAGTCCTATCGCATTTGCAGGTCATCGAGATCGGTAGCTCGGCCGCAACCAGCTATTGCGCGCGATTGTTTGCAGATTTTGGCGCGGATGTTCATAAGATCGAGCCGCCAGCAGGAGATCCACTGCGCCGCAGCCCGCCGCTGACGCCCGGAGGCCAGAGCGCATGGTTTGCATTCCTGAGCTTCAACAAGTCAAGTATTGTTATCGATCCTACCGATCAAGACGCGATCGCAAGGCTCATGAGGCTGATAGAGAATTGCGACATTCTGGTCGATGGGCGCGATGTTGATCCCGCGGATTGCCCGGCCCTTGATATCGCAGCGATTCGGGAGCGACATCCCGGCTTGATCTACGTCCAAGGAAGCTGGTTCGGTCGCGACGGACCCTATGCTCAATTCTCGGCAACCGATTCGACACTGCGCGCACTCGCCGGCCTCGTCAAGCTAGTTGGACCTATTGAGGGCCCGCCGTTGCATGCGCCAGATTTTCAAACGGGTATTCTCGCCGGCCTATGGGGTTTCATTGCCGCGGCTTCGTCGGAGCTTGCGCGAATGCAGGGCGACACAGGGCGTTCGTGGTCGCTCAGTATTTTCGAGTCGAGCCTCACGCTGAGCGAGTATCTCATGTCAGAGGCATTTGCGCGCGGCGACGTGATGCGCAGGATTGGCATCAATCGCTTTTGGCCAGGCTCTCCGGTCGGCATCTACGAAACCAGAAAGGGTTGGCTCGGCGTTACCATTGCTACACCGAAACAATGGCGCGCCTTCTGCGACATGCTCGGCCTGTGCAAATACGGCGATGATCCAGCTTTGGTCGTCGGCGACGATCGTGTGAAACACCTAGAGTACATGGAACGACTGTTTATGCCCAGACTAAAAACGCGAACGGCGCAAGAGTGGTTTACAGAGGGGCTGCAGCGAAAGATCCCGATGGTGCCGGTACCCGAAATATCAGATCTGCTCCAGGATCCGGAGAAGAAGGCGCGCGGGGCAATCGTGCCCGTCCTACTTGGGGGAGAAGAAGCCTTCACCGCGGGCTCGATGCAGCATCTGACATTGACGCCGCCGCGCCGGGGCGGCAAAGTTCCGGCTCCCGGCGAGCAGCAGGTTTTTGCAAAGGTCCGAACCTGTCTGAGGCTCCCGCCACGGGGGGCGTCCGATTGGATCGACGCCGGCCGGCAGCCCCTGTATGGAATCCGTGTCATCGACTTCTGTATGGGTTGGGCGGGCCCATTGTGTACCCGCTCACTTGCTGATCTCGGTGCGGACGTCATCAAGATAGAGGCCGTCCAGTATCCAGACTGGATGCGCGGTCTTGATCGCAGGCGTGCTTATGTGGATAGTCAGAAGTACGAAAAGACAGCGCCCTTCTGTATTATGAACCGCAACAAGCGCGGTATCACACTAGACCTGACGCGGCCGGAGGGGCTCGCTCTCGCCAAGCGGCTTGTGGCAGAAGCCGATATTGTCATCGACAATTATTCGGTCAATGTTTTGCCGAAGCTCGGGCTTGGGTACGATGTGCTCAGAACGCTCAACCCTCGCCTTGTCATGATGTCGATGTCAGCCTTTGGTGCGGACAGTGCCCATCGGGATTGTCGGGCCTACGGCTCGACTCTCGAGCAGGGCTCTGGGTTGCCGAGCGTGATCGGACACGCCGACGGGCCACCGGTAATGAGCCACCTAGCTTTCGGTGATGCCGTCGGGGGGTTGAACGGCGGCGCTGCAGTTTTGGTCGCACTAATTCACGCGCGCAACACAGGGCGGGGACAGTTTATCGATCTTGCGCAGATCGAATGCATGGTGCCGTTTGCAGCACCATGGATTACTGCGCACTCGATCGGCGCCGTGTCGCCACCAAGGTATGGCAATCGACATCCCCAGTTCGTGCCACATGGCTGCTTCCGGTGTGCGGGTGAGGACAACTGGATCGTGGTAACCGCGACGGACAAAGACATGTGGCACAGACTTGCGCTGCTTATTGGTCGCGCTGACTGGGCAAATGACGCATCGCTGGAATGTCCGGAAGCTCGTCGTAGCATTGAGGATCTCATTGAGACAGCAATCGAAGGCTGGACACTCGCCCGCGATGCGGATCAGGCCATGTCGGAATTGCAAGCTGTAAGGGTTGCTGCTGGCGTTGCCCGCCTGCCAATTGACCTGCTCAAAGATCCGCATCTCGAGTCGCGCGCATTTCTTCAGGAGATCGAACGCGCTTTCATTGGCGTGCATCCGCAGCCCTCTATGCCGATTCGGGAAGGTGCAAGGCCATATACGGTCCGGACGGCGGCACCAACCCTTGGACAACATAATAGAGAGATTCTATCAGAGCTTCTTGGGCTCTCTGACGAAGAAATTGCGCAATTGGTGAGGGCAGGTATCATCGGTACGGCAATGCTCTCCGAAGGTGAGCTCGAAGACGGAAAGAAGGTGTCCTCAGAGTAACCAATCGACCCTCCGGCTACAGTTCGAACTGACACAACGTTCGTCGATCGGTCGCGCTGATCGGACATCGTGAGGCTGGTCTTCCGCGAGAAGGGATGCATCCTCTCCTGCAACACGCAAAAGTTGATGAGCGCTCGTCCGTACATCTGTATCGCGCGGGTCGTTTGTAGCCTATGTGATTACACCTACAGGTGTACGCAACCCCGCTGGCGAACCGTACTTGCCACCGTTGCACAATGAATTTAATAGGTTAGATTTCTGGTTAGAGTAGCTCGTGGCGCAAGGACATGTGGTGCATTCCGAAGGTCGATGGCTAGACGACCGATTCCATGAAGCCTGCGCTCCTGGAGCAGGATGAATTGGTGGAACGGACGGTTGTTGGCGGATTCCTCGTTTTCGGTCGGCGAAACGAGGAGCTGTATCATGGCAGGATGGCGGCG
>NZ_JARWCR020000138.1:0-6429 GCF_029846695.2 Bradyrhizobium nivariense | reverse complement strand
CTCGATTGGGGAAGCACCCCCACCCCAGCCCTCCCCCGCAAGCGGGAGAGGGAGCCCAGTGCCGATGCCGCCGCATCGTGCACACCATATGCGATTGCCCTGCCCGCGAGCGGGAGCGCACCTTCTTCGCGGTTTGCAAACAGACCTCACTATCATCATGCTTCCGATCTGAGCGGGATCGGCGTGAAGCCCTGCTCCGCGGCCTCGCCCGTTGTGCGTTCACCATCGGCGAGGTCCAGCGGCGCCAGTGGGCGGCGGTTGACCCGGAGATCGAAGATGTCGAACCGGTTGTAGTGCCCGACGATGTCGTGCATCTGCTTTGGCTGGATGCAGCGCTCGAGGTCGATGTCGGCGTAGACGATGCCTTCGTCGTCGATCAGCGGCGCGCCGACCACCCGCCCGTCCGGTCCGATGACGCCGGAGAATGCGCTCGACTTCCGCTGCAAACGCACGCGTGCGTCGGGAACGACGGTCTCCATCGCAGTGATGATCTCCTCCGACACGGTCGAACAGGAGACGATCGTAAAGATCTTGCCTTCAAAAGAGTGGGCAATCGCGCGCAACTTGATCGCCTCCGCCATGTCGTAGTCGGGGGGCGCGACGGGAAGCGAGATGTAGCTGGCGACATGCACGAGCTCGCCCTGCCCCAGCAGGGCAAAGCGCGCGAGCGTGTTGGTGTTCTCGCCGCAGGCCAAGCCTCCGAGACGTCCGATCTCGGTATCATAGACGCGCAGGCTCGATCCGTCACCGCCGGTCCAGGTCAGCTTCTCTGCCCAGGTCGGCACCAGCTTGCGGTGCTTGCCGAGCAGCGCACCGTCCGGCCCGATGAAGACGAGCGTATTGTAGATCGCGCCCAGCGAGACCGGGCTGCGCTCGTTCACGCCGAGCACGACGTAGCAGCCCGTATCGCGCGCGGCCTTCCTGATGACGTCGACCTCCGGACCCGGCACGAGAACCGATGCCTTGACGAGTTTCTCGAACCACGCACTCCCCGTGATGGGATCGGTGATCCAATTCCAGTAGGGATAGCCGGGAACGAACACCTCGGGGAACGCGACGAGCTTCGCGCCATTGCCTGCCGCTTCACGGACCAGTGAAGCCGCCTTGTCGGCCGTCGCGCCCGGGTTGAGATAGACAGGTGAAGCCTGGACGGCGGCAGCTCTAAAGCGAGGCAGCTTCAGCATTGGCCCTACCCTGTCGCTGGCTCATGATCGCGCTTTCGGAGCAGAGGTCTGCAAGCGTGATAGCATGGCGCGGCGTTGACTTACTTCATATGTAAACGTATGCTATCGCATATTTCTGGAGGGTGCAATGGCTGAACGGTCTTTTGCTCGCGAGGTCGAGGATCTCCGGCTCGGCGATGGCGATACGTTCCGCGGCGAAGGCATCCTCGCCATCACCAAGGCGCTGCTGCAATCCGGCGTCGCCTATGTCGGCGGCTACCAGGGCTCGCCGATCTCGCACCTGATGGACGTGCTGGCCGACGCCAAGGATGTGCTCGACGATCTCGGCGTCGTGTTCCAGAGCTCCGCCAATGAAGCGGCGGCAGCGGCCATGCTGTCGGCCTCAGTGATGTATCCCCTGCGCGGCGCGGTTGCGTGGAAATCGACGGTCGGCACCAACGTCGCCTCCGACGCGCTCGCCAATCTCGCCTCGGGCGGCGTCACCGGCGGCACGATGATCATCGTCGGCGAGGATTACGGCGAAGGCTCCTCCATCATGCAGGAGCGCACCCATGCCTTCGCGATGAAATCGCAGATCTGGCTGCTGGACCCACGGCCCGACCATGAGTGCATCGTCAATTTGATCGAGAAGGGTTTTGAGCTCTCCGAG
Organism: Bradyrhizobium nivariense; assembly: GCF_029846695.2. Lineage (NCBI taxonomy): Bacteria > Pseudomonadati > Pseudomonadota > Alphaproteobacteria > Hyphomicrobiales > Nitrobacteraceae > Bradyrhizobium > Bradyrhizobium nivariense. The sequence continues at coordinate 4,596 of NZ_JARWCR020000138.1, read as the reverse complement.
TTCTCGAACACCCCGGTGATGCTGGAGGTGCGGGTTCGCGCCTGTCACATGCATGGGAGCTTCGCCTGCAAGGACAACGTCAAGCCCGCCCACACCATCAAGGACGCGCTGAACAATCCCAGGCGCGACGTGAACCGCATCGTGCTGCCGCCGGCGGCCTATGAGCATGAGCAGGAGAAGATCAAGACGCGGATGCCCGCGGCTGTTGGATTCATCCGCGACAACAAGTTGAATGAATGGATGGGGCCGAAGCAGGGCAAGGTCGGCATCATCATGCAGGGCGGCATGTACAACAACGTGATCCGCGCGCTGCAATATCTCGGGCTGTCGGATGCCTATGGCGACACGCAAGTTTCGCTCTACGTCATGAACGTCACCTACCCCGTGATCGACACCGAGGTCGCGGAGTTCTGCCTCGACAAGGAGGCCGTCCTCATCGTCGAGGAAGGCCAGCCGGAATATCTGGAGCAGGCGATCAACACGGTGCTGCGGCGCAAGGACATCAACGCACGCGTCCACGGCAAGGACGTGCTGCCGATGGGCGGCGATTATACCGCGCAGGTCCTGCTCGGCGGCATCAGAGAATTCCTGGAGAAAACCGAGCCGCGGCTGCTCGGCAACCGGCCGCCGGCGCCGGATGCCGCGCCCGTGCTCAATCACCCCGCCGTCGAGAAGCTGAAGCAGGTGGTGCCGGCCCGCCCGCCCGGCCTCTGCACCGGCTGCCCGGAGCGGCCGATCTTCGCTGCGATGAAGCTGGTCGAGGAGGAGCTCGGCCAGCACCATGTCTCGGCCGATATCGGCTGTCATCTGTTCTCGATCCTGCCGCCCTTCAATATCGGCGCGACCACGATGGGCTTCGGCCTCGGCCCGGCCTCGACCTCGGCCTTCAACGTCAAGGCCGACAAGCGCTCGATCGCGGTGATGGGCGACGGCGGCTTCTGGCACAACGGACTGACCAGCGGCATCGGCAATGCCGTCTTCAACAAGCATGACGGCGTCTTCGTCATCGTCGACAATTACTACACCTCGGCGACCGGCGGTCAGGACATCCTGTCGTCGCGCGCGACCAACAAGCGGCGCAACACCAACAATTCGATCGTCAAGGCCGTGAAGGGCATCGGCGGCCAATGGGTGCGCCAGCTCGACCGCACCTATGACGTCGGCAAGATGCGCGACATTCTGAAGGAAGCGCTGACGACCAGGGACGAAGGCCCCAAGGTCATCGTCGCCTCCTCCGAATGCATGCTGAACAAGCAGCGCCGCGTGAAGCCGCAGATCAACAAGGCGATCAAGGACGGATTGCGCATCGTCAAGGAACGCTTCGGCGTCGACGAGGACGTCTGCACGGGCGACCATGCCTGCATCCGGCTCTCGGGCTGCCCGTCGCTGTCGGTGAAGCAGCTCGACGATCCCCTGCGCGACGATCCGGTTGCGGCAATCGACAATTCCTGCGTCGGATGCGGCAATTGCGGCGAGGTCGCGGAAGCCGCCGTGCTGTGCCCGTCGTTCTATCGCGCCGATGTCATCCATAATCCGACCCGCTGGGACATTTTCAAATCGAAGGTCGCCATGGCCGTGATCGGCTGGCTGCAACGCCGGCGCGATCGGCGGCGCCCCGCGCTCGAGGCGCTGGCATGAGAGACGAGACCGTACGTCTGGCCCTCCCCGCCGCGGGTGAAGCAACCGAGCGACCGATCTCGATGGCGATCGTCGCCATGGGCGGCCAGGGCGGCGGCGTCCTGACCGACTGGATCGTCCAGCTCGCGGGGAACCACGGGTGGGTCGCGCAATCGACCTCGGTGCCCGGCGTCGCCCAGCGCACCGGCGCAACGATCTACTACATCGAGGCGATGCCACCGCTGGACGGCCGCAAGCCGATCCTGTCGCTGATGCCGACACCCGGCGACGTCGATGTGGTGATGGCGGCGGAGTTCATGGAGGCCGGCCGATCCATCCTGCGCGGCCTGGTGACGCCGGATCGCACCACGCTGATCGCCTCCAACCACCGGTCGCTTGCGATTGGCGAGAAGATCGCGCCGGGCAACGGCATCGCCGACGGGGGTGCCGTCACCGGCGCGATCGGCATTGCCGCCAAGACCGAGATCATCTTCGACCTGAACGCGCTGGCCATCGAGAACGGCAGCGTCATCTCGGCTGCGATGTTCGGCGCGCTCGCTGCGGCCAGTGTGCTGCCCTTCAGCCGCGAAAGCTATCTCGACGTCATCCGCGCCGGCGAGAAAGGTGCCAAGGCCAGCATACGGACATTTGAAGCCGCCTTTGACCGGGTTCAGACCAAGTCTCCAGACATTGCGGCGCCAGCGCAATCGAAGCCGACCGGCAACATCCCGTCTCCCGCGACGCCCGATCCGGATCTCGCCGGGCTTGTCGCCCGGCTGAAGCAGGAGCTGCCCGAGCCCGCGCTCGCCATGGCCCGCGCCGGCCTGAAGAAGGTGGTCGACTTCCAGGACATCGCCTATGGCGCCGAATATCTCGACATCCTCAAATCGCTGCACACGGCCGACCGAAACTCCGGCGGTGCCGCTCGGGGCTATACCTTTACCCAGGCCGCGGCAAAATACCTCGCCAACGCCATGACCTATGACGACGTGATCCGCGTGGCCGACCTCAAGACGCGCGCCGCTCGGCGCGCGCGCATCGAGAGCGAGCTCGAGATGTCACAGGGCCAGCTGCTCCAGACCACCGAATTCATGCACCCCCGCATGGAGGAGGTCATGGGCATGCTGCCGGTGGGCCTCGGCCGCTGGTTGGGCGCGAAGCCGCGCCTGCTCGGCTGGCTCGATCGCCGCGTCAACAAGGGGCGCCGGGTGCGGACCTATTCACTGCCCTGGTTCCTGGCGCTCTATGTCGTTGCCGGACTTCGCGGCATGCGCCGCCGGTCGCTGCGTCACGCCGTCGAGACAGCTCACCGGGGCCAATGGCTCAAGGCCGCGACCGAGGCGGTCGGCACCAACTACCATCTGGGTGTCGAAATCCTGCAATGCCGACGCCTGGTGAAGGGCTATTCCGATACCCACAGCCGGGGGCTGTCGAAATTCGACAAGACACTGGCGGCAATCAAGCTGGTCGAGCGACGCGATGATGCCGCCGATTGGGCGCGCCGGCTGCGGGAGGCAGCGCTGAAAGACGGCGCCGGCAAGGAGCTCGACGGCGTGATCCAGACCATCAAGACCTTCGCGTGATGCCCGGCACAGGATTCGATTGCCGTCCGGACCGAAGGACGTCAGGATCAGGCGGCTTGACTACGATTCCTGGGTTGCTAATCGGAGCGACAGACCCGCGATAATCCCCCATTTGACGAGACACTCTGTACTCGATGGTCATGCAATGCCGGCTGCACTCAAAGAGAACATCGGTCCCGTCCCTGGGCAGATTGAAACCCGGCTTTGGCTTCAATTGCTGTCCCTGCATGGCGAGTTATTCGCGTCGCTGAATTCGATGCTGAATTCGGAGTTTGGAATGTCGCTCGCCAAGTTCGACGTGCTGGCCCAGCTCGATCGCTACAGGAATGGCCTCGCGCTCGGGCAGTTGTCGCAAAATCTGAAAGTGTCCGGCGGGAACGTCTCGGGACTGGTGCAGCGTCTTCTCGCCGACGCGCTTATCAGCAAGGAAATGTCGAGCGAGGACCGCCGGTCGTTCATCGTGCGTCTCGCGCCCAAGGGCGAAGCGCTGTTCAGGAAGGCAGCCGACGTCCACAAGAAGCATCTCAGCGCGCGGCTCGAGAACATCCCCGCCCGGGAGCTCGAAACCGCGCTCGGCGTGCTGCGGTCCCTCGCCTCGAAAATTCGCACCGACAGCAAGCAGCAAAGTCGCAAGAAATAATGGCCAAAGAATCCAGGAGCAGATGGAAATCGGGTCCGCCGCGGACCAGAGACCAGCTGCAAAATTACATCCCCTATCTGTTCAATCGCCTCGCCAATCGCTGGAACCTCGACCAGAACCGCGATCTGAGCGAGCACGGCGTCAACAATGTCGTGTTCCGGACGCTGTCGGTCCTGTTCATCTACAAGACCCTGACCGTCAACGAGATCGCCGTTCTCGCGGTGACCGAGCAGTCGACCGCCAGCCGCATGGTCGAGTCCATGGTGTCATCGGGCCTCGTCAAGCGCGAGATCGCGGAAGAGGACCAGCGTCGCCGGGTCGTCGCGTTGACGCCGGATGGCGAGGCGCTGCTGCGCAAGATCTGGCCGATCATGTCGAACAACTACGATCGGTTGATCGTGGGTATCGACCCCGACGACATCGAGGTCTGCGAGCGCGTGCTTGCAAAGATGGTCGAGAATATCCGCCAGAACCAGATCTGATCCGCGCTTTAAAGCGCGATGAGATCAGGTTCGATGTTGCAACGAGTGAGATGCGCTCCCTCCCTCGCTTGCGGGGGAGAGTTGGGGAGAGGGTGTCTCCACAACGGGGACGGTCCCCAAGAGGAAAGAACCCTCACCCGGCGCTTTGCGCCGACCTCTCCCGCAAGCGAGAGCTTTGCACAAAGGCGAATCAGGGATTCATTAGGGCCTAGGCTCGGAGGGGCTCGGGATGGCATATCGACAGGTTGGGCAACCGGGTTTCGCGGACGCGCTG
>NZ_JARWCR020000137.1:0-6972 GCF_029846695.2 Bradyrhizobium nivariense | reverse complement strand
CGGCGTCGAGCCATTGCTGGCAGCCATGCGGGCGTGAGGCGCGGGCAGCGAACTCAATAGCGACACCGACGGCCGCCTTCGTTGCATGGAGGTGATGCGGAGCCGCGTTTTTACACAGCCTGGACCCGAAGCGGACTAGAGAATGTCTGAAACGTTGGAGCCTAGTAGCGGACGTTTTGCCTTCGGTCGAGGTCGTGTCACGCGCCGCTGATCGTCAATCCGTCTCGACCGACGCGTACTGAGTGAATTCGATACCGAGATCGATATCGAGGCGGGCCAATTTTGCGAGCGTGGCGGCCCGGACGAAGTCGTTTTCCTGATGCGGCGCGTTGCTAACTGGGAGCGTGAGCTGCACGAGGCGATCGGCGCCCGTAAGCTGATTTAGCACCCGCCCGACCTCCTCCCAGCCTCCCAGCCTCCCAGCCGCCCAGCGCCGAAATCAGCGCCTCGATCGCTTCTGTCCAGCGGCTAGCCCGTGTAAAGCCCTCCCGGAGGATCACAACGTTCCGAATAGCTGCGCGTTGACGCAAACCGGTCGGCTCACCTTTTCGCGCGACGAGGAAAGCGGGAATTGGAAACGCCCGAACGACCTCATAGGGATCTATCGGAAAGTCCGTGAGCCAGAGATCGGCATAACGATCCACATTCATCAGCCCTACTTTCCTCCGGCCTTCTCCAGCCGTGCGAGTCCACAAAGCTCCACGGCATCAGCTCGTCGATCGACTGATCGGGAACTTAGAACGCGCAGCAGCCGAAAAAGATTCCTAGAATTGGAATCTTGTGGCACGCGGGGACCGCGGAGGAGGAAAGATGCTCTCGGCTTCCGCCCTGCGATATTCGCGGGTTTTTCCGAACTCGGCTATGTCAGCGGAAAAAGCGCAATATTCGAGGAGCGGTACGCCAACGAGGAAGCTGAGCGTTTTCACAGCTTGGCCGCCGAACTGGTGCGCCTCAAGGTAGATGTCTTGGTGGCTGTGACCTTTCCGTCCGCTTCGGCGGCTCAGCGCGCCACGTCGACGATACCCGTTGTCTTCGTAGGTCCTTCCGATCCGGTCGGACTCAAGCTCGTGGCCAGTCTCGCACTGCCGGGCGGAAATCTGACGGGCTTGTCAGCCCTTGCGACGGATTTGACGGCCAAACGCGTTGAACTCGTCAAGGAGGCTATTCCAGGAGTATCTCGCGTTGTCCTGATCTATGATCCAGGGGTCCCCAACTTCAAATTCGAGATATCTGAAAGCGGGACCGCTGCTGAACGGCTGGCCCTGTCTTTCGAAGCATTCGAAGCGCGCAATGCCCATGATCTGGAGCACGTATTCGCGCAACTGGCTGGGCGCGGTTTCGGAGCCGTCATCCTCGGCATATCCCCTGTGATCTCCAGGGAAAAAAAGCGCATCTCGGACTTAGCGCTTGCTCATCGGCTTCCCGTGATGGGTTGGACGGACCCATTCGTCGCGGCGGGTGCCTTGATGTCTTACGGGCCGAACTGGCCCACGCTATTTCGCGCCGTCCCGCCCTACGTCGACAAAATCCTAAAGGGCGAAAACCCTGCCGAGATGCCAGTGGCGCAGCCGACGAGTTTCTATCTGGCCTTCAACCTAAAGACAGCAAAGATGATCGGAGTTGATATCCCGCCTACCATGCTGACACGCGCTGACAGGGTGATCGAATGAATAGCGCGGAGTCGGCTTGAGTGCTGAAGCTGACACCCACTCCGGTCGAAAGTCCTTCGAGTATGGTAGGGAGCAGGATCTCAACCATCAGGCGGCGCTCCGATTAACGCTCCTCGGTCGGATGCACCCATTTGCGCGATTGTCGGAGACTGCTGCGAGGGGCCGCCCTACCCGACCAGGCCTGGAACAGCCGCTTGCCCAAGCAGTTTCTCCAACTGGAGGAAACGATGATGAAAACGGCAACCCTTACTTTAGCGATCTTGCTGGCCTGCTCGACGGACTACGCCTCGGCTCACAGCGCCAAACGCCACCATCATCACGGCTGGTTCGGCTCGATGAACCTGATGCACGGCCCCGGCCGGACGGCGGCCCGGACCGACCCCAACGGGACGGCGGGCGGTCCGACCAGCGTCAGCGGCACCGGCCCGTCAAAGTTCGGCGGACAAATCCCGGGTGCAAGCCGAGCGGCCCGACAGTAGCTTCGCAAAGCGGGCGCCCCCTCAAAACCGGAAGGGTGTGAGCGACACGGAGAGTTTGCCGTCCGCCGACTTTTTCAGCTCTTCGTGCTCGCCGTCTTGTCGAGCGCGGCGCGCAAGCCGTTGGCGAGCTTGATCGCGTCGCACCGTGGAATTTCACCTCCGAACAGCCGCGATGATTTTGTAGTGCGATGTGCCCCCGAAGAGAGCGGGAAGTAAGATCCGTGAAGTGGTTCACGAGTACGTCTCAGGTCGCGATCAGGACATTATCAGGGTCGCTTGTGCGGCAAAGACGGGCATGATAGCAACAGCCATCGGGTCAAACACAACCGCCCGACAAGCTTTCGAGCCAAGCGTTGTTTCGCTCCATTACGGAGGTGAAACATGTCTTGCGACAGCACCACTGGCTCAATCGGCACATCCAGCGCAACCTTCGGCCCTTCTCCAAACCCTGGATGGTTCTGGAAGTTTGCGCTCGCGCTACTGGACGGCATCACACGGCGCCGCCAATACGACGAGCTCCTCGAATTGGACGACCGGCTTCTCGCGGACATCGGTTTATCGAGAACAATCGTTGGGGAAGCTCGACGGTGTTACTTCTCGGGTTGGCGCGACGATCGGTGATTGTCATATTTTGTCGATGAGCACCCACACCTGGGCGTACGAAGGCGGCGCGTCTGTCTGCGGATTAGACGGGCCGCCAAGCTCGCGAAAAGGCCGGTCGACGTTCCTGTCGCGATCTTGACGCCCCCTCAGAACTCCAGTCTGTCACGTATCGCGTCAATTCCGGCTCTCGCGCACGCTTCGTCCGCGTCACCGCCCGGAGCGCCGGATACACCGACCGCTCCGACCAGAGAGCCGCCTGCTTCGACGATCAGTCCTCCGGCTATGATGACCGCTCCGGGAAGGTTGCGAATGCCCGACTGCATCATGCCCGGCTGGCTGATCGCATTCAGCTCGGTCGTGCTGGTCTTGAACGACGCAGCAGTCCACGCCTTGCCTGCTGCCGTTGATGGCGTGTGGGGGCCTGCGAAACGATCGCGCAATATCACTTGCGTGACGCCGAAGCGATCGACGACAGCGACTGCAACCTGGTACCCACGGGTGCGGCAGCTAGCCAACGCAGCGCGCGCAAGATCGAGCGCCAGTTCCGGACCGAGCGATTTGTAGGCGACCAAACCTTCTTCCGCCCGAAGTGGGCAGATCGACGCAATCAGCAGGGCCGTGACAACCGACAGGCATCGAACATTCATGGCAATCTCCGGCATAGGTGACCAAGCACCTAGTTGATCTCACCATATGTCAGATCATCGAACAGGGTCACGCTATCCGCCTTGGTCCACAGGCCGATCATGCCCGCGTGCGCAATCGTGGTGTCCTCCACCTCGAACAATTTCTTTCCGTCATAGGTCACCTTGAACCGACTTCCTGCGAAGTCGCAACGCAGCACGTGCCATTGCCCGGACGGCACCCGCGTGCTGACGCCATAACCGCCTCTGCGACCCACGATCTCCAGTGACATTCGAACGCCATTGATCGTCTTGTAGAGCACGACATTGTCTTCCAGCGCGTTAGCGCGGACCACGTAGTAATTGTTGGCATCCTTCGCGCGCCAGATGACTCCCGCGGCGCGATCCTCGGACCCGGCGACGGCCTTGAATTTCACCTCAACGAAGCCGTCACGGATGAAGGTATCGCGCTTGATGGCGAGGGGAAACGTCGCCCGTCCGGATTGCTTGAGAACGTTGGGCTTGCTTGGCGCCGTAGGCTCGGCCTCGACGGTCCATTTCGGTTCTCCCTTGCCGGTCATCGTCAAGGTCCACCCTGCAGGCGATGTTCCGGCAGCAGCGTCGTCAAAATTCAGGGTCTCAGCCACGGCATTCCCTCCCGCCAACAAAGCCAGCATAGATGCCAGCGCAAGCTTGGCCATGTTTCAGCTCTTCGTGCTCGCCGTCTTGTCGAGCGCGGCACGCAAGCCGTTGGCAAGCTTGATTGCGTCGTCGTTCGCCCAGAAATGCATGAAGAAGAGGCGCGGCTGTTCGTCCAGCATGTGGCTGTGCAGCGCCGTCACCTCGATGCCGTGCGTCCGCAGCGCCAGGATGACCGGGTTTACCTCGTCGCTGGTCAGCACGAAATCGCCGGTGATGGCCGCCTTGCCTGCTCCGGTCGGCTGGAAATTGATGGCGATTGCGACGCCCATCGCGGCGACGGGGGTCAACAACATGCCGTCTTCCGTTATCGGGTCGCGCCGCTTCACATTGAACTGGTAGACGCCGCCATTGGCCTGCCCCTTGACGCCGATGATCTGGTCGAGCTTCGCCGTGTCGAGGTCGACGGCGGGCGGCGGGTTCGCCGGCGCCGTGACCGTCAGCGGCGTCTTGCTTTCGGCGAGCGCATCATGGATCGCCGAGGCCAGCTTGACGGGATCACCATGGCCGGCGACGTGCATGTAGAACGTCGCCGGGCTCGCACGCAGCAAATGATTGTGCACGGCGGTGATTTCGAGCCCGCTCGCAATCATCTTCGCCATGACCGGATTGATCTCGGTCTCGAGCAGCACGAGGTCGCCCATCACCATGGCATCACCATGCGCAGGCTTGAACGCGACCCAGCCGCCCAGCGCCAGCGCCGGCTTGATCGCGACCCCGTCCAAGGTCACGGAGAGATCGCTGCGGGGAAAGCCGTAACGGCGGACGTCGTCCGAGACGGCGGGCTTGCGGCCCAGGGTCTCGTCCACTTTCTGCCATTCGGCATCCTGGGCGTATGCGGGGATGAAGGAGCCAAAGCGAAATGCAAGAAGGCAGACGCCGATGCCGGCCATGGCCCAGATGATTCTTTTCATCGTGCTACTCCTCACCTTCAGTTTCGCTCTTTGACCTGTCCGCTGCTGTCGACGACGAGCGTCACCGCCTTGCCGTTCTTCACCGCCTTTGCGGTGATGCCTTCGGCCGTCGACTTGATGTCGCTCACCTGCGAGTAGCCGGCCGCCTGAATCCGGGCGACGAGTTCCTCCTGTGTCAGGGCGTGCGCGCTCGACAGCCCGCCCGCGATCGCAAGCAACAGAACGGTGCGGAAGATTGTTTGTGTTCGCATGATCGTCCTCCTGGTTTTATTCCGCCCCAGGTGAAGTCCGTTTCGCGACCTTTCCCCTGCTCGACGCCGACAAGGCGCAAGAGGCTCCGGGCATCGATGCACACAGCGACGCGACCGGCGCGGACGCCGTGCCGAAAAGTCGAGCCACCTGCCGGATGAAATCGGGGATGTATGATGACATGCTGCGCCCTTGGTGATCAGGACGCGATGCTTGGGCATGTCGCCTCACGGGGAGATCGCACATCCCCGAACCCCAAATAAAAACCCGAGGACGGGAGCTGTCAACCGGCGTGTGCTTCGGGCTGCCCATCCAAATCGCCGGCGAACGTCACGAATAGTTCACCGCTCCAACGGAAACGCACTGGCCACCGTCTTGAAACTCGCGGACGGCCTCGTTAGTGTTCCTCGCATGGGGACAAAGCAGACTCCCCGTGAGGCCTCGGTCCAAGCTCTGCGCAGCACGCCATTCGTGGAGCTTGCGCATGGACACCGAACGACACCCTTCTCACCAACACACCGTCGCCATCCTCTCACGCGGAGACGCTGCCGCACGGCGGGATGCGACGGCGCAAAACAGCCGCTTCGTCCGCGTTTTCGAAGCACTCGCCGCCGTCGGCATCGAAGCCCGGCCGGCGATCTACGACGAAAGCTTTGCCGACGCGGTCCGCGTGCAGTTGCTCGCGGCCGACGGCGTGCTCGTCTGGGTCGATCCGATCCACCAGGGCAAGACGCGTGCTGAGCTCGATCCTCTGCTCCGTGATGTTGCAGCGCAAGGACCATGGGTGAGTGCGCATCCGGACGTCATCCTGAAGATGGGCGTCAAGGACGTGCTCTTTCGCACGCGTCACCTGGGGTGGGGCGCCGATACGCATCGCTATGACACCGCTGCGGCGTTCCGCGCCGAATTTCCGTCGCGCCTTCGCGCGGACGGTCCCCGCGTGCTCAAGCAAAATCGCGGCAACGGCGGCCAAGGGGTCTGGAAGGTCGAGGCGCTCTCCAACGCGGGGAGCATGGTCCGGGTGCTCCATGCGCAACGCGGCAGCCTGCCCGAGGACATGCCGCTCGACGTCTTCCTCGCCCGATGCGTGCCGTATTTCGGCTGGGGCGGCTGCGTCATCGACCAGGCGTTTCAACCCCGCCTGCCCGACGGAATGATCCGCTGCTACATGAGCGGGTCGAAGGTCGCAGGCTTCGGGCACCAACGGATCAAGGCCCTGATTCCGCCGCCGCCGGAAGGCGTGGACTCGCCCGAGGCGCAGCCGGGCCCGCGGATCATGCACGGACCCGATGCGCCGCAATTCCAGGCGCTGCGAAGGGTGATGGAGGACGAGTGGACCCCGGGCATGATGGAGACACTGAACATCGACGAAGGCTCGCTCCCAGTCATCTGGGACGCGGACTTCCTGTACGGCCCGAAAGATGCGGCCGGAGCCGACAGCTACGTCCTGTGCGAAATCAACGCGAGTTCCTGCTTCGCGGTCCCTGAGCAGGCCCCCGCGGCGATCGCGCGGACGGTGAAGCACCGCCTTGTGCAGACGCAAAGGGCTGGTTCCGGCAGATAAAGGCCTGGGAGCGCGCAGCGACAGCATTGGCAAATCATCGATTGCTAAAGCGTGATGGCATTAGGTTCGATAGCCTGAATTTTTGAGGTAGTTGGCGCATTCCTCGGATGTGAAGGCATCGAGTGCGCGGCCGATTGCGGCGCAGACCGCGTCGACGGTTCGCGCGGCAGC
>NZ_JARWCR020000136.1:0-7202 GCF_029846695.2 Bradyrhizobium nivariense | reverse complement strand
TCAAAGGCACAAACCAGTTGCCGAAGATCATCGCAGGTGTCAGATTCAACGACGGCATCGAGGTCATCCAAGCGCCGGCAAACCACGCCGCCTGATCACCCCGTCACCCAAAATCCCGCATAGCTCCCACCCCGGAGGAATACCCCAGCTGTCGCCGAAGTCATAGAGATAATGGATCGTCTTAGCGCCCGTCTCGCGAACGATATCGCAGAGCCGCGCCTTGCGGGCATCGATGGGCTGGGAATCAAAATCACCATCGAGATCAGGGATGCCCCAAGGTCCTTCGCCAGCCAGGAACTCGAAGAGATGGCTATTCGTCCAGCCAAACGCCGCCTGAAGCGTCAGATGCAGCCGATCAAGGCGCAGCGTGAACGGCACGACAAGGCATCGCATCACCTCCGGTTTCACATCCTTGAGGGGCACCTTGATCCGGACGGCGGTCGTGTTGAGGCTCACGCCGCCAGCCTCGGATCGTGTGCATGCATCGTGTAGGTCGACGCCCATGGAAGCAGTTTGGTAGATCCGCGGACGATTGCGGCGACCCGCCGTCTGGCCCTCAGAATCGCAGCGCAGCAACCGCATCGCATGCTTCCGATGGAAGCCCGTGATCGCAACGAACTACTTCAGTTCCTTGCGCGTCGCCATACTCAATCGCCTCATCGTTGTCCCTGCGCTCCCTTGCCATTGGGGAGCAATTTACGTGAGGCAACAACTCAGCATTCAGGAACATTTCTGGCGACGCAATGCGGCTTCCCATCCAGATTGTCGCGCTATAATTTGAAGCCGCTGCCATCGAGCCGCTTCCAGTACATCACAAGGCCGCTGCCATCCCAGACGACAATCTTCACCCGATCGGCGCGTTTTGCACGGAAGACCACCGCCACGCCCTTCATTGGGTCATGGCCCAGCGTCTCCTTCGCCAAGTGCGCCAAGCCTTCCGCACCCTTTCTGAAGTCCACAGGTTGGGTCGCAACGTAAATCATGAGGCTCGTGGGTGTCGTCAGCATGAACGTGTCCGTCGGAGCGCCAAAAACACATCACTCAACACAGCAAGACCGGCCGTTCCGCGCACCTCTACCCGTGCACCCAGGAGCTCAACCGTAACAGCGGCTGCTTCCGCAGATCCGGAGGGCTCTGCAGCCGCCGGTAGCAACGCTTCCGAGACTAAAGGCACGAATGATTGTGTCCACCGAAGCCGGCAGCAGCAATTGACCTAGACGCGCCCGGCGCCGCCAGTCATGCACCTGCTGTGGCCGAGGCAGCCATGGCGACGTGCGACATCTGTTACAACCGCGCCTGGCTCGAGGCTTTCCGCGACAATCTGTGCCTTCAAATCATCCGGCCAGTGCTTTCGACCTCCGCCAGCATACACTTCGATACGCGGCGACAACGGTCGTCTTATATCGTCCGAATGGTCGTCCATTGTGAGCACTCTTGCCGAAGATGACTCTTCTAACGGTGCTGCTAAGACTGCGCACAAACAATCTGAAGGGCCTCGGCGCTGCGCTTACGGTCGAGCGCGCGATGCGGCCGATCAAGCTCAACGCTAAGAACTCCCTTTTTGCCGGTTGCGACGAGAGCGCCGAGAGTTGGGCAGTACTAAAGCGGGATGGGGTTAGGCTGAATCGATTTGGGATTCCCAAATGGGTATGATTCTGATTCACCATGCTGGCTGGGAGGAGGCCAGCATGGATGGGCAAGCCTTACTCTCTCGATCTGCGCAAGCGGGTTGCTGGCGGCGATTGAGGGCGGAATGTCCCGTAATCAGGCCGCCAAGCAGTTTCGAGTGGCGATCAGCACAGCGATCGGCTGGATGAAGCGGGTCGATGAGACCGGCAGCGTTGCTCCGGGGCAAATGGGCGGTCACAAGCCGAAGGCGGTTTCGGGTGACCACGCGGTCTGGCTGTCGCAACGGATCAAGGACGGCGACTTCACCATACGCGGGCTCGTTGGCGAGCTTGCCGGTCGCGGCCTGATGGTCGACTATCACTCGGTGTGGGACTTCGTGCATGCCGAGAAGTTCAGCTTCAAAAAAAAGCTTGGTGGCTGGCGAACGCGATCGTCCCGACGTGGCCCGGCGGCGAGCACAGTGGACAAAGTACCAAGGTCGCGTCGAAGCTGAGCGGCTGGTCTTCATCGACGAGACCTGGACCCGGACAGACATGGCGCCGTTGCGGGGATGGGCGCCGCACGGGCACAGGCTCCCCGCCAAAGTCCCACACGGCCGTTGGAAAACCATGACCTTCCTGGCGGCCCTGCGGCCATGACCGGATCGATGCACCATGGTTCATCGAGGGACCAATCGATGGCGTGAGCTTCCGGATCTATGTCGAGAAGGTTCTCCTGCCGACCCTTCGTCCCGGCAACATCGTCGTCCTGGATAATCTCGGCAGCCACCGAAGCAAAGCCGTGCGCCAGCTCATCGGCCCGCCGGAGCCAAGCTGTTCTTCCTGCCAAAATACTCACCCGACCTGAACCCGATCGAACAGGTCTTTGCCAAGCTCAAACATCTGCTCCGCAAGGCAGCCGCACGAACCGTCGATACGGTCTGCGCCGCCATCGGCGAACTCCTCGACGCCTTCACACCCGAAGAATGCGCGAACTACCTCAAAAACTCAGGCTATCGAAGCTAATGCCATCACGCTTTAGCTTCGTTAATCGAGACCTGTAAGCTCAATGGCGTCAGTGCCGAGCACTGGCTCTCCGACGTCCTCGCGAAGCTCATCAATGGCTGGCCTGCGGCGCGACTGGACGAACTGCTTCCGTGGTCGTCGACCTACACGATGCATGCACACGATCTGAGGCTGGCGGCATGAGCCTCAACACGACCGCCTTGCGGATCAAGGTGACTCTCAAGGACGTGAAACCGGAGGTGATGCGTCGCCTTGTCGTACCCGTTAGCCTGCGCCTTGATCGGCTGCATCTGACGCTTCAGGCGGCGTTTGGCTGGACGAATAGCCATCTCTTTGAGTTCCTGGCTGGCGAAGGACGTTGGGGTATCCCCGATCCCCATGGGGATTTTGGTCCCCAGCCCATCGATGCCCGCAAGGCGCGGCTCTGCGATATCGTTCACGAGAGCGGCGCCAAGACGATCCACTATCTCTATGACTTCGGCGACAGCTGGGATCATGTGATCGAGCTCAAAAATGGTTCGACAACACGCCAACGGACGCTCTTCCGCTTTTGCTTGATGCCGCCGGCCGCTGCCCTCCAGAGGAGGCCGGAGGTGCGCCCGGATATGCCGACTACCTCGATGCCATCGGTGACCCTACCCATCCAGAACATGATAATGCACCCTGGGATCCCCCACAGTTCGATCCCAACGTCGTCGATCGCAAGGCGCTCGAGGCCGTCGTTAAAGCGTTGTCCGAAGACCGGAAGTCGCGCCGGCACGAGGTGCGGTCAAAATAAACGTCAAGCGCCAATCAAAAGGGCCGCGGAGCTACGCTCACCTTTGACCCTTGTTGAGGACCGCTTCACCTCGAAGTGCAGTCGACAAGGGACGGCGCACACCGGTTGAAATCAATCCCAGACTGGCCGGCAGGCACATTTGTTCGATAGGCAAGGGTGTGGACCTTATTCGGGGCACACGCTCGGCATGAGAGTTGATCTGTTACCGGCCAAGATTGGCTGTTCAAGTGTTCGCTTCTTGATGCTGCCGCCGCACATGCGGGTTCGATCGACATCGACGTAGACGCAGCACGCGCTCTGGAGAATGTCGAATCGGTGCAGATCTACCCGAGGTCCCTTAAAGCACGTGAGCGTTACGGCGATTTCTGCGATTGCGATGGGCACCTCATCGCGAGTGCCCAAATCCTGGAACTTGCGAGCGGCACCGCAAACGCGGCCAGTTCAGCAATCACATTCCAGAACGGGTGAGAAGGAAAAGATCATGTAGGCAGCCGTGTTGCATACCCCCGAGACGAAGTGAAATTCAACAATCACACGCTTCTAGCCAATGCGCTTGTTCGGGCTGGCATCGATGTTGCCGTTTGCGGCTTACATTCCCTCTCCGCAACCGAGACCGGCTTCGCTGCGCGGTGCGTCAAGCTTGAGACTGAGTTTGGTCCTCGACAGCGCACTTCCCAAAACTACGCGACGCGATCAACCTCACGGACTACGCCATTGCTTGGATGCTCAGCCAGGCCCAGGCCGATTTCGAAAGGAAATTTTTCCCCATCGAAGGACTGCCAGTCCGTCGATGATCTCCGGAAATATGCGCAAGAGCCCAAAAGTCGCTGAATTTCTGCAAGATTTGGGGTGCTTCGAAAGTCTCTGCTGCTCTTCCAGTTATAAAAGGTCGCTCGAAGAGGAGATTGCGATGAAGGCCAGCGTTCCCGCGGGATCAAGGCACGCAGATGCCGCGACGCCTGGGCCCCCAGAGCCGGCCAAGACAGCGATCGGCCACAGAGCCGTGATCAAGAACGATGCCGACGCCATTATCTGAGATACCGATGGCGCTACGGTTATAGAGTCCGCTCACAAGGTATTTGCATCATCGAGACCACCTTCACCGTGATCTCATCGCATCACTGGTTTAACGAGACCGAACTATGAACAACTTTTGGTTAAAGCAGGCATTCGATCGCCTTGGGAAGCCGCAGGTGCGATCCTTGTCGACGCACGTCACGGCCGATGTGACGATCGTTGGCGGCGGATACCTGGGTTTATGGACAGCTATCCGGATCAAGGAACACTCACCCTCGCTCCAAGTCGCAGTGGTGGAAAGCGATTTGTGTGGAGCGGGCGCAAGCGGCCGCAACGGTGGATTTGTGACCAGCTATTGGGCCAAATATCTCTCCTTGTACAAGCTATGCGGCACCGATGAAGCCACTCGGATTGCGAAACGCTCGGCGGAAGCGGTGCTGGAAATCGGCGCTTTCTGCCAGGAGAATGGAATAGATGCGGAATTCCGTGCCGATGGGTGGCTGTGGACCGCGACCTCTGCGCCGCAAATCGGCTGCTGGAATGTCCTGATCAATGAACTAGCTAAACATAACGTGCGACCCTTTGAGGTCCTTAACAATGCGCAGGTGGCGCGCCTGGGTGGCACCGATCGCAATTTGGCTGGCGTCTTCGAGCCAGATGCCGCTACTGTTCAGCCAGCCATACTTGCCCTCGGTCTTCGAAATCACGCCCAGAAACTGGGTGTGACGATTTACGAACGTTCGCCCATGATCCGCCTAGAGCGGACTGGAACGCCAAAAGTTATAACGCACAAAGGCTCGGTTACAACCAAGAAGGTTGTTCTGGCCATGAACGCTTGGGGGGCTCAGTTCCCCTATCTGCGGCGCAAGGTGGTGATCGTCTCTAGCGACATGATCGCGACGAAGGCCAAGGCCGGCAAGCTGAACGAGATCGGTTTTACAAAAGGCGTCGCAATATGCGATTCTCGCATGTTCTTGAACTATTACCGAAATACGCCAGATGGCCGGATTGTTTTCGGCAAATCGTTGGGCCACTTCGCGTTCGCCGGACAGGTAGCGGATCACTATGAAGGGCCATCGCTTAGAGCCGGCGAAGTGGAGGAAAGCTTCCGCAAGCTCTACCCGATGCTCAATGACATGGACATCGAATCGTCGTGGACCGGGCCGATCGACAGGTCTGTAGACGGACTGCCGTTCTTCGGGCGCCTAGACAATCATCCGGATATTCTTTTCGGCATCGGTTTTTCCGGTCAGGGGGTCGCGCCGACCGTTCTTGGTGGAAAGATACTCGCCTCGCTTGCTCTTGGCGAAACGAACGAGTGGTCCAAATGCGGGTTGGTCCGTGACAATGTAGACAAATTTCCTATCGAGCCCTTCCGCTATACCGGCTCCATCCTTGTCCGCGAAGCGTTGCGCCGGAAAGAGGGTCTGGAAGATCGGGCCCGACGGCCCGACCCTCTCACTCGTGCTATCGCAAACCTTGCTCCCGTCGGTTATGTACCCTCCGGGCGCAACTGATACGTATACAAACAGGAATGAATCATGACTCCGGTTGTCCTCAAAGCCTCTCTCAACGTACCTACCGAAGATCTCGACAGCATCAGCCCAGTTTCTCGCCCTCTCGGAGAGCCGGTTTCGGTCATGCGCAGTAAAGTCGCGTTCAAATCTTCCACAGACGCAATCAGCACCGGGGTTTGGGAATGCTCGCCTGGAAGATGGCGCCGTCAGGTTTTCCAGGCAGAATTCTCCACTTTTCTTTCAGGGCGTTGTACGTTTACCCCCGATGATGGTCCAGAAATCGTTCTCGAGGCCGGGGACTCCATATATTTTCATACAAACACCAATGGAGAATGGAACATCATTGAGACGGTTCGGAAGGCATATGTCATTCTGCCCGAGTGAGGTGGTCTCCTCGTCTGGAGAGCCGGCTCCGCAAATTTGGACAGGTCGACAAGTGGAGTTTCTGCCTGACAGCGGGCACGCTGGTGCCTGCGAATCAGGAGCGACGATGAGCAGACGAGCACGCCGGAATCACACACCGGCCTTCAAGGCGAAGGTGGCGCTGGCCGCCGTCAAGGGCGACCGGACGATAGCTCAGCTGGTCGAGCAGTTCGACATCCACCCCAATTAGATTACGGTGCGGAAGGTGCAGCTGGAGGGCGGCGCTTCCGGGGTAGCAGCGCTGCGCCGGCCAAGCCTGCGATCGAGGTGCCAAGATCGGGGAGCTGACGCTGGAGACCGATTTTTCAGAAGGAGCGCTCACTAAGGCGGGATTGCTGCGCGCACAGCGATGGACCGCGAGCATGATCTGTCGATCACCAGGCAGGCGGAAGTTTTGCAGATCAGCCGCGGCAACGTTTATTACCTGCCGCGACCGGTGCCGGACGCCGATCTCGCGATCATGCGGCGTCTCGACCGGCTGCATCTGGAATCTCCCTTCGCCGGTTCGCGACTGAGAGGCCTGCTGGCTGCCGAGGGGTGCAAGATCGGCCGCAGGCATGTGAAGACGCTGATGCGGCGGGGGCGATAGAGGCGCTCTATCGCCGTCCGCGCACCACCAGGCCAGAGCACGGCCACAAGATACATCCATACCTGCTGCGCGGCATGGAGATCACGTGGCCGAACCAGGTCTGGGCGATGGACATCACCGTAAGCGCTCAGCCGGGGCCCTATTGAGCCTGGCTTGACGCCTTGCGGAAGCGCCACGGCATGAGGTCTTCGATTCTGCTATGGGGATGGCCGTCGATAATGGCCTCGAGTGTTTCGGCGATGTAG
>NZ_JARWCR020000135.1:0-7244 GCF_029846695.2 Bradyrhizobium nivariense | reverse complement strand
GCGACACCAGCGCGTCCGCGAAACCCGGTTGCCCAACCTGTCGATATGCCATCCCGAGCCCCTCCGAGCCTAGGCCCTAATGAATCCCTGATTCGCCTTTGTGCAAAGCTCTCGCAAGCGGGAGAGGTCGGCGCGCAGCGCCGGGTGAGGGTTCTCTCCTCTTGGGGGTTCTCGACTGTGGAGACACCCTCTCCCCAACCCTCCCCCGCAGGCGGGGGAGGGAGCGCACCGTGCTTGCGGTCACGATCAAAGGACATCACATCAAGTCCTAATCCAGCGCTCCTTGCGAGAAGAAGTGCTTGCGGATGCGTTGCACGAGCTCGGTGAAAACAGGATCGGCCATCACGTCGAGCGAACGGGGGCGCGGCAGCGGCACGTCGTAGATCGCTGCGATCGCGCCGGGGCGCTCGGTCATGACCAGCACGCGATCGGCGAGGAACACGGCCTCGGGGATCGAATGCGTGATCAGCAGCACCGTCTTCCTGGTCTCGCGCTGGATTCGCATCAGCTCGACATTCATGCGCTCGCGCGTCAACGCGTCGAGCGCGCCGAACGGCTCGTCCATCAGCATGATCTTGGGATCGTGCACCAGCGCGCGACAGATCGAGGCGCGCTGCTGCATGCCGCCCGAGAGCTGCCACGGCAGCTTCTTCTCGAAACCTTCGAGCCCAACCAGCTTCAGCAGCGCCTTGGCGCGATCGAGATATGTCTGTCGCGGCAGCCGCTTCATGTCGATCGGCAGCATCACGTTGGAGAGGATGTTGCGCCATGGCAGCAGCAACGCGTTCTGGAACACGATGCCGACATTGCCGTGCGGCTTCGTTACCTTCTCGCCCTCGACCAGGATCTCGCCTGATGTCGGCGGCAGCAATCCGGAGATCAGCTTGAGCAGCGTAGACTTGCCGCAGCCGGACGGGCCGACCACGACGAAGAACTCGCCGTCGTTGATGTGGAAGTCGAGCGGCCGCAGCGACGGCACATCGCCGTCGCGCGTCCGGTAGGTCTTCGACACGCCGGACAGTTTTATGCCCGACGCATCGCCAGCAGCCCGGTCGCTCACCAGTCTCAGATGCGGGGCCGGCTGCCCGGCGTTGTCAGGTATTGCGGCCTGCTTCACGAGCCGCTCTTCGGCAGGTAATCGTTGGTATAGAACGCCTTCGGGTTCTCCTTGGCCTTGGCGTCGAGCCCACCATATTCGACCATCAGATTGACCGTATCCGTCATGTTCTGATCGGTGACCTGGAACGGCCGCTTGGTCTTGGTCTCCGCAGTCCGGTAGAGCGGAATGGTCAGCTCGAAGCCCTGCGTCAGCGTGTCGATCTTGCCACCCTTGGGGTTGGCATCGAGGATCGACTGCGCTGCCGCCTTCGGCTCCTTCTCGGCGGCTTCGACCGCTTTCGTCGTTGCCGACATGAAGCGGCGGACGAGATCGACATTGGCTTTCACATAATCGGCGTTGGCGATAATGCCCGAGGAGACCATGTTGATGCCGTAGTCCGCGAACTTGATCGGATAGACGTCCCTGCCCGTGGCGTCCTTGATCTTCATCGACTGGTCCATGACGTAGCCGAGCAAGAGATCAGCCTGGCCGTTGATAACCGCGTTGAGCTTGGTCTGGCCATCGCCCGCCACCGTCTGGAAGTCGCTTTCCTTCAGGCCGGTCTTCTTCAGGAACAGCGGCCAGATCTGGGTCATGGAATCGGCCGGCGTGATCGCCACCGTCTTGCCCTTGATGTCCTCAGGCTTCTTGATGTTCTTGTCGACGAAACCCATCGCGGACATCGGGCTGGTCTGGAGCAGCACGCCGGTCGCAACCACAGGCGCGCCCTTGATCGCGGCGCGCATCATGGTGGGCACGTCGACATAGCCAAAATCGGCGGTCTTGGCGGCGACGGCCTGCGTGGTCGCAGCCGAGCCACGGCCTTCCTGGATCTCGAGATCGATGCCCTCGGCCGCGTAGATGCCCTTGGCCTTGCCATAGTAGAACGGCGCATGCTCGCCATAGACGTACCAGTTCAGCATCAGCACGACCTTGTCGGCCGCCTGCGCCGGCATGGCCGCAAACACCATCAGCGCCGCCGAGACAGCTCCTATCCACCGCTTCATCATGCTCTCCCTTGTCTGTTGCTTCGGCCGTTGGTGGCCGTTCGTTGCTTTGTTCAAGAGGCGAAAATCACGTCCTCACGCTGGCTGACATGCCAGGGAATGACCAGCTTCTCGATCCGGTCGACGATCCAGAACAGGATGACGCCGAGCAGCGCGAGGATCACGAGCGCAGCGAACATCGTCGGCAGATCGAACGTTCCAATCGAGCGCTGCATCACGTAGCCGATGCCGGAATTGGAGCCGACGAATTCGCCGACGACGGCGCCGACCACGGCGAGCGTCACCGACACTTTGAGGCCGGAGAAGATCGCAGGCAGCGCATGGGGCAGGTTCACCGCGCAGAAGACCTGGAACCGGCTGCCCTGCATGGCGCGGGCGAGGTCGACCATGTCAGGATCGACCGATTTGAAGCCCTGAACGGCCGAGACCACCACCGGGAAGAAGCCGAGCAGGAACGCCGAGATCACCTTTGGAATGATGCCGAAGCCGAACCAGACCACGAACAGCGGCGCGATCGCGATCTTGGGCACGGATTGGGAAAACACCAGCAGCGGATAGACGTAGCTTTCCACCGTCTTCGACCCCGCGATCAGCATCGCGATGGGGATACCGAAAAGCGCGGAGAGCGCGAAGCCGCAGACGGTTGCGTAGGTCGTCGGCCAGGACTGGCGCAACAGTTCCGGCCAGTCGGTGCGCAACACCGCAAGGACATCGCCCGGCGACGGGATTTGATAGGCGGGGATCCTGAACAGCCGGATCGCCAGATCCCAGGCAACAACGATGAAGACCAGGAACAAAAACGGCCGGATCCACGCCGCATTCAGCATCTTGGACACCGCACTCTGCGGCTTCAGCTCAGCCACGTCTCACTCCCGGCAATCTTGTTCGTTGAGGGAGAAATTAACCCGTTGGATAAATACTGTCCAGCGGTTTTCCCTGTGACTTTCTGCTCAGAGGTTCCGGTGAGTTTGGTGACATTTGGGGACTGAAGGCCGCACCAAATCCTCAGTGTCGTCCTGGCGAAGGCCAGGACCCATTACCCCAGGACAACATTTGGCGAAGACGGGTCGTTCGGGATTAACACCTCGCTCATGCTCGATAGATCAGGCGGTATGGGTCCTGGCCTTCGCCAGGACGACATTGGGGGTACATATCGCGGAACACACCCATCGTTGCCAGAAGCGAGGAGCGAAGCCGCTTCGCTACACCGTCTGCGCCACCGCGGCGCGCGACTTCGGCGCCTTGACGATCTTCAGCAGCTCCTCCGACCGACCCGTCAGCGCGGCCAGCACGAGGCCGGCCATGTGCGCCAGCCGCTCGTCCTTGGCGTCCTTGGCGAGCAGGTCGCGGCCGAAGATCACGCTGAGCGTCGCCGAGTTGGAGAGATAGAAGAAGCAGAGTCCCGCGATCGAGATGTAGAGCTGCACCGGATCGACTGCGACCTGGAAGTCGCCGCTGTCGACGCCGCGCCGCACCACGGTGCGGATCATCTCGACGAAGGGCGAGTGCATCGACTTGACCTTGGTCGAGCGCTTCAGGTGCTTTGCGCGCGCGAGGTTCTCTGTCTGGAGCAGCGACAGGAATTCCGGGTTGCGGAGAAAATAGTTCCAAGTGAACTCGATCAGGCGCCTGATGGCCTCGGGCGGGTCGAGATGTTCGAGATCGAGCCCGCGCTCCTCGCTGCGGATCTTGTCATAGGCGCCTTCGAGCACCGCGAGATAGAGCTCGTCCTTGTTGCCGACGTGATAGTAGAGCATCCGCTTGTTGGCGCCGGCTTTCGCCGCGATGCGGTCGACCCGCGCGCCGGCAAGCCCGTGGGCCGAGAATTCCTGCTTGGCGGCCTCGAGAATGCGCAGCCGCATCCCCTCGGGATCGCGCTGCCATTTCAGGGTTCGCTTTGCCTTCGCCAAACCGGTCGCTCGCTGGGTGTTCTCAAGACGCATGTAACACGCGCGCGGGCGTTTGAGAACGATCTCGTGCCCCGGACGCAGCGCAGCGCTTCTTCAGCGGTGCGCTGCAGAGCCGGGGCCCATATCTCCAAATGAAAAGATGGCCGCCTTCTGTTGGGTCCCGGCTCTGCGTAGCAACGCCAAGAGCGTTGCGGCGCGTCCGGGACACACACCACACCGTCCTTCAATCCACCGGCTTCGGCGAGCGGTCCAGCAGGACCGTCTGGATACCGCAGGTGCCGTTTCGCACCGTCATCACCCGCGTGCCCGGCTTGCGGCCGTTGCGGACCTCGGTGACGTCGAGGCCGGCGGCGATCAGGCGGGCGCGCGTGGCATCGATGTCGGCCACCCGCCAGCTCAGGCCCCAGAGGCGGTCATGCAGGGAATCGCCGCCCGCGACGGGGCGGCGCACCACCTCGACGACGAGATCGCCGCAGCGGAAGAACATCAGCTGGCCCCAATCCTGGTGCGAACGATCCAGCGCCAGATCGAGCCCGAGCCGCGCGCCGTAGAGCGCGGCGGCGCGATCGGAATCCTCGGTGGTGATCACGACGTGGTCAAGCGCATCGATCGGCGCGATGTCGGTCGCCGGCGAAAGCGGACGCTCATCAGCCAGTTCGAGGAAGAACATGCGCACGCCGCGCGTGAGCTCCGTGGCGGCGCGCGCCCGTTTCCAGTGCAGGACCGCGCCGCTCCCCACATCACTGCTTTCGACCTCGGCCACGCCATCCGGCTTGAGCGCCACCCGCTCCAGCCGCCGGTGCATCTTCCCCATGTCTGCGACACGAAAGCACAGGCTGGCGAGCACGCCTTCCTGGTCATCGAGCAGCGCGCGCATGCGGTCGGCGGTCACGCTGAAGCCGTTCGGCGCCATCAATTCGATCGTCATGTTCGCAAGAGTGAACAGCACCCGGTCGGCGCCCTCGCCCGAGTTCTGCCAGGCCGGCGCGCGCCCGAGCAGCGTCTGGTAGGCCGCCCTGGCCGCACCGATATCCCTGACCAGAGCGACGACGTGATCGAGGCCGATGATCATGTTTCCCCCTGTTGATCGGCCCGGAACCGTGGACCGAGAGCCGGCATTTGTCCGGGCTTGGCATTGCCCGGTGATGGTCGTATTCCGGCCGCATGGCGACCTCAAGCACTCCGGGCGGCAGTTTTGCGAATAATTTCAGCGGTCCCTCGGCGGAACCGGTGTTACAGTAAGCGCACCGGCCGGGACCACAAAGCGCATCACGGACAAGCAATGCAGGCTCTCTTTATCGGACAGACCTATATCGACGTCGTCTTCATCACCGACCACATGCCGACCGGCGACGAGAAGCACGTGGCCTCCGACTACGCGGTTTCCTTTGGCGGCAATGCGGTGACGGCGGCGTTCTGCTGCGCCAAGCTCGGCATCGTGCCCGATCTGATCGCCACGGCGGCGAATGACTGGCTGGGGCGCATGTTCATGGACATGTGCGCGAAATACGCGATCTCGCTGCACGGGCGGAAGGTGAACCAGTCCTCGCTGTCGTTCATCATGCCAAAGGACGGCAAGCGCGCCATCGTCCGCTGCCGCGACGACTCCCACATCCATCCGTTCCCGATGCTCAATTTGGGCGGCTGCCGCGCACTGCATGTCGACGGCCATCAACCCGATGCCGCGATCCACTACGCCAAGGTGTGCCGCGAGGCCGGCATCTTGACCTCGCTCGACGGCGGCGGCCTGCGCACCAACACGCATGAGCTATTGGAATTCATCGACGTCGCGATCGTCGCCGAGCGCCTGTGCGAGCAGATGGACCTGACGCCGGAGAAGATGCTGGACTATCTCAAGGGCCGCGGCTGCAAGATCGGCGGCATCACTATGGGCGAAAAGGGCCTGCTCTGGTACAACGAAACAGGCGCGGTCGAGATCATGCCGGCGATGCCGATTCCGCGCGAGCGTGTGATCGACACCAACGGCGCCGGCGACGTCTTCCACGGCGCCTATGTCTATTCGTATCTCGCCCATCCCGGCAAAAGCTGGCGCGAGCACTTTGATTTTGCCCGCGCCGCCTCGACCTTCAAGATCCAGCGCCTTGGCAACGAGGCCGGCCTGCCGACGCTTGTCGATATCGCAAAAGTCAGGCACGAGTTCGAGGTCAGGGTCTAGCGTTCGCCGAGGTTTCTTATGGGGCGCGTCTTCGTCGCCGGCAGCATCAACATGGATGTAGTGGCGACAGCCGATCGCCATCCGAAAGTCGGCGAGACCGTCGCCGGCAAGCAGGTGCTGTATTTCCCGGGCGGCAAGGGCGCGAACCAGGCGGTCGCGGCGTCGCGGCTCGGCGCGAGGACCACGCTGATCGGACGGCTGGGCAAGGATTCGTTCGGCGGTGAGTTGAAAGCGTTCCTCGGCGCGCAGGGCATCGATCTCGACTCCATCAAGGAAACGGCCGAGGCGCACACCGGCACCGCCATCATCACGGTGGCGGAGGCCGACAACACCATCGTCGTCATCCCCGGCAGCAATGCGCTTGTCAGCGTCGATGACGTCGCGGCCGTTCCGCTGGCGAAGGGCGATGTCGCGGTCAGCCAGTTCGAGATCCCGCTGCCGACAATTGCCGCGTTCTTTCGACGCGCTCGCGCGGCTGGAGCCATGACACTGCTCAATCCGGCCCCGGCGCAGAACATGTCCGGCGAATTGCTCGCGCTCGTCGACATCCTCGTGCTGAACGAGACCGAGCTCGGCTTCCTCGCCGGCGTAGAGTTGTCTGATAGTGACGAGGCTGCGCGGATCATCGACGTCGCGCGAAAACTTCAGGCGCGCAAGGACCAGACCATCTGCGTCACGCTCGGCAAGCACGGCGTGTTCGCGCTCGCCGGACGCGAGGAATTGTCGGTGCCCGGCCGCACGGTGAAGGCGATCGACACCACAGGCGCGGGCGATTGTTTTGTGGGAGCGCTCGCGGCGCAACTCGCCGATGGCGCAGCACTGCGCGCGGCACTCGCCTTCGCCAATGCCGCCGCCTCGATCTCCGTGCAGCGCATGGGCGCGGGGCCGTCGATGCCAACAGCGGGGGAAGTGGCGGCTGTCATCAAGGCGGGCTGATGCCGTTCTTACCTCGCCCCGCTTGCGGGGAGAGGTCGGATTGCGAAGCAATCCGGGTGAGGGGGTACAGGTCTCGCGATCATCTCATCTGCGGAGAGAGCCCCTCACCCCAACCC
>NZ_JARWCR020000134.1:0-7436 GCF_029846695.2 Bradyrhizobium nivariense | reverse complement strand
CGTCGAGCCATTGCTGGCAGCCATGCGGGCGTGAGGCGCGGGCAGCGAACTCAATAGCGACACCGACGGCCGCCTTCGTTGCATGGAGGTGATGCGGAGCCGCGTTTTTACACAGCCTGGGTCACAACCTGACCTGGGCAACGGTCCCAGATGTATCGGCTTTGGTTCTGTGTTAGGGAAGCAGCCGCCCCTCTTTCGCCTGCCTGAACCACTTCCGGAACATCTCCTCGGTGTCCATCATCTCAGTGAAGCCGGCGCGGTTGATCTTCACGGTCGAGACGATCGAGGACGAACCGGATTCGGTCTGGCCGTAGCGCAGGCTGTAATCGGCGTATTGGAACGAGAGGCCGACGAATTCGGCCAACGCAGGCGATACAAGGTCGTGCTTGCGCCGCAACGCATCCCAGGGGCCGACCCAGTTGGGGAATTCCTTCGCGAGCGATAGCGGGACCGGCTTGCCGGGCTTCATCTCAAGCGCGTCCGCCACCGCGGGCCAGATGTTCTCCCAGGTGAAGACGTCGCCATTGGTCACGTTGAAGGCCTCGTTCCGCGCGGCCTTGGCCTCGCCCGACCAGGCGATGGCGCGGGCGAGGAGATCGACATCGACCGCTTGCGCGACGCGCGCGGCGCCGCCGGGAAAGTCGAGCGGCCTGCCCTGCTCGCGCAGCATCGCGGCGTAGACGCCGAGCGGCGGGATCAGGTCCATGGCGCCGCCCATGGCGAGGCCAACGATCAGCACGGGCCGCAGGATACTCCAATGCCAACTCTTGCCGGTTTGGAGTTCGCGCAAGAAGTTTTCCTGCGCCCAGTAGAAGTTGGGCTGCTCGTACATTTCGGAGCGGCCTTCGCGGGCCGGCACGGCCAAGGGGCGAACGTGGACACCGTAGGCCTTGGTGCCCTGCAGCAGGGCGACATGCCTGAGGTCTGGTGAGACCTGTTCGAGCACACCCATCAGATTGCGCAGCATCAGATCGTTGGTCTTGATCTGCTGTGGGTCGCGCCAGCCGTCGACGAGCTGCGGCGCTTCGTAGAGCGCGGCGTAGACCAGGTGAGTGGCGCCCTGAAGCTCGGCAGCGGCACGGCGGCAATCAGCTTCGCTGGTGAGGTCGATCGGGACATGGCGAGCGCCGTAGAGATCACGCGGCTTGCGGCGGGACAGCGCGACGACCTCGCAAGGTTCGGACGCGCCGAAGTGTCGCAACGCGGCGTGGCCGACGAGACCGGTCGCTCCGGCGACCACGACCTTCTTGCCCGTCATGCGCGAGCCTTCCTGTTGGTATTGCCTAATCGAGTAGCAGATCGCGGAGGGCTCCGACTTGCGTCTGCCTGCGTTCGCAGCTGCGAGGGCGGCATGACGCTTGATTCTCGCAAAGCGTCCGGTCATCCTCAGGCCGGAACCGCAACGCTCGGCTTCCAGCAAAAAGAGCCCATCAGGGCCGTCCGGAAACGCTCAAACAATCTCAACAAGAGAACGTCGATCCTCGACGAAGACAAGACGACAACAAGATCGTTCCCTGGTCGAAGGCATCGACATAACGGAGGGGAAACGCATGGAACGTCGTAAATTCCTGACGGCAGGCGGATTGGGCCTGGCCGCGAGTGCCGTTGCTGCGCCGGCGATCGCGCAATCGAATCCGGAAGTGAGATGGCGGCTCGCCGCGAGCTGGCCGAAGGCGCTCGACACGCTCTATGGCGGCTGCGAATATTTCTGCAAGCGCGTCGCCGAGGTCACCGACAACAAATTCCAGATCCAGCCGTTCGCCTCCGGTGAAATCGTCCCCGGCCTGCAGGTGCTCGACGCCGTATCGAACGGCACCGTCGAGATGGGCAATACGGCGCTGTATTACTATTGGGGCAAGAACCCGGCCTTCACCTTCGGCACGTCGCTGCCGTTCGGCCTGAACACGCGCGCGCATATCTCCTGGCTGCTGTTCGGCGGCGGCAGCGAGCTGCTCAACGATCTGCTGAAGGAGCACAACACCATCGGCATTCCGACCGGGTCGACCGGCGCCCAGATGGGCGGCTGGTTCCGGAAGGAGATCAAGTCGATGGAGGATTTCAGGGGCCTCAAATTCCGCGTCGGCGGCTTCGCCGGCACGATCATCGCCAAGGTCGGCGGCGTGCCGCAACAGATCGCGGGCGGTGACATCTATCCGGCGCTGGAGAAGGGCACCATCGACGCCGCCGAATGGGTTGGCCCGTATGACGACGAGAAGCTCGGCTTCGTGAAGGTCGCGAAGTACTATTACTATCCGGGCTGGTGGGAAGGCACCGGCCAGGGCCACAACATCATGAACCTCGACAAGTGGAACACGTTGCCGAAGCATTACCAGGCCGCGGTCGAGATCGCTTCGCGCGATACCTTCACCTGGGTCACGGGCAAATACGACTACGTCAATCCGCCGGCGCTGAAACGCCTGCTGGTGGCCGGCGCGATCCTCAAGCCGTTCCCGCAGGAGGTGCTGGAGGCCTGTTACAGCGCCGCCAACGAAATCTACGCGGATCTCAGCAAGACCAACCCGCACTTCAGCAAGATGTATGCGAGCCTGTCGGCATTCCGGGCCGAGTCGCTCGCCTGGATGCAGGTCGCGGAGCTCAGCTACGACAGCTTCATGATGCGGATGCGGACAAGGACGTAGGTCGTTCGAAGAAGTCGGGCCTATAAACGACGAAAGCCCCGGAGATGTCTCCGGGGCTTTTTTTATGGGTCATGTGATGCACGCGCGACCTGACGTTCCGCCGCATATTCAACTCTTGTCATCGCCCGGCTCGACCGGGCGATCCAGTATGCCAGAGGCCTGCATTGGAGAGCTCGCTCTCACCACATCCGTCACGGCGTATTGGATGCCCCGGTCAAGCCGGGGCATGACGGCATTCGCATATTCAACTCTCGTCATCGCCCGGCTCGACCGGGCGATCCAGTATTCCAGAGGCCTGCTTTGGAGAGCTCGCTCTCACCACATCCGTCACGGCGTACTGGATGCCCCGGTCAAGCCGGGGCATGACGGCATTGGGCTTGGCAAGCATTTTCCAGAGCAGCGGCGCTCCGCACATCAATTCTGATCGTCACCCAATGCTGCGACCAGCTTGTCGTAATACTTCCCGACGAGATCGATGTTGGCCTTGTTCTCGATCTGCGGGGCCGGCGTCTTCAGGGCGTCGTTGAGCTCGTCGAGCGCTTCCTTCTTGTCCTTGGCCGGCATCTTCTTGTCGGCCTGGACCTGCGCGATCTGGGCCTTGATCACGGCTTCGGTGCCGACATATTTTTTCGTCGCGGGATCGAAGCCGCCGAGCACGAGGCTGATGTTGTCGACGACGTTGTTGTAATCATCGTAGCCGGCAAAGCCGTTCTTCTTGGCGACGCCGTCGAGCTGGCCGATCACCTTCTGGTCGGGCGCGGCGTTCTCCGGAAGTTTTTCCGTGATCGTATCCATGTCCTTCTGCGCGGCGAGCACGCCGTCGAGCTGCTTGTCGGTGAGCGCAATCTGCTTGAGTGCGGGAGCCTGCGCGGGTGCGGCCTGCTGGGCCGGTGCCGGCTGCTGCCTGGCCTGCGCGAACGCGACGCCGGACGATGCAAGCGATGCTGCGGACAGAAGGCACGCGACGCCGAGCGCGGTGATCGCGGGACGAAGCAATGCTGGCATGGAATTCTCCTCCTGAAGGGGGTGGTTGGTCTTGGCGGTCGAAGGTCTTGGCGGTCGAAGGTCTCGGCGGTCGAAGGTCTCGGCGGTGAGGAAGCTAGGGAACCTGAAATGAACTCCGCCTGAACTCCGCGCGCCCTGCTAGCGGCGGATCATGGCTGAATGATCACAGCCCGGTGGAGGTGGCAGCGATCACCAAACATTGTTCTGCGTGCAATCCATCTGTTGTGCGGCCGTCCGGTCTCGCCGATGCTCGATGGCATCGACCATGAGAGACCAGCATGCCGACCTATCGAGGCTCCTGTCATTGCGGCGCCGTGACGTTCAGGCTCGTGTCAGAAATCGTTGAGATAACGACGTGCGATTGCTCGTTGTGCAGGCAGAAGAACGCGCTGATGACGAAGGTGCACGAGAGTGCGCTCACTGTGCTGAGCGGCGAAGATCAGTTGTCGATCT
Organism: Bradyrhizobium nivariense; assembly: GCF_029846695.2. Lineage (NCBI taxonomy): Bacteria > Pseudomonadati > Pseudomonadota > Alphaproteobacteria > Hyphomicrobiales > Nitrobacteraceae > Bradyrhizobium > Bradyrhizobium nivariense. The sequence goes on along the minus strand of NZ_JARWCR020000134.1, from coordinate 3,339 downwards.
ACGAATGGAATACGCAGCGGGCGAAGCATTTTTTCTGCTCGCGCTGCGGCGTCTACACGTTTCACCGCAAGCGCGCCGCGCCGGATCATTTCGGCGTCAACGTGTTCTGTCTCGAGGAGTTCGATCCCGCCGCCGTCCCGGTACGTGCGACCGAAGGCGTCGGCATGTCGGTGGTCGATCCCAACGCGCGAAGCCAATGGCCAGGGCCGCGCGAAGCGAGCTGATGCGCAGGCCATTCGTAACCATCCGGCGAGTACCGCGGGGAACTGAACTTACGATGTTCAAAAGGGATGGAACAATCCTTCGGTCGTTAGCGTGTCAATCGCTTCGGCGAGGGTAAGGCTGCGATGCAGGCAGAACCATTCTCCGGTGTGGCGATGCCACTGGAGGTCGAAGCGGTTGCGGCTGATCCAGTCGAGGCGGGCGAAGGGCGCGTCAAACTCTTCGCCGAGATTCTCCGGGAAACCGGAGCGGTAGCGCTGAATGAAGCGATACTTGGTGCCGTGCCACTTGCCGAGGATGTCGACGGGATAGTTGAACTGCGTCGGCCGGATGGTGGGCAGGAAGCGGGGCTTCAGGAAGTCGTCGATCAGGCGCTGGCAGGCGGCCGTCACCGCCGATTTTTCTGCTGCGGAAAAACCGCTCGATCTCATGTGTCCTCTTGGCTCACGCCGCTTCGGCACGGCCTGGCATGGGCTTTCGCCAATTCCATGGCAGAAGCTCATCCAGCCTGTGGACGGCGTGGTCGTTGATGCGCACAAGCACGTCGGCGAGCCAGGCTTGCGGATCGACGTCGTTGAGCTTGGCGGTCATGATCAAGGTCGCCATGACCGCGGCACGCTCGGCACCGCGATCTGATCCGGCGAACAGCCAGGACTTGCGGCCCAGGGCAAAGCCGCGCAGGGCCCGTTCGGCTGCGTTGTTGGTCAGGCAGATCCGGCCATCGTCGATGAAGCGGGCGAACCGATCCCAACGCTTGAGCATATAGTCGATCGGCTCGGCGACCGAGGCCGAGCGCGATAGGCGGCCACGCTGCTCGCGCAGCCAGGCTTCCAGAGCCTCCAGTAGCGGCGCGCTTTGCTCCTTACGGATGCGCAGCCGCTCAGCAGCAGCAACACCGTTGATGCCGCGCTCGATCTCGAACAGGGCGTCAATGCGTTTGACTGCCTCCAGCGCGATCGGCGAGATCGCTCCGGCAATCTTGCCTCGCCGTGCATTGGCGGCGATGTCCGCCAGTTCGAAGAACTGCCGCCTGGCATGGGCCCAGCACAACGCCGACGTGATCGGCCCCTCCGCGCGCGAGGGATCGTACAACTCGTTGTAGCCGTTGTAGGCATCGGCCTGCAGGATGCCGCTGAAGGCCTTCAGATGCCGCACGGGATGTTCGTGCCGCCGGTCGCGTGAAGCATAATACAGCGCCGCTGGCGGCGCCCGGCCATCAAAGGGGCGGTCGTCGCGGACATAGGTCCAGATGTGTCCCTTGATCGTCTTGCCCTTCGCCAGGATCGGCACATTTGTGTCGTCGCCGTGCAGGCGCTCGGCACCGAGCACATGCACCTCGATCAGGGCGTGTAGCGGCTGCAGCACGGTCGTGCAGGCGCCGACCAGGTCGGCCAGCGTCGACAGGCTCAGATCGACGCCTTCCCGCGCATAGCGCTCGCTCTGCCGGTTCAAGGGCTGATGCTGGCCGAACTTCTCGAACAGGATCATCGCCAACAGGTTCGGCCCGGCGAAGCCGCGCGGCGTCACGTGGAACGGCGCCGGAGGCTGGGCGATCGTCTCGCAGGCCCGGCACGAGAACTTCTCGCGCACGGTCTGGATCACCTTCCACTGCCGCGGAACCACCTCCAGCGTCTCGGTGATGTCTTCGCCAAGCTTCGACAGCCTGTCCGAGCTGCAGCAAGGACAGCTAGCCGGCGCCGGGATCACGACGCGCTCGCGCGGCAGATGTTCGGGGGATGGTTTGCGCGAAGGCCGTTTGCGCTGGAACGACTGGACGGCCTGAGATCTCGCCGCCGCCTGCTCGGCCGCCAGTTCATCCTCGGTGGCGGTTGCTTCCAGTTCTTCGAGCTGAAGTTCCATCTGCTCCAGCAGGCGCGCCGTGCGTTCCGAACGGGTGCCATAAAGCTGGCGCCGCAGCTTCTCGATCTCGAGCCTGTAATGGCTGATCAGGGCTTCCGTGCTCGACAGGTCCGCCCTTGCATTGGCGGCATCGGCCGCGGCACTCACCGCCGCAGCCTGCGCCCTTGCCGCAAGCGCCTCTGCCTCAACCCGCGCGGCGCGCTCGGCGAGGATCATCGCATGCGCAGCGGCAAGATCGGTGGGGAGCGATTCAGAAGTGTCGGTCACGGTCCGATGGAATCACATCCATCATCAGCCGCAAGCAGAATCCTCATCCCATCGAGGTCGGACGCCAACTCTCCTGCGGATGGCGCCAGTCGATCCCAGAAAGCAGATAGCCGAGTTGCGCCGGTGAGATGGTCACCACATCGTCGGCCACGCTTGGCCACAGGAACCGGCCGCGCTCCAGCCGCTTGCTGAACAGACAGGCGCCTTGGCCGTCATGCCAGATCACCTTCAACAGATCGCCGCGTCGGCCCCGGAAGCAGAACAGATGGCCGCTCAGTGGATCACGCTTCAGCACCTCCTGCACCAGGAGCGCAAGGCTGGCGAAGCCCTTCCTCATGTCGGTATGGCCCGTGGCAAGCCACACCCGCACCCCGGTCGGCAACGGGATCATCGGGCTCGTCCACCCGACAACGCGGCCACCGCCGCCGTCAACGTCGCGGGATCGACCGCGCCCGTGATCCGAAGCTGCACTCCGCTTGCAAAGGCGATCTCGATCGTCCCGCCAGTTCCTGCACGAGCCGTCCATGCCGGCTGCTCCGGCGCAACCGAAACGGCCGCAAAGTGCACCTCGTCCTCCTGCCGCGGCACCCGCCCGGCGCCCAAAGCACCCGTTCGGGCCAGCCGCCGCCAAACCGTCAGCAGATTGGGATGCACGTCATGCCGACGTGCCACTTCGATAACGCTGGTCGAAGGCGCCTGGCTCGCCTCAACGATCCGAAGCTTCTCGACCGTGGTCCATCGCCGCCGCCGCTCCGGACCCGACAGAACCGAAACCTTGCTCACGTTTGCTCATTTGCTTGCAAATCAATCAGCAAACTATCGCGGGCAAGATTGCCGCCCGGAAGGCGGCCCTCACCGGCTTTCAAATTCTCCTCCGACCAAGGCGCCTAACGCGATGTCGGTGAGGCGCGACAGCCCGCGCCACATGACCGTATTGCCAGGGGGCGGATCGCTGGCACGGGCGAGATAACCGCCGAGCCGGGCGATCTT
>NZ_JARWCR020000133.1:0-7466 GCF_029846695.2 Bradyrhizobium nivariense | reverse complement strand
GCATTCCGGCAGCAACGTCGTCTGCTGGCGATCCACCCCTTGAACGAAACCCCGCATCAATTCCCCCCGCGATTCAGCAAGAGAATCATAGCATCGACGGAGTTTTTACACAGCCTGGACCCGAAGCGGACATCAATTTTCCAAGCCAAGACTGACCAGAGCCTAGTGGCCTACGCCTCACACCCTCAAGTCAATAATCACTTCGCGGAGGTATTGGTCGTCGGGGTCACCGGCGCCGAGTTGGTGACGCCATAGTGGTCAGCCACGAAGTTACCGGGGTGGGCGTAGTTCGCCGGCCGAGGCCGTTCCGGCAGCATGGTGGCGTCCCAAGCCTCCCAATCGCTTTTCAGCCGCTCGAACACGTCTTTCTCCCGGTCCTTGAGGTTGGCCCTCTCACGTGGGTCTCTCGCAAGATCAAAGAGGAACTCGTTTCCAGCTATCCGCAAATACTTCCGATCGCCTGCGCGGATGGCGCGCTGCGATCCAGCCTTATAGCGCCAGCACAACTTCCGAGGATGCGGCTCAATGCGGGTAGTCAAGACTTGTCCGAGGTCTTCACCATCGGATGGATAACCCACGTCCGGAGAAGTGCCGGCGGCGGCTAGCAAGGTCGGCATCCAGTCCATCGTTATCATGACCTGTTCGGACACGACTGCCGCTGGAATCCGGGCCGGCCAGCGCACAATCGCGGGAACGCGAATGCCACCTTCGAGCAATTCGTGTTTCATGCCGGAGAATGGCCACACATTGGAGAATCGTTCGCCGCCGTTGTCGCTGGTAAAAACGACAATGGTGTTGCTGGCGAGACCGCTCGCGTCTAAACCCTGCAGCACACGACCGATATTGGCATCCAGACTTTGCACCATCGCCGCATAAGTTCTCTGTGAGCCGCCGTCGCGGTGCATAATGCTCCTGATCCGCTTTGACTCAGCCTCGTCGTCCGGTCCCTCCCATGGCCAATGCGGCGCGGTGAAATGCAGACTCAACAGGAACGGCTCTTTCGATTTCGCATAACCTTCAAGGGTCTGCACCGCTCGATCGCCGAGTAGGTTTGTCATGTAACCATGGCGCTCGACCGGCACCTCCTGCTCGTAGAGTTGATGCGCGAGTCCTGGGAACGGTAGTACGTACGTTTGTGAGGCTTCCCCCCCATGATTGAAATAATCGGCGCAGCAGCCGAGTATTCCGAAAAACTGGTCATAGCCGCTTTTCAGCGGACTGAAATCCGGCAGATCACCAAGATGCCATTTTCCGACTAAAGTCGTGCCATACCCGACTTTCTTCAGCAGTGATGGTAACGTGGGGTGGCTTGGCGACAAGCCAATCCCTTTCGGACTCAAAGAAGTAAGTGGCTCTTCGAGCCCAAGCGGCAAGCGAGCCTGATAGCGACCAGTGATCAAGCCCGTGCGCGTCGAAGAGCAGTCAGGCGAATTGGAATATGCCTGTGTGAATTTCAACCCCTCGGCGGCCAGCCGATCTATGTTCGGCGTTGTATAGTCCCGCTGACCATAGCAGCTTACGTCCGCGTAGCCGAGGTCATCCGCAAGGATGAAGACGATGTTCGGCCGCATCGTTTGAGCCCCGGCAGGACCGATCCGGCCCATTCCCGCGAGCGCCAACGAACTCACGGCAGTCGTTTGGACGAATCGACGACGAGAAATTGCGCTCTGCTGGACCATGGATGATTTCTCCTAGCCGGACTGAAGAAAATCGCTCATTTGTCATCAGCTTGCATCGCTTCGTCAAAATATGCGAAGCCAGCACCACTCTAGGGTCCGTTCGCAACTTACACCTACTGGTAACGGGAAAGCGTGCCCAATCGATCGTCGAAGGGCGGCGATTAGCCGCCTCTGAGAAGATGAACTTAATGTCTGTTGTATCGACTAAATCATTCGACACGAGTGCCTGACTAGCGTCCGAGTGTGGCCCATCGCGTCGGTTGGCGCAGCGACATATCCGGAATTCGGCGCAACCCGGAAGTCCACGTCAGAGGGCAAACCGACGCGATCGGCGCGTAGCGGTCCTGCACGCGAAAGGCGCGCGCCGTCGAGTGCGCCATTCGCTCCTACATTCGATTTCTTGCGAAGAAACGAGCCTTAAGCCTTCAGGTCCGTGATCCGCATAATCGCGACCACGTTCCCATCATTGAACGCCTGCTCCTTTGTGTCCTTGTTGCAGGTCCAGACGAAATTCTTCTTGCCTGTAAAGATCTTTTCGTCCTGCTCAAGCCGAAGCTCTCCTTCGGTAATATGGCAGACCATGGCATTCATCATCGGGGGCCCCATGGTCTTCGATCCCGGCTGCATGATGATGTCGCGCATCGAGACGGTCTTAAAGCCGGGGATCAGTGATGGTGTCTCGCCTTCATATTCACGCACCACGACACCCGGCCAGGGCGTCGTATCCTTGTATGCCGTGGTTTGAGCGGCGGCCGGCTTCATCATGGCCGCGGAAGCCGCTGCCATTCCGATTCCCAACACTGACCTTCGATCGATCTTGCTCATCGCTTTTCTCCTAGGTTACTGCAACAAGCCGCCGCAAAACGCTGCGCGCGTGTGGAATGTGAATGTGAAATCGGGGTGTGAAACCGAAAAGGGGGCGGTCTCTTAGGGTAGCGTACCTGCCGACAGCGCTAGTACTGCTCGTTCGTCCCGAACGGTGACTTCGGCACATCCCGCTTCAGGGGCAACCACATTCTACGAGACTGGACGCGCCCTAGAAATGGGTGTTTCGCCCAAGAGGCATAATGCCTCAGTTTGCTTAGGGCCTGAAGGTCAGACCCCGGTGTCAGCAACTTCACACTGCGACCAACTGAATACGCAAGTCAGTGTCACTGTCGCAGTAAGTGCGCGGCCACGACCTATTGGCGTCGAGTTCAAGCGTTCGTGGAAAGATTGTTACGACCAGTCTGGGAGGAACATCTGATGACGACTATGTTTGTTAGACACACGGTTTCCGACTACAAGACCTGGCGGACAGTTTACGACGATTTTGCTCCGGTTCAGAAGGCGAAGGGCGTAACAGCCGAGGCTGTCTACCGAGCAGCCGAAAATCCCAATGACATCACAGTAACTCACGAGTTCGCCACGATTGAAGCTGCGCAAGCCTTCGCGGAGAGTGCTGAATTGAAGAATGCCATGCAGAATGCGGGAGTGGCGGGAGCTCCAACGATTTGGTTTACGAACAAGGCGTGAAGTATCGATCCCGGCCAAGTGCCGGGATTGTTTTGCTGTGGTGGTGCCATGTCGCCTGTTGGCCCGTTTGAGACATGCCCGCCCATCCTGAGAATGTCAGTTCACCGAGGTTGACCGGAAGTCGCCATGCTCCGGCCGAACCGACGCGAACGACCCAACTGAGACATGTGCGCCGCAGGATTGTTGCGATGCAGAGCGCGTGGATATAAAAAGGGACTACGGCGGCAAGATCGTCCGCAACGCCAACTGCGCTACGCCCCTCCCCAGCATCGGGTACCTGATCGCATGACCAAAGCGCGCGCCGTGCCCATGCCCAGCAACAGCGTGCTCGCGCCGCTCTACGCGGGCGCGGACCTTTTGGATGCCTTTGCAATTCAACTGCCGGCGGGGGCCAGCGATGATGTAGAGGTGCTGGCACGCGCCGCGCTCGAGCGACAGCCGTGGTGGATTCGTGCGCTCACGCGTGTCCGTGATGTGGTGATGGCGACAGTCGCCGTCAAATCGTCGCGCACCGTCGGTCTTGCCGCAGCGGCGCGTGGGCCGGTTATCGGCTTCTTCCCAGTGCTGTCAAAGAGCGCGACGGAGTTGGTACTGGGCGCGGATGACTGGCATCTCGACTTCCGCGTCACCATCCAACTTCGCGCCGATGCAGCAAATGGGCGCGAGCTGGTCGCGGGTACCGTCGTGCATTGCCATAACCGACTGGGGCGTATCTATCTTACGACGATAGCGCCGTTTCATCGCGTGATTGTGCCGGCCAGTTTAGAACAGGCGGCAAGAGCAATGAAGATTTAAGCATTGCTTTGGCGGTCGCGACTGGCTGTAGTCCGCCATTAGCGGTCGACGAACGAGTCTGCCTCTGGCCCTTTAGCGACGTGCGGTGACCTGTAATCCGAGTCTGAAAGGAGCGCCAAAGCACATCTGGCGGTTCATCTGAATTTATTCACGCTCTCGGTTCGCTAGGCCTAGCCATGGCCACCCGCGTCAGCATCGGAAAATGCTTGTTGCCACCTGCGAACGGCGGGAATTTCACGAAGTCCGCGCGCATGCGCTTGATCACGTCGGAGGCGAGCGCGTGCGCGAGGGCTTCCGGGCTGTCGAACACCAGCTTGTTGCGCTGCATGTGCTCGACGCGCTGCGACGGCAGCCGGTCGATCCAATCGACGCGGGTGTAGATTTCGATCTGGCGGACGTTGGGGAAGGTCCGCATGATCGATGGATGATGCTCCAGGTAGTGCAGGTTCCAGGCGTTCATGTCCTCGGCCGGGCCGGGATAGTGCACGAGGTAGCTGCATGGAGTGACCGTGCCCGGCGGGTGCTCGGCAACGTCGACCGGAAACGAGCGCGTCAGCATCACCTGATGGGTGACGTCCAATCCGGTGAGGCCGGATAGTCCGGCACCTGTCGCAAGGCTGGCGAGGACGCCGCCACGGTCCATCACCGCCTCGCACGCGAACAGGTCGGGAAACCGCAGTTGAAGCGCAAACACAGGGCCGGAGCCATCGGCTTTGAAGGGATGATCGACCGACTGTTCGAGCGGCGTGAACAGCACGCCTTCGGTCATCTCCGGGATTGATCCGGCCAGCTCCACTACGGCGGCAATTTCATCGGGATGAAGCCGCCGTTCGCCTGCCGGATCGGAGAATGTGATGAAAAGCGAGATCATGCGGGTGTTGCCTCAGCGCCTTCGTCCACGCTCACATGTGGCACGAGCGCGGCGCGAATATCATCGGGCCATGGAATCGCATGGTGATCCACCAGCGAGGTCGCGGCAAGGATCTGGCGGGCGCGCCAGCGCCTGCCATCTGCGCCCGAGACGACATGCTCCAAATGGAGAGATGATCCGCCCACCCGGACGATGCGCAAGCTGAACGTCAGGAGATCACCGAACCTCGACGGCCGGGAAAAATCGCAGGTCAGATGCACCGTGGGCGTGCCGATCTTGCGGACCGTGATCAATTGCGGCCACGGAAACCCGATCGCCGCCCAGAAATCCTCGACGACGCCATTGAGGATGTTCAGGTAGGACGGAAAATAAGCGATGCCGGAGGGGTCGCAGTCGCCGAACCTCAGCTCGCGGTCGAACGAGAACGACGTCATCAGATCGCGACGACGGGGTGCCGGATGACACCGATGCCATCGACTCCAGCCTCCACGACGTCGCCCGGCCACAGCCATTCCTGGGGAGTCCTGCCGGCGCCGACGCCTTCGGGCGTTCCGGTCGCGATGATGTCGCCCGGCTCGAGTGTCATGCCCGATGAAATGTCTGATATCAGCACCGGAATGTCGAAGATCATGTATTTGGTGTTGGAGTCCTGCTTCATGACCCCGTTTTTCGTCAGCCAGAGCCGCAGGTCATGCGGATCTGGAATCTCGTCGGCGGTGACGATGCACGGGCCGAACGGTGCATAGGTGTCCATGCCCTTGGAGAAGATCCACTGGCCGGCGCGGCGATTGTCGCGCGCGGAAATGTCGATCATCACCGAATAGCCGAAGACGTGGTCGATCGCTTTCTCGGTCGCGACGCGCGTCGCGGTCTTGCCGATGATGACGGCGAGCTCGACTTCCCAGTCGAGCTGCTGCGTCATTTTCGCGTTGTGCTGGATCGCCGCACCCGGACCGATCACGGAGGTCGGCGGCTTGGAGAAGACGACCGGCTGCTTCGGCAGATCCTTGTCCGTATCCAGGCTCTTGGCGGACTCCGCGACATGTGCGCGGTAGTTCAGCCCGATGCCGAAGATGTTCTTTCGCGGACGCGGGATCGGCGCCTGCAGCTTCACATCCTCGACCGGAACGGCGGAGCCGGCCGGGAAACGGCCATTGGCGGTCTCCAGGCACTCCTTGAGCGCCGGCAGCAGTGTCACGCTGTTGTCGATCAACGACAGCATGTCGCTCGGCCATGCAAAGCCGAGCGACGCACCGAGGTGCTCGACGTCCACAACCAATCCGTCAACAAGGACTCCGAGGCGGGCACCGCTGGTGCCCAGGGTGTAGGTAACAAGGCGCATGAAGCTTTATCCGGCTCTTTCGGTTGAATTCTGTGTGGGGACGTCAGGCGGCAACTGGCTGGTGGCCCGCATTGTCGCCATAGGCCTCTTCCCGGTAGAAGCCGAGACTTTCGATGACGGGCAGATCGTTGAAGCAGAACAGGCAGGCGTCCTCGCTGTCCGACGCATTGCCGTGCTCGTGCCAGGCCCAGGACGGAACGCAGAAGATGTCGCGCTCCTCCCACTCGAAGCGCTTGCCGCCGATCACCGAATAACCACGGCCCTTGGCCACCTGGTAGATGAAGCTGCCGGTGTGCCGATGCGACTTCGTTCGTTCGCCCGGCCTCAGCAACTGCATGCTGGCGCCGATCGTCTGCATCACGTGGCCGCCGGTGACCGGATTGACGTAGTTCATGAGAATGCCGTCGTAAGGCGACCCATCGGTCGCGGCGGCATATTTCCGCAAGGAATCGTAGGTCGGCTCCCACTCATATTTGAACATGGGGGAATAGCCCTTCGACCATTTCGAGCCGGCCGGGCGAAGACCGGGATTGCCCCAGGTCCTGGTCATGTCGTCCACGGGATAGCCGGAGTCTTCCTGCTGAACCCTCGGATGGACCGCGAAAAAATTCGCCTCCAGCGCATTGACGAGCGGGATGTCGAGCCCATCCTGCCAGATGCAGACCGAGCCGTTGCCTTCGACGCCGTGCTCGTGCCAGGTGCCGTTCGGCGTCAGCACGAAATCCCGCGCCCCGAGCGTCATCTTGTGACCGTCGACGACGGTGTAGGCCCCCGACCCTTCCATGATGAAGCGCAAGGCGGACGCCGAATGCGCATGCGCCGTGGCGACTTCGCCGGGGTGCATCACCTGCAATCCCGAATAGAGCCAGCCGACCGCGGCCGAGACGTCGCGGCGGCCGGGATTGTTGAGATAGATCACCCGGCGTCCCGCCTTCTCCGGCGAGACCAGCTCGACCGACCGCAGCACGTGCTCGCGCAGATCGTTGTAGCGCCAGAGCACGGGAACAGACGCCGATTGCGGCGCCCACGGCTCGATCTTGTTGGCGACCGTCCAGAGCGCGCCGGCTTCGACCTTTTCGAGGTCCTTGTAATAGGCCTTGAGCTCGGGCGTGTCCTCGACATTGGCCCGACCGACGACGTTCTCGCGCATCCTATCCTCCAAGTCCTGTCTTTCGGCTTCAACCGGCTAGAGCAAATGAGTATGGTTGAGAGCTGATCGGGCCACGGTGGTGCTCAACCTCTCCCGCTTGCGGGGGAGGTCGGC
>NZ_JARWCR020000132.1:0-7654 GCF_029846695.2 Bradyrhizobium nivariense | reverse complement strand
TGCCAAAACTCGTTCTTGGTGTGACATTCAACGACGGGATCGAGGTCATCGCCAAGCCGACCGACCGTCAGCCCATAACCGCCGCCGCCTGACCGGCCCGGCCGTCACCAAAATTTGGCGATAGCTCCGGGCGCCGGCTCTTGGATCGGTAATCGCGGCAACACAACGCAGGCTGGACGGATGCTTCTTGAGCGTTGCGTCCCCATATATGTAGCCCCGCATACATAAATGTGGGGAGGGAGGTGAGCACTATGCGTATCCAACATTGGCAAGACGCTGTCAGCCTGCTGGTGGGCGTATGGCTGGTCCTGTCGTCCTTTGTCCTGGGTCTATCCGGGGCAACTGTCTGGTTCACCATTGCACTCGGGCTCGGCGTCATGCTGTTTGCCCTAGAAGCCTTTGTCATCCCGTCCTACCTGGAAGAATGGGGCGAAATGCTGCTGGGCCTGGCTCTGGTCGTGGCGCCTTGGTCCCTTGGTTATGAGTCCGTATCCGCCACGGTGAGCAGCGTATCGTCGGGCCTATTGGTGATCTTGCTCGCTGCCTGGGAATTGATGACCGATCGCGACGTCACCGCCTGGTGGCACGATCACTGGCATCACCGAGCCGGCTGAGAAGGAAGCCAGTCCGCTCTTCTCCGACCGCCATCGGCTGGCGGCCGGAGGAGAGTTGATCACGTCACAAGGCGGTTCTGGGCTCGATCGGTTGCCAGATGCTGATCTTGCGGGTCTCCGGCATCAGGAAGACGGCAAGCACGAAGCACACCGCGGGAACCACGATCGGGTAAATCAGCGCATAGCCGATGCTGCCGGTGGCCGCGAAGGCGGCCGAAGTGATGAACGGCACCAATCCGCCGCCCCAGCCATTGCCGATGTGGTACGGAACGGACACCGAGGTGTATCTGATCCTGGCGGGAAAGAATTCCGCCAGAAACGCGCCGACCGGCCCGTACACCATCCCGACGTAGCAGACGAGGATGAAGATGATGAAGATAGCGGTCGGATAGTTGATATTTCCGGGCTGCGTGACCGCTCCCAGCCACAGATACAGCGGGTAGTACGTGATCGCGGCGAGCAGCATGCCGCCGAGGATCACCGGCTTGCGGCCGATCTGATCCGACAGCCAGCCAAAGAAGATCAGGCTCGGCGTTGCAATGAGTAGCGCAGCTCCCACGATGTAGGCGGAGGTCAATGCGTCCACCTTGGAAACCTGCTGTAGAAAGTAAAGCGCCCAGAACTGCCCGCTGTACCAAACCACGCCCTGTCCGATCAGGACCACAATGGCGATCCCGATGAATTTGATGTTCGAACTGAGGAAGGCCTCCTTCCACGGATTACTCGTCATCTGGCCGCGGGCTCTGATTTCCTGGAAGATCGGCGTCTCCTGGAGCTGGAGCCGAATGTAGATCGCGATGGCCACGAGCAGGAAGGACACCAGGAACGGAACGCGCCACGCCCATTCATCGAATGCCTGATTACCGGCATACGTCCGCGTCAGGACGATCACGGCCAGCGACACGACGATCCCGAGAGTCGGAGAGGTCTGGAGCCAGCCGGTGTAGTAGCCGCGCCGGTCGTCCGGCACATGCTCGGCAACGTAGGTGATGGCGCCACCATATTCGCCACCGAGGCACAGGCCCTGGATCATGCGCAAGCCGAAGAGAACGAACGCGGCCGTGAGGCCGATCGACTGGTAGGTCGGGATCAACCCGATCGCTCCCGTGCCCAATCCCATTCCGCTGAGCGTGATGAGGAACGTGTATTTGCGGCCGACCCGATCCCCCATCCATCCGAACAGGAATGCGCCCAACGGACGGATCAGGAACCCTGCCGTGAACAATGCGATCGTGCTGAGGAGGGCCGCAACGGGATGGGACTGCTCAAAGAACTTGACCGATAGAACTGCGGCCAGGCTGCCAAAGATGTAGAAATCATACCATTCGATGACGTTTCCCACCGATGCAGCGATAATCACGCGGCGAAAATCGCTCGGTACTTGTAGGGCCATGTGCAACTCCTATGGTTTCAAGACATCATCTCCTCGCACTTCAGCGGTCGGTCTTCTCGCGGAGTCGGTGATGCGAGGCGTTGCAGGCGCCCAATTCGGTTGCGCCGGCAACACCTGGCCTCAGGGGTTTTGGACCACCTGAGGCGAGCTCCAGCGGCCTTAGAACCGCGAGCCTCCACTGCCCCTTGCCCGTCTGTCGGGGAGGCGGGGAAATCAGTGTAATCCCGCCGGGAGCCGGCACCTTATGAGACTTTCGGCTCAATCAGCTCGATCCGAGGCTATTCCGTCCCAGGATAGGAGAAGCTCAGGGCGCACCTGCCGGTCTGTCATCAACGAACGGAAAGGCCTCTCAAGCGTTGTGTGGGACGCCAACAAGGAACCCACCATGCAGAACATCGCAGAACATATGGAAGTCATCGGCGCCGACGGCGTCCATGTCGGCACTGTCGACCGCGTCGAGGGCAACCGCATCAAGCTGACCAAGAAGGACAGCGGCGAGGGCAGCCACAGGGGTCACCACCACTTCATCGACAAGGGCCTCGTCGCCGACGTCGAGGGCAACAAAGTCCGGTTGTCCGCCAAGGCGGACGTTGCCGTGACGATGGAAGAGGAAAAGTAGGGCCGTTACGGCTCGTTCCTGATCCGTACCGCTATTCGCCCGCCTACACGTTCCGGTAGCTTCGGCTTTCGTTGCGTATCGGCGGGTGCAGGGAATGGCGGAGCCGGGCCGGACGGTACGGTCGCAGGGGATCGCGGGGACTTGGCCCGCGGGCCGCACCGCGTCCGCGGGCGGCCTCGCGCCGGCAGGCCTCGACCTCTGGACATCGCTGGCCGAGACCCTGCGCGCGTGGCTACGCGCCGAGGCTGGCGCCGGGCGGCTGTTGCCATGGGTGCCGGTCGCCTTCGGCGGCGGCATCGCACTCTACTTTGCCGCCGATCATGAGCCGGTGCTGTGGATCGTTGCCACGACCGCCATCGCGGTCATGCTTGGCGCGGCTCTATTGCGGCGGAGCCGGCTGTTCGCCCCGGCGCTTCTGATCGCGGCGGTCGCGGCCGGCCTTGCCGTTGCGACCTGGAAGACAGCGCGCATCGCCCACCCGGTGCTGGCAAAGTCGCTCTATTCGGTGTCGTTGTCGGGCTTCGTCGAGGCCCGCGACATCCGCGAGCGCACCGACCGTTTCGTGTTGCGCGTCACCACAATGGAGGCGCAGCGCAGCGACGTCAGGCTCGAGCGCGTGCGCCTGTCGGTCCGCAAGGGCACCGCGCCGGAGGTCGGCAGCTTCGTTCAGCTGAAGGCGCGACTGATGCCGCCGCTCGCGCCGGTACGGCCCGGCAGCTACGATTTCTCCCGCGACATGTTCTTCCAGGGCATCGGTGCCTCCGGTTTTGCAATGGGCGCAATCACGGTGGCGGCGCCGCCTGAGACCGGCGGCTTGCGGCTGCGTTACGCGGCCTTCATGCAAGGCCTGCGCGATGCGATCGACGCGCGCATCCGCGCTACGCTCGATGGCGACAATCGCGCGATCGCGACCGCGCTGCTCACGGGGCGGCGCGATGCGATCACCACGCCCGTCAACGACGCGATGTTCATCTCAGGACTCGGACACGTACTCTCGATCTCCGGCTACCACATGGCGGTGGTTGCCGGTGTCGTGTTCTTCGCGGTGCGCGCCCTGCTCGCTCTGATCCCGGGGCTGGCGGCGGGCTTCGCCATCAAGAAATGGTCGGCGGCCGCGGCGCTGGTCGCCGCTGCGTTCTACCTGCTGCTGTCAGGCGCGGAGGTCGCAACACAAAGATCGTTCTTCATGACCGCGGTGGTGCTGATCGCGGTGATGGTCGATCGCCGCGCCATCACTTTCCGCACGCTTGCCGTGGCCGCGCTGATCGTGCTGGCGGTCGCGCCGGAGGCGCTGGTGCATCCGAGTTTTCAGAACTGGATTGCGCTGACTGCGTAGATCGCATTCCAGCGCCTAAACACCTTGATTTCTCGATCGTTTTTGATGCGACGTCTGAGGACCGCCGTGAACAAAAACCGCTCGAAACAGGGCACAAATTCGGAATCGACGGCGCAAAGTCCCGGAAAAAGTCCCGGAATCATCTTGCGTGTTCACTTGGCGTTCGAGGGTATCGAGAGGACCTGCACCACGTTGTCGAGCGAGACGACGGGCTCTTCGAGATAGGCTTGGGGGAGGGCGTGCCTGGCCCGTTCCGAAGTCGGCGCCACGCTGAGGCGGTACTCGCCGTCAAAAGTCGTGAGGAACGGCCACCCGATAAACAACGATGCCCCGCCGCGGGAACGGCGAGGCGTAAATTGTTGGACTGGGATGCTGCAGCAAGATCAAGATACGCCACCGTATCACTCCGCGCAAGCCTCTCATTTCACGGGAGGCGCCCGTGAGCAGCGATTTCGAGTGGGACACTGCCGACACAGTGATCCCGGCGCAGCCGCGGACGGCGATCTACACGAACACAGACGGTCATGTCGTGGTTCGGCAGTATTGCTGGCTCGACGACGACGATCTGGTGATTATCAGCCCGCCCAACGCGATCGCGGTGGCCCTCGCAATCTTGAGAGCCGCCGGGCACGACGACATTGAACTCATCCGCAACTGCGGCGGCGGATACGAGGATATCGGGCCGCATGAACCGTCACCCCGGCAGTTCGTAGAACAGCTGAAGTCGGCCCGTCCTGACATCGACTTGGACAGGGCCAACGCGGATTTTGACAAGTTTGCCGCGTTGACGGCGCCGAAAGATCCGACCGCGGCCGAGCGGAAGAGACGCCAGCGCGAGCGAGAGCGTGACACCCGTGACGCAACGCCGCTTGCTCCCGTGACGTCCGTGACAGCTGCCGTGACATCTCGGCCGGCACCGTTGGATTCATGGCTATTGAACGAGGGAGCCAAGGAAACGGCGCTCACGCGCTGATCGAACCACCGCGTTCGGTTGGCCGTGGCGCCTGCGATGGCAGGTCTGCTCGGATGCTCCCGCTGCCATCAATGAACCACGACCGACCATCGCGAGAATTGCGACAGGTCGAGTTCGGACATGATCCTGTTGCCGGCGATCAAGACGCAACTCTTGATGCCGTTGATGGATGACCGCAGAGCGCCGCAGCTCTCTAAACCCGCGGCAGCGAGCCGGACGCTACACGCCCCAGGGCGATCGGAACCAAGTGCGGGCAAGTGTGACCCATAACACCCGCGACCACTGAGACCGGGCACCCCCCGGAGGGCGAATGGCGCTGATGCCGTCGAGCGGATGACCACCGCGACCGACACTAGCGTGGCGAAGCCTGGAAAAATCGCCGGAGACGTCACGGGGACAACGTGATGGGTCGAGCCACGCGCCGGCCAAGGGAAACTAGTACTCGGCCCCCAGGGGCTTCCCATCGTCAGGGACCATGCAGAAGGCAGCCAGCCTATCTCATGGGAGGAAAGGGTCGAAGCGTGCCTGAACCAGAGCGGAGGCCATGAGCGATACCGAACGGACCACTAGCCTGCCTGATCCAGCCTGCCCAGTCCTAATCGGCTGGGACCAAATCGGCGCCTACCTCGGCGTCAGTGCTGAGACGGCAAGGGCAAGACACAACCGCGGAGACTTCACGGTCGGGAAGCCAGCGCGATGGAATATGCCCATCGTGGCAAAGTCCAGCCTGAATGAAGCTTTGCTCGATATAGCCAACCGCGCGCGGGCTAGAGAACCGGTACGGGCGGCTAGAGCAGGAACACCCACATCAACAGCACCGTGATCAGGGTATATGTGCCGGTAACGGTAAGGCCCAAGTACAGACGTTCCATAGCGGCCTCCTTACTCCAAGGTGCCGCCCCCTCGCTGTTCAGCCTAGCGCCTGCCTACGCTTCGTGCCGTTGCAATTCCGACTGACGGCAGTTCTACGGACAAGCCCATGGGGATTAGTCCTTCGGCCAAGGTAAAACCTTCCAGTCGGGGAGGTTTAGCGAATGAGCTGCTGCCGGTCTGATGGACACCAAGTTTAGGTGTTTCATGGAGCCGGAGGTAGTGATGCGAAGACGAAAGTTCAGTCGAGAGTTCAAGGCGGATGTGTTCGACCGGGCGAAAACACGGGCGCGTGATTAAAAACATGCACCTGCATTTACTTTAGACGATGGTCGGACTTGGGCCGGAACGTGACTAATGACTCACGGTTACGTGAAATCTTCCTCCCTTGGAGACTGTTCGTATTTGGGTTATTATTCGAACAGTTGATTTGCAGGGGAGGCGGAAAGTCATGGCGAATTCCCATCTCAAACTGGTCGCGCCGAGCACTGAAAATCGAACAGTCGTCACGCCGGTCCGCCGCAAGAATGCCGAGCTGCGCACCCGGGAGTATCTGACCGACGCGGAAGTGGCGAAGCTGATGGATACCGCCAAGGCCAATCGGTACGGACACCGCGACGCCACCATGATCCTGATGGCCTATCGCCACGGCCTGCGGGTGTCGGAGCTGGTCGACCTGCGCTGGGACCAGATCAACTTTGACACCGCCACGCTGCATGTCCGCCGGGTCAAGAAGGGCTCGCCGAGTACCCACCCGATCCAGGGTGACGAGCTTCGCGCAGTGCGTCGGCTGGCACGAGAGCAGAATCCGCGGTCGGCCTTCGTCTTCACGTCAGAGCGCAGCTCGCCGTTCACGCCGGCTGGCTTTGCCCGGATGGTGGAGCGCGCTGGGCTGGCCGCTGAGCTTGGCTTTAAGGCGCACCCGCACATGCTGCGGCATGCCTGCGGCTTTGCCCTGGCCAATAAGGGACACGACACGCGGTCTCTGCAGGCCTACCTGGGGCACAAGAACATCCAGCACACAGTGCGCTACACCGAGCTGTCGCCCGATCGGTTCAAGGACTTCTGGCGAACCTAGTTGTCATCCCTTAGTTGTGTGCTAGCCTCCCCAAAACCAAAGGGAGGGCTAAGGAATGGCGGCCATTAAACCGTCGGTGATACGGCTTGAGGATTCTAAGCGGCCGGCACTGGTGAAAACCACGATCGGCGGCCAGCCCGAGTTCGTAGTGGTCGGTCTAGGTCCCGGGCCGACGCCAGAGGAGCGCTGGCTAGGTTACGTCTTCAGCACCTTTCAGTTCATTGATATGACCGGCCCGGTAGGTCTTCAACAGAAGTACGAGGATTTGGCCGCGCTGAGCTTTGGAGCGGCTTTCACAGTCACACCCGACTACGCTGGGCGAATTGAAATAGACGAGGGGCCGCTATTCACCACTCCAGGAAGCATGGTCAGGGCAAAGGATGACGATTACATTGTGTTTCAGGACGCGTCGTCAAATCACCGAGGTCTGTCCGTAGTGAACCATCGCGTGGTTTCATCGCAACGAGGAAGGCCCCGCTTCGCATTTGCGTCATGGTCGCTGACACTAAATGGCGACGACAAGCCGCTTTTGACGCACACGGTGCCAGACCCGGCGAAATAATTCTGCACGCTATCTCTACATCGCTAAACGCCAGTTACCGCCAATCGCGATTCCGCGCGCCCGTCCAGTGGCCGAGCGGCGTTGAGAGCCGGTCCCGGAAATCTGCACAGGACGCTAAGTGGAGTTTCTGCCTGACGGCGGGCACGATAGGCCCCGCGAATCAGGAGAGACCATGAGCAGACGACCCCGCCGGAACCACTCACCGGCCT
>NZ_JARWCR020000131.1:0-7681 GCF_029846695.2 Bradyrhizobium nivariense | reverse complement strand
CGGCTTCGGCTCGATGATCAAAAGTCCGACTCACGGAGAGCGGGTATATCCGATAAAGCTTAACTGGAAACGGCGGGTCCCGCCCGGAAAACTACGGCCTGCGCCATGAACGAGACCGACCGAACGGTGGCAAACTTGCCGATCTGCGACAACTGCGTCGGGAGCGACCGCGCGGTGGCCGTATCTGAAATGTTCAATCCGCGCACGGGCCGGACCGTGACAATGTTCCAGTGCAGGCAGTGCGGATACGTGACGTGGGATGATCGACCCACATTTCCTTCGCGGCGGGCCGCCTCGCAGGTGTCCTGACAGTACACGATCAGGCCGCGCACGCCGGCCGCGCTCGGTCAATGCCGCCAGCCATCCTTGTCGAATTCAGTCCTGAAGCCCTTCGGCGGCCGCGAGGTGGATTGTCCCCATCGCTCGGATTGCACTGAGGACATGGAGCGCCAGCGCCGCCGCGCGTACAGGCGCGCTCGCCTTCCCATGGCCGGTCAGGGATGGTTTTCGCAGACCCAGCCGCAGTCCCAGAAAACGGTGCACCTCATCGGACCAGCATCTTTTCACCGCGCCCCCATGCGGCATGTTTCCGCGCCGTCCAATCGCGCTCGGCGCGCCACGCCGCGAAATCGGCCTCCGTGCGCTTGGACAAGAACAGCGCCCACGCCGTCAGGTACGCAACGCGCGCGCTCGCGAAGGTCGTGGCGGTGCCGGAGGAGGTGCATTCGCCCGGGCGCGATCCCGGATAGAAGCCGCAGCGCCATTGCCATGGATCGCTCTCGGTCGGATTGCCAGAGCGCAGGCCGATGCTGCCGACTTGGACATCGCCGTAATGGATCAGCCAGCTTTCCTGTCGGGCGGTGCGGTCGCGGCGGCGGATGAGATGGGGCATGGCTTGATGAAAGCGCCACGCAGGCCGGTAGGCAAATTGTCAATGTATAGGGGATCGGATCGGCGCCGGACCACTGGCCGTCGTGGGTGTGGATAGGTCCGGTGTCAGGGTTAGACCGGACCCGGCAGCGCGCGAGCTTGGACCGCTGCTTTTGACCCAAAGCGGTCCTCAGCCACAACGTAGTATCAAGAAACGCGGCTGTATCTCGGCGTTCCAAGATCCTGTTCGCGCTGCTGACGCTGGCGCTGCTGACTGGCGCAGCGTCGACACAGTCGAAGAGGTTCCACGACTCATCCGGAAAGAGCATCGGCAGTTCGTCGACCGACAGCCAAGGCACGATGACGCTCTACCACGCGGCAACGTCGTTGCAAGAGAATCCAAAAGCGGCAACATCACGAGCGTCTATGACGCGGGCGGGCGGCTTATGGGCAGACGACAATGACGACGCACACGTAAGCAAGGAAACGAGACCCAAATGCCTGCTAATGCAGATGACCAATGCTGCGTCTACTACATCAATGACGCAAGCTGCACCGATCCGTACCGTCACGGCTACATCGGCATCACCTCCAATGAGGCGCGAATAAGAACGCATGGCTGAGCTGCGGGGCGGGCAAACAAAAAAGCCCCCGACAGGAAACCCAGAATGGGAATTCTTTGGGGGCGATTTTTTGGCGAAGCTCGTATTCAAAAATGCGAGGTTTCTATTTGCACACCCGCCCCGGTTCGTCTTGCCCGGCTGCTCCTGTTGTTATCCCGTTCTCAGTCGCCACAGCACCAGCTTAGTCAATTGCCGTGAAAATCACAGGACACGCACATATGACCAGCGTTGAAATCGTTCTTCTTATTATACCCGGAGTCGTGCAGATTTCGGATATAGAGGGCGCGGTCGCTGCTACTCACACCGCCCGGCGAGATGACCGGAGACGCACCCATACCGGCAAATGCGTTCATCGGTTGGCGATGATGCGTCCGCTGCGCGGCCAAAGCGGCAGAAGTGGCGAGAGTGAGGATAGCAAAACTAACAAGAATGCTTTTGGCCATAGTCAGCTCCTCTGACATAGCTGCCCCAGCAGTACTCAATTCTAGCCTAACCGGCACTCCTCCACAATCTTACAGCGATAGCGCTCTACACCTCGGTTTTCATGGAGCTTCTGATAGCGCTGAATGGCCGCTTTTGTGTAGGTTTTTGGACGCCGGCAACGAGAGACGCTCCGCACGCTCCACTGACCGGCGTCCAAAAAGCGGCAAGGCACGAAGTCGCGGGATTTGGGCACCTGCGGAGCAGCGAGCGCTATGGGGGTTTGTAGGAGGTGCTCGACGTACGAAACTCGAAGAATGGCGGCCTCGAATGCGTGCACAACTTAAGCGTCTTGGCACGAGTGTTGCTAAATAGGGGATTTAATCTTCTTGGCCTCTGTGATTTCAGATAGTTGCGCGTGGCGGAAATGGCACATCCGACAACCATTGCGCGATTAATCGGTCGATCCTTGTTCAGTGGCATAGTGTGAATCAATTTCTTGCGAGCAGAAATATCCACGACACATTCAAGGCAAACTGGTTTGCGCTACTCGTCAAGACGATTTTGTTACTTTCGTGCGTAGGGTCGATCTGGCTTAGGTGCTGGCCCGAAGATGATCTGTTGGTTTTGATCATGCGTTGGTAGGCGGGCCCTGACGCGAGTTGATCATGTTGACCCTGCCACCCCGCTATCGCCGTCCTCTCGGATCGGCTACCGGCCTCTCGGTTCTTGGTCCCGCGCAGCGGGCTGGAGCGCAGCGACTTTGTGCCATGGCCCATCTGCGACCTCGGAGGCCATCCGCTCTTCGGCCGATTTTGGCGGTAAACCGGACATCGACGGCTACTTCTTAACCAGTATTCCCATCGTTCGCGCCATTCGCCTCACCGATCCGGCGTGGCGGCCCAGTTCGGCGGCGATCTTCGTTGTGCCAACGCCCTGCCGGGCGAGCTTGACCAATCGCTGGACCTCGCGGTCGGCCCATTGTTTTGGCTTTTGTAGCTTCATGGTGCGGCGCTCAACCTGCCGCCACTAAATCAGTGCGCCTGGTTGCCGGCACTTGGGAAATTTACGGGTTGACGTCGCCGTTGGCCCAACTGCGAGTACGGACGGCCATCGGGATTGTCGGCTCGGAACGGCAGTCAGAGAAGGAAGGGGCGCTGTCCGAAAACTGCTACTCCGACAGAAGAGCAATATAGATTTGGTCTAGGACGGTCGGTCTTGTGGCACCATCGAACAGCACCGTCAGGCCGGTGGTGCGAATGCTGACTTCGACAACCGTACCGGTCTTGTGGGCTAAATCTGGGAATTGAATGATCCCCAGCTCGCTCATCTTGAAACGTGTGGCGACAACAAACCTGTCGGTCCTCGGAGCGATCATGGGTTAATCCGAACTCGTGTCATTGCGAACCAACGAGACGCTTCTCTGCAATCGCCTTGCTCTTTGCCTTTTCGGTGACAAAATGAACGCCGACCTGAGCCCCGTCGACCCAGATCAGCTCGCACCGCCGAAATGCCAGACCAGTGGAGGATAGGACCAGAAAGAATTCCTGCGCCTTCAGGGGGTCGATAGAGCCCTCGACCTCAAGTTTGGCGCCGCTTGCAGAGGCGTCGAGAAGAATGCAGCGTCGCCGCCATGTCCCGTCGACACCCATGATGCTGACGCTATGCTTGTGCTCAAACCGAACACGGTTCGCCTTTCGATTGTTTCCGATCATCTGCAATCCCCAATCCAAATCATTTCCCTTAAAATAGGTGCGCCGCCTCTCTGCGCGTGGCCGCAATGAGCAACTCGATCCTCGCCGACTGAGCTAGTAAAGCCGTTCTGGTTGTTTCATTCAATTTGGCCTGTCCGATGATCAATCGGATGCAACCATTCGCGAGTTCAAGCATGAAGATGGCCTGACGGATGTCATCTGTTGTTTGAATTTCGAGAACTTGAACTTGCGACAACAGAGCG
Organism: Bradyrhizobium nivariense; assembly: GCF_029846695.2. NCBI lineage: Bacteria > Pseudomonadati > Pseudomonadota > Alphaproteobacteria > Hyphomicrobiales > Nitrobacteraceae > Bradyrhizobium > Bradyrhizobium nivariense. The sequence goes on along the minus strand of NZ_JARWCR020000131.1, from coordinate 3,811 downwards.
GCGACGGTCGGCAAAATGTCAGGCAATTTCTGGCGCGAGGGACTTGTCTCAGATCTCCCTTGGTAAGGCCGCTGAAAGTGCAGCACTGACATCGTCGCAAATCTCCTTTGCGGGTCGGCCATTATGACGTTGCTTCGTCGAAAGTGATCAAAAAGCGATGATGAAAAATACAGCTACACGCGAGGACAACGGGACAGGCCCCACTCGGACCAGCCTTGCCATGACAACCATGGGCCAGGCCGACCCTCTGTAGAATGTCCGTGTTCAGAGTTTCACGCCGAAGCGGTTAAGAAACATTTATCCGGTTGCGAGCGGCCGGTATTGCCGTATGCAAGTTGCATAGAGAATGCTATCGAAATTGGGCAAAGCATTGGTTTGCGGACCATCCGGCAATTTTGTTGACGCATAAAGGCCCGCTCAGCCGATTGGCTTTGCTCTAACAGGGCTACTCGGAACACCGACGCGGCGATGGCTATGCTGCGGCAAATCAGGCATGCGTTTGGATTTTAGATAGTTCTTTGCGACGGAGACGCGTGATGGAGGACATCTCATGGGGAGGCATCTCATGGGCTGATCTCAACAGGGATGAACAACGCGCCATTGCGATATTGGGAGCCGGTCTTTCCATTGAACTGTGCAGCCCCCTTGCTCTCCTGACGTTAGGTCGGCTCGGTCTGACCATAGGGCCCCATTTGACGGCTGCTGGAAACAATTTGCGAAGAGATGCCGTTTTGAACGGTGTCGCAGGGTAAGTTTTGCCGAGCGGTCGATAAGGACTGGGGTCGGGGATGCCAAACGCGATCGAACTCATTGTAGACGGTTATGTTAGCTTGAATGACCGAAGGGCTCTCGACGATTTGCGCATGCAGCGCAGCAAGCTGGCCGTGGACCTAAGGGCGCGCACCGGTTTTGATTACCGGACAACCCTCCGGCAGATCGAGGAAGATATCATCGTGATCGAGGCTGGGCTGGCGCGGTTGGATGGCGCGGGGACGAGCTAACCTGCCAAAGGCGTTCGCATTCAAGCTGCGGTTGACGACGCGGAAGAGCGCCGGAATAGCGGCTTGGTTGCTGGTGATCGCTGTGAAGTTGCACGTGGAGAACACCGGCCCGCGACCTTCACTCGACCTCGACCATCCGCTCCTTGGTGGCCCGTAGGCTGCGGAGGTAATAGCCTTGTGCCTGAACGGCTGACTTGATTTCGTCGCTGACCTTGCGAACTCTTTTTTGAACCGCCCCGGGTTTGCCGGAGGCTCCAACTCCTGAGAGGATGGAGCCATGACGAGCAAGACGACGAACAAGTTTTCACCCGAGGTCCGGACCCGAGCGGTTCGGATGGTTCTGGATCACGCCAGCGAGCACCCGTCGCGCTGGGCGGCAGTGACGTCAATCGCGGCCAAGATCGGCTGCACGCCGCAGACGCTGCATGACTGGGTCAAGAAGGCCGAGGTCGATAGCGGGCAGCGGGCCGGCGTTCCGACCGACACGGCCGAGAAGCTGAAGGCGCTCGAACGGGAGAACCGTGAGCTTCGGCAGGCCAACGAGATCCTGCGCAAGGCGAGCGCTTATTTTGCGATGGCGGAGCTCGACGGCGGTCCAAGCCATGATCGCCTTCATTGATGATCATCGTGGGGCGCATGGGGTCGAGCCGATCTGCAAGGTGTTGCCGATCGCCCCCTCGACCTACCACGCCCATGTGGCCAAGCGGCGCGATCCGGCCAAGCGGTCGGCGCGCAGGCAGGATGCCGCTCTGAAGGTCGAGGTTCGTCGCGTCTTCGACCAGAACTTCTCCGTCTACGGCGCGCGCAAGGTCTGGCGGCAGCTCAAGCGCGAAGGCTTCGATGTTGCCCGTTGCACGGTGTCGCGACTGATGCGGGACATGGGTTTGCAAGGGGTCATCCGCGGCAAATCCGCCAAGACCACGATCAGCGACAAGGCCGCGCCATGCCCGCTGGATCACGTCAACCGCCAGTTCAAGGCACCAAGGCCGAACGTCCTCTGGCTCTCCGACTTCACCTATGTCGCGACCTGGACCGGCTTCGTCTACGTCGCCTTTGTGATCGACGCCTATGCCCGCAGGATCGTGGGCTGGCGAGCCTCCCGCACGGCGCACGCAGGCTTCGTGCTCGATGCGCTGGAGCAGGCCCTGCACGATCGCCGACCGGTCCATCACGGCGGGCTCGTGCATCATAGCGACAGGGGCAGCCAATACGTCTCTATCAAATACACCGAACGCCTGGCTGAAGCTGGCGTCGAGCCTTCTGTCGGTAGCGTTGGAGATTCCTACGACAACGCTCTCGCCGAAACCATCAACGGTCTCTACAAGGCCGAGGTGATCCATCGGCGCGGACCATGGCGCAGCTTCGAGGCCGTCGAGTTCGCGACGCTGGAATGGGTGGACTGGTTCAACAACCGGCGGCTCCTGGAGCCCATCGGCAACATCCCGCCGGCCGAAGCCGAGCAACGCTACTACGCCATGCTGGAACAACCGGCCATGGCGGCATAACTTAAACCAAATGGCCTCCGGCAAACCCGGGGCGGTTCATTTCTGCTCTTGCGCCAATTGTGAGCAGAGTACAGCACGGGTACGGCAGAGCCTGTACTTAGGACAAGCAAGTCGCGCCTGTCATTGCGATAGACATCAAACATCTTTCGCTCCCGCTGATCATATTGAACTAAGAATGAAATATGTTTTGGTCGTCTCAATCGACGAGCTTAGTAGCTCGAATGGCTGTGCGGGTTGTAAATCTGCAACGCCCGCGACTTTGCTTCACCGCGTTCCGGATTTGGAACGAACTGATGCAAGCCCGGACCATCGCCAAACGGGGCGCGCTAGGCAGTTACTTCAGCGATGCCGTGAACGATTCTCAGGTTTCAGCCAGCCGCGCCAATGCGGCAACGACGTATTGCGGATGTTGCTGACAGGCGGCCCGCCGGTGCGCGGCGGAGGCGGCATGCCCCAACGCATCAGCGTCATCTCGGTCCCGGTTTGCGTGTTGCGGACCACCGGGGCCGGATAATCAGGAAATACGCCGGGCATCGGGGGCAGGTTGCCGACGTAGCGGTTGATCACCCGGAAGAGCGCCCGAATGGCTTCCTGGTTTGTGGTGATCGAATAGAGATTGCACATTGCACAAGAATTGCGGCGTTACTGCTGATCCTTCGGAATGGCCCCGCCCGCCGCGTCCGGGTCCGAGGTCGGACTCGACTTTTCGGCTGGCGTACCTGTTCTTAGCTCCGGCGCCGCCGTGCATTCGCCCGCCCAGAGCTTCGTTCCCTTGACCGCTCCGACGAGCTTGCAACCAACGGGCGCCCTCGGCTTCGCCTGAATGAGCGGCTTCGCGCCAACGGTCGGTCCCTTTGCCGGTGTCGCGCCTTGAGCGAGCGCGATCGTGGGAATGAGCAACATCGCGAAGCAAAGCGCTGTTCTCAAAGTGGCTCCATTTCTTCAAAACAAAGATCAGATTACCGATTTGTTGGCGCGCGCCAGATCCTCCAGTGCGTCGGACAAATCAAAACCGGCTCATCGGCCCAAGCATTGTACTAAACCCCCAATTTTCGGCGGCATGGAAAACCCAGTGGCATAATCCCGCTCTTATCAAGTTCGCCAACTTCCAAGTCGCAATCTTCCGGCGCGAGTTGGATCGGTAGCCACCGCACAGCCCGACACGACATCCCTTAAAGCCTAGCAGTCTGCTGAAGAACCCCCTCGCCACGGAGGGGGCTTGATGATTCACTTTATCCATCTCGAATCGGCAGAGGCGATCATGCGCGGCAGGTTTAAGGACCAGGGCGGCCTGTTTTCGTACAT
>NZ_JARWCR020000130.1:0-8219 GCF_029846695.2 Bradyrhizobium nivariense | reverse complement strand
CCGTCTTCGCACCGGCCTCATGCTCGCGCAGCACGCCTATAATCTGCTCTTCCGTAAACCTGGCTCGCTTCATTTGTCCGTCCTTCAGAAGGCCGGACTCTAACTTCAACTGGAGGAAATCGGCAGGGGCAGGTCAGAGGTAAGCCGGTCATCGTCCGTCTGCACGGCTTCGGCAAAAAGGCGATACCACTTGAAAACTGGCCGAAATCAAATCCGCGAGATTTGCGATAGCTACAAGGTCGTTGGGATGCGTCGAACCTCTCTCGCATTGAGTCTCGTCATTCTGTCAAACGTGGCCTTGGCCGACGATTTTGTCGGACACGCCAGCGTGATCGACGGCGACACGCTGGAAATGCATGGAGTGCGCATCCGGCTTTGGGGTATCGATGCACCGGAGAGCAGCCAGCTGTGCCGCGGCGAAGACAGTCTGCAATATCGTTGCGGTGCGCAGGCCGCGAACGACCTTGACGTCTTCATTGCCCGCCGTCCCGTCAATTGTGTCCCAGTCAGCCTCGACCCGTATGGCCGCACGGTCGCGACCTGCTCGGTCGCAGGCAGGGATGTCGGTGAATGGCTGGTACGCAGCGGCTTTGCGTTGGATTGGCCCCAATACTCGAAGGGCAGGTATCGCGAAGCTCAGCGCGAGGCTGAGCGCACCGGCCAGGGGCTCTGGAAGGGCAGCTACGTCGAGCCGTGGTTCTATCGTGCATGCATCCGCGCAAGTGGAAAGCCGTCCGCCTGTTCGGACGATGCAAATGCCCATCCTTGAAGCGATCTATTCAAGGCGCCAATCCACAACGTGCGTTGGCCAATCACCGCATTTGGGTAGATGGCTCTGGCGCCGTTTGGGCGACTCACGCTACCCATCATTCCCAATCACCTCAGTGCAGAATGGGAATGAAATGGTTGCTGCCACCCGTGAATTGCCGGCCTCTGGTTATGCGCTTGAAGTGGACGGCCGGCTCAAAGACTGAATTTGCAACCAGAGACGGCGCGAGGGCAGGCGGAAGAACTAAAGAAGCGTTTTCCCATGCTTCAGATCAGGATCTACGACGCGCAGACGAATGTACGCGAGGAAATCTAGAGCCGCTGATTCAAGTCTTGGCGGAGTTGCTCGGCCAGAGCGCGTGCGGCTGCCGGCGCACCGGGCTCTCGTCAATCGAGCCGCTTTGCGTCTCGGCCGTGCGGCTTCGATCCCTCGCGCAGTAGGTGCCATTCTAGCTTTTCTCTTGGCAGGCGAGAAGGCTTTCCTGGGCCTGCCTTGCAGTCCCAGCAATTGCAATACCCGGGAGCCTAGCCGCCCTTTCTTGAGGTTGGGACGACCATAGTCGCAGATGTCGCCTTATCGCTCATCGGGCCAGGTTGCGTCGATGGCGCAGGTCGTTTGGCTATTGCCAGTCCATTTTGCCAGTGGTCCCAATGACGGCCAACGTCGTCATGAGACGAAGGCCTTGAGCGAAGACATCGGGGTGCGCATCAAACTCCTTTGTATGGACTCCAGCCAGTCCACGTCCGTCCCTGCTGACTCCGATGGAGAAGTACAGCGCGGGCATGACGTCCGTATAATATGAGAAATCCTCCGAGAACATGCCGCGCCCAGGGTGGGTCTCCAGCGCCCCGGGCCATGCCAGTGCGAGAGGCGGGATGATCTGCTCGAACAGCGCAGGTTCGTTACGCGTCGCCGGCGCACCCGGTCGGATCGTCCAGTCGTAATTTACAGTCGCCTCCGCTGCCATTCGCGAGACAAGCTGATCGAGCTTTTCCTTGAGTGAGGGCTCGCCGTTCTCGCCCTGTGCGATATTCTCGAAGCTGCGGATGGTGCCGCTGACATCGGCCTCCGCGGGGATAACATTGCCCGCATTGCCATCGGCGAGGAGTCGCGTGACCGAAATGATGACAGGCTTGTTAGCGATATCAAGGTGACGAGCCGGATACTCAGACAGCTCGATCGCCATGCGCGCGGCGACGAGCGGCGTATCGCTGCCTTCATTGGGCGCAGCCGCGTGCGAGCCCGTCCCTTTGATTTTGAGATGAAAGTAGTTGCTTCCGGCCAAGGCAAAACCTGGTGCGATCGCGATGGTCCCTATCGGCATGCCGGGAGCGACATGTTCGGCGAAGATTGTCTTGACCCCGAGGCGCTCGAGAATCCTCTCGTGCACAATGTCATCGGCGCCGCCCGGGGTTTCCTCGGCCGGTTGGAACAAGAAGACGATCCTTCCTGAAATACGGTTCTTGTTGGCGATCAGAATGGCAGCAGTGCCGAGCAAGATTGATGCGTGGATGTCATGACCACAATTATGCATCAAGCCGTCGATCCGTGAGCGCGGGGTGTGAGACATTGGCTCAACCGCGTTGAGCTCGAGGGGGCGGGCATCCATCTCAGCTCGCAGTGCAATAACTGGTCCCGGCCTACCGCTATCAAGAACTGCGATCACGGCCGTCGGCGCTTCGGTCGAGACGATAAACTCCGTGAAGCCAAATCCCTTCAGCGCATCCAGAAGATACGCCTGGGCCTTGAACTCCTTCTTCCCCAGCTCGGGATTCTCATGCAGGAACGTGTAGGCGCTTCGTACAGGCTCTATCATCGACGCAATTGTGGTCGACAAATCTGCGGCGGCCGCCGGTGCGCAGCCAAGAAGCGCCAGCAGGCTGAGACCAATGACGGCTATTTTTTGCACCGATGCCTCAACCCTCGTAAAAGGACGAAATTACAGGCCTTGTCGAGCTTTGTTCCAATCGAGAGGCGCGATCAATCGACCTAACGTCGATCACAGATCACGGTCCCCAGATAGGTTACGTTTGGCGCGGCCAGCTTGGTAAAATCGATGTCCATTGATCCGCCACCGAGTGTCGCAATCGTCCCGGAGGCGTTGAAATTCACGCCCGGAATCGCAAGCGCGGAAGCATTGATCTGGTCGATGGTAGCGAGGATGTCTTTGACTGCATTGCACATTCTGGGGAATTGATCGCCGGGCCTGCATTCCGCTGCTCGGAAGCAATTGGCGAGCTTCTCATAGATCGCCTCGATTCTGCCTGTGACCTCGCCCAGCTTCTGATTGGCCCGTTTCAGCCGCGCCGTTCCCGCCACTTCTGCGAACCGGTCGTTGATTTGATCCGCCGACAGATGCTGGAGCTGCCACTCGGCAACAATTCGATCGAGATCTGCCTTCGAGAGCGGAGGTCTTATCTCGGCCTGCGCCTCCACTATCATGCTTCGGCCATTGCGAAGTGTGTTGATCGCACTCTTGTAAGGTGAGGGGGCCTCGAGGGTGGACGAGGACGGCTGACCGAGTATTTCGTTGATGTACCCGTCCGCACGAGCCTTCTGCTCGTACACACGAACGAGAGCCATGGAGGCAACGAAAACCGCTGTGGCGCAGAAGGCAAGGAAGCCCGCGAATATGAAGAAATGAATGCGCGAGCGGAGATACTGCTCCGCGGTCATTCCCTTCGGCACGACGCGGCCAGTTTCGATACGTATCGCCTCCAGGCGATCTTCTTCTTTCAGCTTCTCGATCTTGTCCATCAGGATCTGGAAGCGTTTCACCCGCCACGCAATCAGCGTCCAGGCAAGGACCGTTGCCAGATACGCGATAAGGGCGAGAGGGCTCGCCGCCGCCCCGGGTATGGCATTTAGAAAGGCGCCAATTTCTTCGATCATATAGTTTGCAAGTAATGGTTGCGGTTTGCTTTTGCAAAGTGCAAATTGGATGCGATTTCCATATATCAAATCATAGGTTGTGGTCCGAGTTAAGATGTTTAGGAGGCTTGCTTGAAAATTCTTTGCGTCTCTCTACTAAAGAGCGCTCTCTGCTGTCTAGGCTTGGCAGGCGCGATCTTCCTTTCGATTGAGCTCCCCGTCTTTGCACAGTCAGCTGATCCTGCGGTCCAGTCCCAACCGTCCAAGGTCGAGCTTGCGCAGCGGTTATCAGCGGCGATGTCCGCGGCCCGAGAAAAATTTGTGTTGGATTTCGGGCCAAACGCGTTTGACCGCGCGGACTATCCCGGTGGCAAGACTCTCGGAGACGTCTGGACGGATTATCTGGGACGTGCCGGGTATCCGAGCTCCCTTGCGGAGCGGCAAAGATACGCCGGGATCCTGCAGGCTGAACTCGACCAGCAGGCCGCGCTTGTGCTTGTGATGGCGCCTGCCCGCGACGAGGCTATTGAGCATCTGGTCGTCTCGCTGAGGCGGATCGTCTCGGGGCGATCGGCAAGACTGGTCGTGCGTCAAGACCCCAACGGCGGGCGCTTCTCGGTGGTGTTCGGAGAGGACACGTCCATCCAAACCACGCTACAGGCGGACGACGGCGCGAGCTATCAGCCGCGGTCTGGCGATGAGATCGCCTGGCAATTCACCTGTGCCGGAAAATTGCCTGACCTGAATGCCAGCGTCCGCGGTTGCTACGACAAGAATTACGGGTACTTGATGGCGAATTCAGCAAAGCGGCCCCTGGAATCGGCGCAGGGACGATATGTTTTCCAGGGAACCAGATCCACCGGCGAACAGATGATGCTCGAAGCGCCGAGCGGATTCTGCAGGCCTATTTTCCTGGAGCTCAAGTCCGGCGCGTGCAAGCTCGACGTCGAGATTGTCAGGGCTGGAAAGTAACTCGGCTCTCCCGGTGAGGTACTTGCTTTCCGATCTTGCAGGCTCGGCGCAGCAAGGGGCGGGCCATTAACCCGACGAGCTTGAAGTCATCGGCCCGCGGGCTCCTCGGCCGGAAGGGAGAACAAAATGGGCCTCGTCCCGTGAGCAAGACACTTCGCCGGGCTCGCCGCTTCCGACTCAAAGGTTGCGGCGCCGTGCTCTCAGCCGATTGTCGCATTTAACAGAATTGCGACGCGGGGGCGCTAAGAAACCTACTCGCGCGGCTGAGGAGGTCGCTCAGAATCAATTTCGTACGGAAAGTACCAAGGGCGCGCTGTCTGCGAGGTGGATAACGCGTTAGCCGTGTTGAATGTGAGGCCGAATCCGTACCACGTGCGTGCACGAAAGCAGTAGCAAGACGATCATTTGCGTTGCCGCATTGTGTGACGACGACGGACGATTATGTGCTTGGGGGAGCATAGTGACGAATACTGAAATTGCGTTCGAAATCGATGACAGCAGAACCGTTGATGAAAACATCTCGGCGCTCTCGGCCGCGCTCAAGCGGATCGACGATCCCCTGGCAGACGTCCTGTCGGGGGCACTGTCAAGCCTCAGCCTGGACATCGCTCTCGATCACGATGCGCTCCTGGACGCGTTGTATGCAGCGACCTCGCCTGTCGAATCCCAGCCGACCGCCTCTGAGGAAGGCCCTGCACAATGAGCGGCTGGTATCTCCAGAAGGTCTCTATCGAAGGCTTTCGCGGCATCAACAACGAGGGTGCCCCTCTCGTCCTCAAACTCAAGACGGATTGCGTCAACTCCATCTCCGCGCCCAACGGGGTAGGAAAGACATCGATCTTTGATGCGGTGGTCTACGCGATCACCGGCCGAATTCCCAAACTCGATGATCTGCCCGCGGCCGAAAAGGGCTCGTCTTATTATCTGAACCGCTTCCATGCGGGTGGTGTGGGAACGATCACCCTGACCCTTATGCCTGCCGGCGGCGGCGCCGAGGTCGATGTGACGGTCCGGCGCGATGCCGCCGGCGGGCGAACCGTTGTGGCTAGCGCAGGTGCAGACGGAAATGCGATCCTCGCCGACCTCAATCGCGAGTTCGTCCTTCTCGATGGAAAGACATTTCAGGACTTTATCGATCTTGCGCCGCAGAAGCGCGGGCGCTCGTTCGCGGGGCTGCTGGGCCTGAAGCGTTACTCGTCCCTGCGGCAAGGGTTGGCCTCGCTGACAAACACGAGGGCATTCAACAATCACTTCGGCCTCGCCGGCAAAGAAGCCAAGCAAAATAGTGCCGCCGTATCCGTCCAGCGGGCCCGAGGCAATATCAAGGAGGCCTTCACGGCGCTCGTCGGCGACGAATACGATCCGGCCGAAGCCGAGGCGACGATGCTCGCGAAGGCGCATTCCGCCCTCAGTGGCATCGAACTGCTCAAGCCCCTCTGCGCGGGGAGGAGGTTCGAGGAGATCGATCCTTCAAGTTGCGTCGATGCAGCGAAGGCTGCCGAGGGAGGTGAGGCAAGGACAGAACTCGCGAAAATCCTGCGCGACGAGGCGAGGTGGTCAGAGGCCGTGAAAGCCACGCCAAGCGAACAGTATGCCAACCGCATCGTGGAACTGGCCGATGCTCGCGACGCCGCCCTAAACTTTACGCAAGGAGATCTGTTTCGTCAGCTCTACGGTCTCAGCGAAACCATCCTTGAGGATGACAGTTGGGCTGACAAGTGCCTCTGCCCCACATGTGATCAATCCGCTCCCGGTTCGATTCTCGACCACGTTCGCGACAAAATCGCGGCGTTTGAGGCCGTGGAGACTGCGTCTGCCAATCTGGCCCGAGAGTGGACCGAACAAGGCTGGAATCAGCTTGACGAGCTGGAACGGTTGGGCCGCCAGGAAGATGAGCCGGCCCAGCTCTCCGATGCAAAGGACGTGGGACTGAAGGGGGCGCTGGACGGGGTGCGCGCACGCGCGCTCGCCGAATGGCTGAAGACGCTCAGGAAGCGCGCGCTCGCCAACGTCAAAGAGTTGACCGACAGGAAACTCACCCTGGAGAAGGGCCTTCCAGACAAGCTCACCGCTGTGGTGGAAAAGGCTGAAGCCGCACGCCGTCTTCAGAGCAATTTGTCGGACCTGCGCGCCGCGCGGAGAGAGCAGTCCGCCATCACTGCAGAGCTTGCGCGAATTGCCCGGGTCAAGAGCTTCCTTGACACAGCCAGCTCATGCTTCGCAAGCGCCGAATCCGCGGCGAGTGCGCGTCGGCTCGCCGCGATCGAGCCCGTCAGCCGAAATATCTTCGCAGCGATCATGTACACCGATGTCGTGCCGGCCCTGAGGAAGCGCACCGGCAGCGAGGATCTTTCCATCTCGCTTGCTCAGTTCTGGACGCTGCCGGACGTCTCAGCCCAAGCCGTTCTCTCCGAAAGCTATCGCAACGCCTTTGCGATCAGCGTCTATTTGGCGGCCGCTTCGCTCTATGGTGGGGGCGCCAAGTTTCTGATTCTCGATGACGTAACATCGAGCTTTGATTCCGGACACCAGTTCCACCTGATGAACGTGTTCAAGGAACAATTCGCCCGGCCCGGCGTCCCCGATGGCCCACAGGTCATCCTTCTCAGCCACGACACTGTCCTCGAGAAGCTGTTCAACACAAATGCCAACGAGGGCGGCTGGTGGCATCAGTGCATTCAGGGCACGGCACGAACATCGGTGCTGCCACAGTCGGGCGCAATCCATAAGATCCGCGATGCGACTCACGCCTTTCTGGATACCGGCAACACCGATGATGCCGCTCCCCGTATCAGACAGTATCTCGAGTTCAAGCTCGAGGAGATCATCTCCAAAGTCGGCATTCCGGTGCCTATCGGCATTGCGTTCAACGACGACAAGCACATGGCGAAAAACCTTATAGACGCCATCAGGGCAGCCGTCGATCTCCACAGCGCCGCTGGCCGCCTGGTCCTGGAGCCTGCCCAACTCGCCGGCCTCGGCACCTCGGTGGCAACCATCGTGAGCAATTACCTCTCGCATTGGTCGACGGGGCAGACCCATGCCTTCACGGCCCCGTCCCTGAAAGGGGTCATGCAAGCGATCGAGAATTTCGCGGGTTGCTTCCAGTTCGAGCATCCGGCAGGCTCGAACCAATACCGCTACTACCGGTCTCTTGGCCAAAGGATGTGAGGATGGGCAGGGCGGCTCGAGCCGGCCGTAAAATCATCCTAGCGCGACTTCTCATGGCATCGGCCGTCGAGGAGAGATAGCGTATCCTCGTAGCCAACACGAACTGCCTTCGACGGGGCTTAGGCTCTGCCCAGGCGCTAGGAATTAATCGCGCGCCCTGGGCAGGATTCCAAGTACGCGTCTCGCAAGTCCCGTTCGTTGCAACCGATCACTCATGCCGCTCACCCCGGAAGAGCTTTCCCGTCAGAGCCAATTGAAATCTGCGCTTCAGGCCGAGAGGAACGCCCACAAGCTGGAAAATCTCGCGGCCGGTCCAGATAGCATGGAGGATGACAGCCATTTTGCGAGCCACGGCAACCTTGGCCTTTTTGGCGCCGATGCGTTTGGCCAGCTTGCTGCCCCAGCGCTTGAGCGCAGAACCTCGCCTGACAACGGT
>NZ_JARWCR020000129.1:0-10550 GCF_029846695.2 Bradyrhizobium nivariense | reverse complement strand
TTCTTCGGCAAGCTGAAGGAATTCAAACGCATAGCGATGCGATGTGACAAGACAGACGGCAGCTTCGAAGCGATGATCTACCTCGCCACCGCTGTCATCCATTCCAAGTGAATCTCAACAGACCCTAAAGCGCGATGAGATGAGGATGAATCATCGTCGCGCTTTAGGTTGTTGTTTGAGCATGATCTTTTCGGAAAACCGCTTCGCACTTTTCCGGATCATGCTTGAGGCGCATCCTTCCTAACGTTGCGACGAATTTCACACCCTCCCCCCGGCAACGGGGGGAGGGTGATCGTTTTGGGTGCGGCAGGTTGACCCATTCTGCACCGCAGTCTTCTTGCCGGGCGGCAGCCTTCTTGCAGAGAGCCGCTTTGCGGAGAGCCGCTCGATCGCATGCATCGGCATGCAACAAAGTGCATGTTTGGTGTCAAATCGCTCTTGCCTCGGAACGATACTGCCATTACCCATTTTTTCGCCTTGTACAGGCAGGGGGAGCTCTTTCACTGATGGCGACCGTGTTCGAACATCGGCGCGAACCTGCGTGCGCCTGAAAGAGTTTTGATGCTGCTCGTCGTCGAACAGTTCTTGAACGGATTGCAGTTCGGCCTGCTGCTGTTCCTGCTCGCCGCCGGCCTGACGCTGGTGTTCGGGATCATGGATCTCGTCAACCTCGCGCACGGCTCGCTCTATATGATGGGCGCCTATTTCGCCGCGACCTTCGCGGCCTGGACCGGCAGCTTCCTGCTCGGCGCGCTGCTGGCGCTCGGCGCGACGCTCGTGCTCGGCATCGTGCTCGAGATGAGCGCGCTGCGGCATCTCTACGGCCGCGACCATCTCGACCACGTGCTCGCGACCTTCGGCCTGATCCTGTTCTTCAACGAAGCCGTGCGGCTGATCTGGGGGCCGGCCGGCCTTGCGCTGCCGCTCCCGGTCTGGCTCACCGTGCCGGTGCCGATCCTGCCCGGCATTCACTATCCCGCCTATCGCCTCGCCATCATCGCGGTGGCGCTGCTGGTCGCGCTTCTGCTCTATCTCGGCGTGATGCGCACCCGCATCGGCATGCTGATCCGCGCCGGCGCCTCCAATCGCGAGATGATCGGCGCGCTCGGCATCAACATCAAGCTGCTCTACACCTTGGTGTTCGGCCTCGGTGCCGCGCTCGCGGGCCTTGCCGGTCTCATGCAGGCGCCGATCCTCACCGTGCAGATCGGCATGGGCGAGAACATTTTGATCCTCGCCTTCGTCATCATCGTGATCGGCGGCATCGGCTCGATCCGCGGCGCGTTCCTGGCCGCGATCCTGGTCGGCATGATCGACACGCTCGGCCGCGCCTTCCTGCCGAATTTGTTGCGGCAGGTGCTCAGCGGCGCCGCAGCCTCCACCGCCGCGCCCGCGCTGTCGTCCATGCTGATCTATCTGCTGATGGCGATCGTGCTGGTGGTGCGGCCGGAGGGGCTGTTTCCGGCCAACCGTCGATGAAGGCTTTCACTGTGAGCAAGGCCGTCACGGCCCTGATGCTGGCGGGCTTGGTGCTGCTGCCGCTCTATTCGCAGCTCTCCGGCAACATCTTCATCCTGACGCTGTTCACCCGCATCGTCATCCTGGCGCTGGCGGCCGCGAGCCTCAACCTCATCATGGGTTTTGGCGGCATGATGAGTTTTGGCCACGCCGCCTATCTCGGCATCGGCGGCTACGCGGTCGGCATGCTGGCGCAGGAAGGCGTCGGAAGCGGCTTCATCCAGTTTCCGGTCGCGCTCGCGGCCTCCGCGATCTACGCGTTGGTGATCGGCGCGCTCTCCCTGCGCACCCGCGGCGTCTATTTCATCATGATCACGCTCGCCTTCGCACAGATGGCCTATTACGTCGCCTCGGGGCTTGCGCGTTATGGCGGTGATGACGGCCTCACCGTCTACAAGCGCAGCGACTTCTCCGGGCTGATCAACCTGTCGAACCGGACGCAGTTCTATTATCTCTGCCTCGCCTGCCTGTTCGGCGTGGTTTTCCTGATCTGGCGCATCGCCAATTCGCGCTTCGGCCTCGTCCTGCAGGGCCTGCGCTCCAACGAGCAGCGCATGCAGGCGATCGGTTTTCCCTCGAAACGCTACCAACTGGTCTGCTTCGTCATCTCGGGCACGATGTGCGGGCTCGCCGGCGCCCTGCTCGCCAACAACACCGATTTCGTCAGCCCGGCCGTGATGTACTGGACCCGTTCCGGCGACCTCATGGTGATGGTGATCCTCGGGGGCATGGGCACGCTGTTCGGCCCGGTCATGGGTGCGGTGGTGTATCTGCTGCTGGAAGAGTTCTTGTCGCAGCTCACCGAATACTGGGCGCTGATCATGGGCCCGCTGCTGCTGCTGATCGTGCTGTTCGGCCGCGGCGGCATCATGGGCCTGCTCGGGAGGCTCAACCGTGGCTGAACCCTTGCTCCGCGTCGAAAAGCTGGTGCGCCGCTTCGGCGGCATCATTGCGACCGACAACGTCTCGCTCGACGTCGCGGCAGGTGAGCTGCACGCCATCATCGGCCCGAACGGCGCCGGCAAGACCACGCTGATCAGCCAGCTCACCGGGCATCTCGCGCCGCATTCCGGCAGCGTCTCGCTCGGCGGTCGCGACATCACCTATCTGCCGGCCTATCGCCGCTGCGCGCTCGGCCTGGCACGTTCGTTCCAGATCACCTCGCTGCTGCTCGACTTCACCGCCGCCGACAATGTCGCGCTCGCGGCGCAGGCACATGCAGGCCACTCGTTCCGCTTCTTCGCCAATGCGCGGAAGGAGAAGGGCCTGCGCGATGCCGCGCATGCCGCGCTCGATCGCGTCGGTCTCGCCCATCGTGCCGATGTCCTGGTGTCCAGGCTCAGCCATGGCGAGCGTCGCCAGATCGAGCTTGCGGTTGCGCTGGCAAGCAAGCCGAAACTTTTGCTGCTCGACGAGCCGATGGCGGGCCTCGGCGTCACCGAATCCCAGCGCATGGTGCAACTGCTCCAGGAGCTGCGCAAAGAGGTCTCCATCGTGCTGGTCGAGCACGACATGCCCGCGGTGTTCGCGCTGGCCGACCGCATCTCGGTGCTGGTCTATGGCCGCGTCATCGCCTCCGGCGATCCGGCCGCGATCCGGGCGAACGAGGACGTCAAGCGCGCCTATCTCGGCGAGGCGCATGTGGTGACGCACCATGGCTGAAAAAGTGATGGCTGACACGCTGCTCGAGGTCGACGGCATCGAGACCTGCTACGGCCTGTCCCAGGTGCTGTTCGGCCTGTCGCTGTCGATCAAATCAGGCGAAATGGTCTCGCTGATGGGCCGCAACGGCATGGGCAAGACCACGACCATCCGCTCCATCATGGGCCTGACGCCGGCGCGCGCAGGCAGTATCCGCTTCGCGGGGGCGGAGGTGCGGACGCAACCGTCCTACCGAATCGCAAAGCTCGGCGTCGGCCTCGTCCCCGAGGGACGGCAGATCTTCCCGAACCTCACCGTGCGTGAAAACCTGGTCGCGGCGGCCGCGGATCGCTTTGGCAGCGCCAATCCCTGGACGCTGGCCGCGATCTACGTGCTGTTTCCGCGTCTCGCCGAGCGCGCCTCCAACATGGGCAACCAGCTCTCCGGCGGCGAGCAGCAGATGCTCGCGATCGGCCGCGCGCTGATGACCAACCCGAAGCTCCTCATTTTGGATGAAGCGACCGAAGGCCTGGCGCCGCTGATCCGCGAAGAGATCTGGAACTGCCTGTCGCTGCTCAAGAGCCGGGGACAGTCGATCCTGGTCGTCGACAAGAACGTCGACCACCTCGCCCGCATCTGCGACCGCCACACCATCATCGAGCGCGGCAAGACGGTGTGGAGCGGTACCTCCGACGAGTTGCTGGCCGAGCCGGATCTGCAGCACAAGTATTTGGGGATTTGAGAGGGCGGTGAGCTGAGGGACGGGACGCTCTTGCGGCTCACTCAGCGTCGTCCCGGCGAAAGCCAGGACCCATACCGCGCAGTCCATCGATTGCGGTGGGCATCAGTACCGAGCGACCAGTCTTCGCCAAATTTTTTCCTGGGGAAATGGGTCCTGGCTTTCGCCAGGACGACATTGGGCCCTCACCAATAGATCCCATGCCGATGCAGTTCGCGGATCACGCGCGCCTCTGTGGATGGCTGGCGGCGCTTCGGCCTGGTTGTCTCGGCCGTGCTGGTCACCGGTGCGGCCGAGGACTGCGTGGGCGTTGTTACGGCCGGCGCTGTCACGGTCGTCGGCGCGGTGGCACCAGTTGAAGTCGGTGTGGTGGTCGCTGTCTGGACATTCGTCGGCTGCGTTGCCGCCGGCGTCTGTACCGCCTGTGGCGTACCCGTCGCCGGCGCAGCCGGCTGCTCGGTAGTCTGCTGGCCCGCATTGGTTGCCGCGAGGCTCAGGCTGCGCGGACCGCCGGCATAAGCTTGGGTCGCGAGAAGCGACATCGTCGCGATCAGGATCAGCTTGCGCATGGAAACCCCCGTTATCTGGTCAATCCGTCTTACCTAATTCGCACCTACCTGACGCTAGCGCGCCAACCGATGTCCGCCGATTTCGATCAGGGTGGCCCGGCAGGACAGGCGATAGATCAGGCTGAACAATTGATCCCACATGACCGAACTCCGCTGTTGATCATTGGGCAGAGCTTAACCCGCGTGTCTTTCCGGCGGTTTTCGGGGAGCGGGGAAAATGGCTTCGTCGGACCGCGATGTGATGTCGTCGGAACAGGTGGGACGAAGTCGCCTCACGGGCGTGTGAGCAGTGGGGTCGCTGCGCCTTTTACCCGCCCTCCAAGGGAGGATGTCAGAACACCTCAAAGTATTCGCGATGCTCCCAGTCGGTTACCTCAGACAGGAAGCGGTCGATCTCGGCATTCTTGATGTGGGTGTAATAATCGACGAACTCGGCGCCAAGTTTTTCGCGGAAGAACGGATCGTCCTTCAGCGCGATGACCGCATCACGAAGCGACTTCGGCAAGAGCGGCGCCTTGGTCTCGTAGGGCGTGTCGGCGGACGGGCCGGGATCGAGCTTGCGGTCGACGCCGTCGAGGCCTGAGAGAATCTGCGAGGCCATGTAGAGATAGGGATTGGCGGCGGGCTCGCCGATGCGGTTTTCCAGGCGCGTGGCGGCATCGCCGGCCGCACCGAGCACGCGGATCATCACGCCGCGATTGTCGCGGCCCCAGATCGCGCGGTCCGGCGCCAGCGAATAGGAGCGGTAGCGCTTGTAGCCATTGATGGTCGGGGTGGTGAATACGGTCGACGCGCGGGCGTGGTCGAGCAGGCCGGCAAGCCAGGCGCGGCCGAACGCGCTGAGCGGCTCGCCGCCCTCCTTGGTCGTTTCCTTGGCCATGAATACGTTGTCGCCGCTCGCGCGTGAGACCACCGATTGGTGCAGATGCCAGCCGCTCGCGAACAAATTCGCCAGCTTCGGCCGGCACATGAAGGTGGCGTGATAGCCGTGGCGGTGCGCGATCTGCTTCACGGCAGAGCGGAACAGCACCATGTTGTCCGCGGGCTCCAGACCCTTCTTCGGCGCGAAGGTGAATTCGCACTGGCTCGGCCCGAACTCGACCTCCACCGAACGCAAGGGCAGACCGAGCGCGACGATGTCACGGCGCAGGATCTCCAGCACCGGCTCCATCTGATCGAAGCGCTGCTCGGTGAGGTATTGATAGCCATGGCTGAGCAGGCTCACCGAAGGCGGCGTGCCGGGCTGGCCGGCATCTTCCGGGCGCATATGCGAATCGTCGAGCTTGAAGATGTGGAATTCGACCTCGAGGCCCGCGACGAAATCGTGGCCGCGCGCGCCGAGCTCGTCGAGCACCTTGCGATAGAGCCCGCGCGTCGCGAACGGCACGGGACGGCCGTCACTAAAATAAAGGTCGCAGAGAACCCAGCCGGTGGTCGGCGCCCACGGCAAAACGCGAAACGTGGTGGGATCTGCGACCATCAGCACGTCGGCCGCGCCCTCCATCTCCTTCATGCCGAAGCCGCCGCCTGACGTGAACACCGGAAACACCGTGCGGTGCGAGGTGTCCTTGGCGAGCATGGTGGTGGTGATGGAGCAGCCGCTCTCCAGCGAGGCGATCGCCTCGGAGGCGATGATGGTCTTGCCGCGCAAAATGCCGTGCTGGTCGGGGAAGGCGAGGCGGATGACTTCGAGGTTCTTCTCCTCGACGAGACGGCGCATGCGCGTCGCCGCGTCCTTCTGCTCATCCGACCACAGCGCATGACGCGCGACGAAAGTCACTATGGTTGCTCCTTGGTCCATGCTGTCATCGTCCGCCTTGTGCGCGCTGCGCACTGGGGCGGACGATCCAGTATTCCAGAGACGTCCGTGTGTCCACGAGAGGCCGCGGCGTACTGGATGCCCCGCCTTCGCGGGGCATGACAGTATAGGCTGTGGAGCCGCCGTCGCGACTCGCCGGCGGCGACCCTCACTCCGCCGCCGTCAGCCGATGCACGTTGTCTGCGATCTCCTTCGGCACCGGCGCCGTCCACGGTGCGCCGCGGCGGCGCTTGACGTCGACTTCCATCCAGTAGGTCTCCCAGCCTCGTGTCGGCCCGATGCCGTCCATGGTCGCCGGGCCCTGGATCGAGCGTGCGGTGCTCTCGTCGAGATGCAGCATCGGCTTCTCGCCGCCTGCGACTTTCTCGATCTCCTGCCGCAGCAGGCGGCGGTATTGCACGATCGCCTTGTCGCTCGAGCCGAGATGCTCCCTGGTGCGATCCTGGATCGCGCCCATCGATTCCACCGCCCACTGGTCGTGGACGTTGATGTCGGTGCCCATGCCGGTATAGGTCGCGGTCTGCTGTTCGTGCGGATCGAAGCCGTAGTCGTTGCTGCTGTTCTTGCGAGATTTGTAGTCCGGCAGCTCATAGAGCTCGAGCCGCTGGTCGCGCATCTTCTGCTTGTCCACCGCGTTCGAATAGCTGGTGAAGATCGCGTACCAGTAGCAGTTCTCGTCGTCGACCGGCACGTGCCACTGCGTGATGGTCATCTCCGTGCTCATGGGGATGACGAAGCCGTGCGGGAAGAGCTGGTTGGTGACGCGCACATGGGTGCGCTCCTCGTCGATCTCGCGCAGCGCGATCAGCCGCAGGCCGTATTCGGTGTGCTCGACATTGATGATCGGGCGGCCGTATTCGCGGAGGATCTTCGTCATCGGCAGGTCGGAGCCTGCCGATGCGCCGCGGAACTGCTTGCCGTAAGCGGTCGACGTGTCCTCGTCCTCGAAGAAGCGATGCAGATAGGAGGCGTGCGCGGGATCGATGCCGACCTCGAGCGCCTGGAGCCAGTTGCAGGCCATGTGGCCCTTGAACGCAAAGGTGTGGGTATCGGGCGCGACAAAACAGTCGAGCTCCGGAAAGGCCGGCGGCTCTCCCTCGCCGAGCCAGGCCCAGAGGATGCCGCTCTTCTCCACCACGGGATAAGAGCGCTGGCGGATGTTCTGGCAGAGCTTTGAGTCCTTCGGCTCCGCCGGCGTCTCGATGCATTGCCCGGTGGCGTCGAACAGCCAGCCATGGAAGGCGCAGCGCAGGCCGCCATGCTCGAGCCGTCCGAAGGCGAGATCGGCGCCGCGATGCGCGCAGTGCCGATCGATCAGGCCGTAGCGCCCTCGCTCGTCGCGGAACAGCACCAGGTTTTCGCCGAGCAGTTTGACGGGACGGATCGGGCGATCGCCGTCGAGCTCGTCCACCAGCGCCGCCGGCTGCCAGTAGCTCCGCATCAGCTTTCCGCAGGGGTCCTTCGGACCGGTGCGGGTGATCAGGTCGTTCTGCTCCTGGCTCATCATGGCGAGTGCATCCTTGTGGAGTGGCGTTTGTTCGCCTATTGAACGAATGGGCGAATTATGACATGCCTCGATCCGGCAGCAAGCACTATTTTGCAGGAATGTCCCTGAAACCATGCCCAAGCTGAAGCGAAGCGAGAGCGACGAGCGCGCGACGGATTTCGTCGAGAGCCTCGATCGCGGCCTGCGCCTGCTGCAATGCTTCGGCACCACGGCCGGCCCGATGACGCTGAGCGATCTCGCCCGTGCCGCGGAGCTTCCACGCGCCACCGCGCGGCGCATGCTGTTCACGCTCCAGCGCGGCGGCTTCGTCAGTGGCGACGGCAAGCTGTTTTCGCTGACGCCACATGTGCTGACACTGGCTGCATCGTATCTGCGGTCGAGCCAGCTCGTCACGGTCCTGCAACCGGTGCTCGATCGCGTCGCGACAGCGGCCAACGAAATCTGCTCGCTCGCGATACTCGACGGCGACGAGGTCGTGTTCATCGCGCGCAGTAGCCCGGCGCGGATGTTTTCAGGTGGGCTCGACATCGGCTATCGCCTGCCGGCCTTCTGCACCTCGGTTGGCCGCGCCATGCTCGGCCAGCTCGACGATGCCGAGCTTGCTGCGTGTCTGAAAGCGATGAAGCGCGAGGCGCTGACGCCGCACACGGAGACCGATCCCAAGGCATTGCTCGCGCGCATCCTCGCCGATCGCGCGCAAGGCTACGCGCTGGTCGATCGCGAGGCCGAGCCGCATTTCCGCTCGATCTCGGTTCCGGTGCGCCGCTACGACAATGTGATTGTCGCTGCCATCAACATGGGCGCCCATGTCGACCGCGTGCCGGCGCAGGAATTGATCGAACGATTTTTGCCGCTGCTCCTCGAGGGCACCGTGGCCATAAAGGATCGCCTTCTTTAAGCGCGATTTTGTCGCCGTTCAGCAGACGCAGGTTTAGCCGGACCCGGTGCTGCGCCGCGGCCAATCGCCACGCCTGTACGTTGGATCACATCTGCTCTTCGCCCCCACGGATAGAGTGCACGGGCCACACGCCCAGATTGCACGTGGCGCCATCATCATTTGAACGGGACCGGCAATATTGCAGAAGGAGATTACGAATGACCGCGACTTCTAAACAGCTTCGCTATTGGGTCGATATGGCAATCGAATGCGTCCGCCGGGATCATACGCAAGCACTCAGTCCTGGCGATCAAAAGGGCCCCTTTTTGACGGCGCGGGCGTTGGGCATGGCACTCGCCGCACTCAATGACGCCCATGCACATGCAAGCAGCCGCCCCCGTCTTTTGAACGTCGCCGCTCCCCCAGGTCTTGGCAGTGCGAACGCCCAGGTCGCGGCAGCCGCCGCCTGCGCCCAGGTGCTGCTCAGGCGATATCCAAATCAGACTCGCTTCCTGGATCCGGCTTGGAGCACCTGGCTCGAATATTTCGGTCTCGGGCAGGCCGGAAGCTCGGCAGAGCACGCCGGGCGTGCGTTCGGCGACGCGGTGCACGCCCTCGGCGCAAGCGATGCGACCAACGCCGCCGCGGATCAATATACCGCAACCGGCGCGCCCTATACGCATATCGCCCCTCCGAACCAGCCGACCCAGCGTTACGCCGGCGGAAAATGGGGCGAGTGCACGCCGTTGCTGGCGACGCGAATCGCGAACTTTCCGGCGCCTCCAGGCCGCATATCGCCAACGCAGGTCGAGCCGACGCCGCACTATCAAGCCGATTTCGCCAAGATCGTGGAGAAGGGAGGCCTTCAGCGCACGGCAGGCTCCCGGACCTTGGCCGAAGAAGTGGTCGGCACCGCATGGGGGTATGATGGCCCGCCGGAGTTGGGCACCCCGCCGCGACTTTATCTCCAGGTCTTGCTGACGGCTTTGGACGCCATTGAGGCCCGGACGCCCGGCAAATTGACCCTCGCCGACGAGCTGACGATCGTCGGCGGCGCGGCGGTTGCAATGGCCGATGCCGGGATCGACGCGTGGCACTACAAATATGCCGATACGCACATGATGTGGCGTCCCGTGGTGGGCATTCAAAGAGCTGTTACGGACAATGGAAAAGCCGTCCCGAACTGGCTGCCGCTCGGCCGCCCCGACACCAACGGAAGCGGCATTGGCCTGACGCCGGACTTTCCGGCCTACCCCTCCGGACATGCGACCTTCGGTGCGGCCGCATTCCAGCTGTTGAGGCTCTTCCTCGTCGAAAAGGGCGTGACGTCGTTCAATCAGCATGGGGTCGACAAATTCGCCTTTGATTTCGTCTCCGACGAGTACAATGGCCGCAACAACGATCCGCGAACGATGCTTCCGCGCGACCATCTGACGCTCAGTCACGACAGTCTCTGGAGCGTAATCACCGACAACTCCGTCAGTCGCGTTTATCTCGGCGTGCACTGGCAGTTTGACGGCATCACCAAACGCAATGGCGCAAATACCGCCGACGAGTTGGGGATTCCCACGCCGGATCATCTCGGACACACTGGAGGTGTATGGCTCGGAGCGCAAATCGCCAACCAGATCGCTCCGAGACTTGGCATCAGTCCGGCGACGATTGCCGCATCGAAGATTATCTGACGAATGGTCTTTGTGGCTCGTCAATAACCTAAAGCGCGATGAGATTGGATTGAATCGTCATCGCGCTTTAGGGTCTGTTGAGATTCAGGATTCACAGATTGGAACGTCCGTGATTCAAGCTCCGAAAGGAGTTTTGGATGCAGCGATTCGTTTTGACGGACGCCCAGTGGGCGAAGATGCAGCCGCTTTGTTTGG
>NZ_JARWCR020000128.1:0-10699 GCF_029846695.2 Bradyrhizobium nivariense | reverse complement strand
CCCTGCGCTCCCTGACAAGCTTGACAGCCTCGATCTTGAACTCTCGACTGAACTTTCGTCTTCGCATCACTACCTCCGGCTCCATGAAACACCTAAACTTGGTGTCCATCAAACCGGCAGCAGCTCAGGCGTCACCGTTGCCAAGGAGATCGAGCTCGAGAACAAGTTCGAGAACATGGGCGCCCAGATGGTGCGCGAAGTCGCCTCCAAGTCCGCTGATGCGGCCGGTGACGGCACGACCACCGCAACCGTGCTCGCCGCTGCGATCGTCCGTGAAGGCGCCAAGTCGGTTGCCGCCGGCATGAACCCGATGGATCTGAAGCGCGGTATCGACCTGGCCGTGGAAGCTGTGGTCGCCGACCTCGTCAAAAACTCCAAGAAGGTCACCTCGAACGAGGAAATCGCCCAGGTCGGCACGATTTCAGCCAATGGCGATGCGGAGATCGGCAAGTTCATCGCCGACGCCATGAAGAAGGTCGGCAACGAGGGTGTCATCACCGTTGAGGAAGCCAAGTCGCTCGAGACCGAACTCGAAGTCGTCGAAGGCATGCAGTTCGACCGTGGCTATATCTCGCCCTACTTCGTCACCAACGCCGATAAGATGCGCGTTGAAATGGATGATGCCTACGTCCTGATTAATGAGAAAAAGCTATCTCAGTTGAATGAACTGCTTCCCTTGTTGGAAGCCGTGGTGCAGAGCGGTAAGCCGCTTGTGATTATCGCCGAAGACGTCGAAGGCGAAGCGCTCGCCACTCTCGTCGTCAACCGTCTCCGCGGCGGACCCGCGCGGCGGTCGAGGAAGGCATCCTGCCAGGCGGCGGCGTTGCGCTGCTGCGTGCCTCCGAGCACCTCAAGGGCATTCGCACCAAAAATGACGACCAGAAGACCGGGGTCGAGATCGTGCGCAAGGCGTTGTCCTACCCGGCCCGCCAGATCGCAATCAACGCGGGCGAGGACGGCTCGGTCATCGTCGGCAAGATCCTCGAAAAGGATCAGTACTCGTACGGCTTCGACTCGCAGACCGGCGAATACGGCAACCTGGTCTCCAAGGGCATCATCGATCCGACTAAGGTGGTTCGAGTGGCGATCCAGAACGCGGCGTCCGTCGCAGCGCTCCTGATCCCACCGAAGCTATGGTGGCCGAAGTGCCGAAGAAGAATACCGGTGCGGGCGGCATGCCTCCGGGCGGCGGCGGCATGGGTGGCATGGGGGGTATGGACTTCTAAGTCCGATATTCAGAGCTCGACAGTAAGAAGGCTCGGCAGCGACGCCGAGCCTTTGCTGATTTCCTTGCGGTCAGCCGGGGTCCAACCCTGGCACACCGTATTGCGCGAGCGCGTCGAAGCCTGCGCCGCCGACAAATGTCAGGCGGCGAGTTCTGCCAGCGCGAAGCTGCAGTCCTGACTATCCCGCGGCTAAACCGGCCACAGATTGACAGAGCCCCGCCGGGCATGTTCCCGAACCAAACAATACCGACCGTAATGTCTGTTGAGGGGTCATAAGCTTTTGACAGACGCCGGGGAGTCCCGGTCAAGCCTGATCAACGGAGATGGTCAGCGCCCGTCAGCTTGTCTCAAACGGTCCATAACAAGCCCTTCGCACAAGTCTCCTGCGGTGCAGCAATGTGACAGCCTCGGGTGACCTTTCGGTCGCCACGCGCTGATTGTAGTATTCCGCTAAACGAGAAGCCGGTTCCCAGGGGCATGGAAGCAGCCAACAAGGGAGCACCCAATGACTATGGCAATCACGCATGGGACGTTGTCCGCGGCTGATCATAGTGCGCAACTGCGCAAGGCGGTTATCGCATCAACCATCGGCACCGCAATCGAGTGGTACGACTTTTTCCTTTATGGCACCGCTGCCGGGCTTATTTTCGGTAAGCTCTACTTTCCCAATGAAGATGCGTTGACGGCAACGCTCGCGGCCTTCGGCACCTATTTTATCGGCTTCGTGGGGCGCCCGATCGGTGCCGCGATATTTGGTCACTACGGTGATCGCATCGGCCGCAAAGCGACACTCATTGCCACCCTTCTGTGTATGGGTATCGCGACCTTCCTCATCGCATTCGTGCCTACCTATGCGTCAATCGGCATCTGGGGCGCGGTCATCCTTACGGTGTTGCGGATGCTGCAGGGAATCGGCGTTGGTGGCGAGTGGGGCGGATCGGTGCTGCTCGCGATGGAATGGTCGCGCACCCACGGTCAACGCGGTTTGGTGGCATCCTGGCCGCAATTCAGTGTGCCGTGCGGCCTTTTTCTGGCAAACCTTGCAATCCTCGCATTCAGCCAATTGTCGGGTGACCAATTCAACACTTGGGGCTGGCGAATTCCTTTCGCGCTCTCGATTGTTCTCGTCGGTGTCGGACTATGGATTCGCCTTGGCATCCTTGAGACGCCAGTGTTCCAGCAGCTCCTGGATAACAGGAAGATCGAGAAGGCCCCTATCATCGAGGTCTTCAAGAAGCATCCGAAGGAGATAATCCTCTCGGCATTGCTGCGGATGTCCGAGCAAGCGCCGTTCTACATCTTCACCGCATTCATTTTCGCTTACGCCGTCGGTACCTTGCACATGTCGCGCGATCTGATCCTGAGCGCAGTGCTGGTTGCCTCTTGCGTCTCGTTCGTCACCATCCCGCTGTCGGGCCACATCTCCGACCGCATCGGGCGCAGGAAGATGTATCTGATCGGCGCGGCGACGGTGGGGCTGTTCGGCTTCCTGTATTTCGGAATGGTGGACACCGCAATACCATCAGCAGTGTTCATCGCGATCGTGCTGTCGCTGATCCCGCATGACATGCAATATGGGCCGCAGGCAGCCTTAATCGCAGAGGCCTTTACGCCGCGATTACGCTACAGCGGTGCTTCACTAGGCTATCAACTTGCATCGGTGATTGCCGGCGGTCCGGCGCCGCTCATCGCCACGGCCCTATTCGCCGCCTATCACTCCGGCTACGCGATTTCCATCTACATCGCCGCTTGCGCGGTAGTAAGCCTTGTGTCGGCGTCGTTCATGCCTGACTACACCGGCCAGGACATTTCGAGGGAGTATGACGACTGACGCAAAGGTGCAACGTCGATTGTTGAATTGGGCCTGGCGCTCATCCAGGCCCTCTTAATTTTTGTCGGGCATATCCGAGATGGGCCAATCGCGTCACTTTGGCCGCGTGCCGGTCTCTTCCGGTCTACCCCTGTGAACGGACATCGTCAGACCGCCCCGGCATGTCTCAAACGGGCCACATCCGGACTCATGCAGCGCAGCACGACCTGTAGGGACGCGCGTTTCGTCGCGCGCCCCCGCAGATAACCGTACGGGCGCAGACGCAGGATCGCGAGATCAGCGGACCGGCAGCATCAAATGCTCGTATTGCGTGCCAGGCCACATCACATAGGGCCTCGTTGGGTCGGCCTTCGCGTCGCGTGGATAACCATCCAACATCTTAGCGCCAGAGCCCACGATCATTACGTGTGCGCCGGTTTTAATCCAATTGTTGCCGGGCTCTTCTTTTGTTGCATAGGGGTCGGTGTTGCTTGCACCTCCGTCCCCTCGGAGCATGTACATGAACCCTACCTTGTTCGCCGGCGGCTCCTTGTGATCCATCCATGCCGTCGCCCATTCCATCGCGTTTTGATCGCCGCACATGGGGTCGGGGTTGGCCGGATCGGCATGACCCGGCATGCACGTCCACTGCCCGGCTCCTTTGCGCAAGGTCCGCATCTTGCCGTCATGATCCATAGCGACGATCGTTGCGTCTTTGGCGATGGCCTCGGGTGCCGCGGACAGCGACAGCTTAATCAGCTCCTCGTCGCTCATCTTGTGGCCGGTTGGCTGTTGAGCGAAGCCGTAGCTCGGGGTAAGCGCGAGGGCAAATAGAGTTACATAGGCCAGTGATTTCATCGCGAAATCCTCCCATGATCTTTCGCTGATGCCAGCCGCGGAGGTGCCGAAGGCGGGCGTCTGCGCTGAGGTGCTTGCACGTAGTTATCCTAATCTCCCTTTTGGGCTCCTCAAACGCGCCATTTGGCCGCTGCGGAGCGATCAGCTCCCGGACTTCCGCTCAGGGTCACAGGCGGCCTTTCGGCATCCTGGCTGCTTACTTCCGGTTGAGCGCCGGGAGCGGACATCACCGGCGCCGGTCGGGAGGTCCGAGATGGGCCATGAACGGACCTGACGTTTCATTATTCGATAGGTTTATCGGCACGCAGAAGGAACGTCTCCGGAATTTGCGTGAGCAAACTCAGCACATCTGAGTGATGAACGACGCATGGGAGCCTCGTTCTGGCTCTGCAACGTCATCACTGAACGTTGGGAACGGCGGAGAAAAGCTCGACCGGGAGTTCATGCAAGAAACGTCTAGACTTCTGAAACGCAAGGCAGCTATCAACCATTAGACGAGGCCGTCCAATGAGACAGCCTCGCTGTGCGCAGTTGTTGCCGGTTTTGGGCGCCGCGCGCCGCAGCCGGTGCGCGTGAACAGGCTACTTTTCGGTCTCGACGACGTACCGCCGTATTACCTTAACCGCCTTCTCACGCTGGGGTGAAAGGTCCGCCCAGGCTTTCGACTTGTAGAATGCCACTGCGTCATCCACGCTGTCCCATTCGACGATGCCCATACCCTTTGGAGGGGGTTCACCCTCTATTTGAACAACCCGTCCTGCTGCGGTGCGTAAAGATCGACCATGGGCTGCCTCTATCGCCTTCCGGGCGGCAGGGAGGTATGTGGCTTGGAATGAAGCATCGAGGATTTCATTTTCGCTGATGGAGTAAGCTTTCAGCTTAGCTCCTTGAGCGTGAAGGCCCTGGATCGCGATAGCTCCAATTGCGACACCTGCGAGCAATGCCATTGTATAAGTTTTCATGACTGACTCCCAGTTGCTTGCCGATGATCCGGCAGCCAATAGTACTGCTATTTGAGATCGTGCGGTGAGCAATCTAGGACGCCGGCTTGGAATTGGGCCGGCACCCGGCGTCCATTGGAACGCAACATGATAGAGGTTACGGAAGTCACACATACGGAATGACCGCTTCGGGTCAACAGGCGCCGTCCTGACCGCCGCCGGTTCACGTCCGGTCTACCGCGACAACCAGACGATTTCAGAGCCGGTCTGGGCTTCGCGTTCGGGCCAGAAGAGACTCATGCATTGGTCAGATTGCGAGTTGAATGACAGCGCCCACGTTCATCGCACTCTCGTGCCGTGGAGGAGCTGTTCACAGGATCCAATCCTCACATCGGCCTATGACTTGTTCGATCGCTTCGTTTCGAAAACGGCGTCAGCGTGGGAAAGCAGGAAAGACTTCGAAACGAAATATCAGGCAGCACGTTGCCATTCTCCCCGTCACCGGTACCATAGGGCCGGTTTAGAAGGAAGTCTCGGTTGCCGAGAGCTGCCTCGGGTGGTGGGGTATTTTTCGTCGGCGAGCTACTTCTCTCCCGCCCTCTGTTTCAGGCTCATGTACGTGAAGAACCGTATTAGGTCAGCGTCAGTCGCGGCGTAAATGGTGCAAGGTAATTTCCGGCGGGCAATTGAGGCGCACGGGAACGACGCTCGAGCCGGCACCAACGGAAGTATAGCCGGTCATATCTCTGTACCGCCAAGGCCCAGCCCCCATCCGTCTTGGCAGCACCGCCTCGAGCTTGAGGGGAATGGATCCGGGGAGACAAATCTGACCGCCGTGGGTGTGTCCGCTCAGCACCAGATCAAAGTTGGCATGGGCAGCCTGTCGATAGACCTCCGGTGTGTGAGACAACAAGATCGAGAACTCACCGCCGGGTATCGAGAGAGCGGCTTTTTCGATGTTGTCCACCCTGAAGAAATGTGCATCGTCGATTCCCGCCAGATAGATCCGTTGGTCCTTGCGAACGATTGTTTCGCATTCATTGAGCAGCACGCGAATGCCCATGGCTTCGAGCCCGGGAACCATCTGAATCGTATCGTGGTTGCCAAGCACGGCATAGATTGGCTGTTTCAAATGAGTTGCCACTCGCGCGACACCATCCAGCGCGGGCTGGAACGGCCCAACAGTCCGACCCCGATAATCGCCAGTTAGGACACACACATCGTACTGCATGCCGCCAACGAGCTGGATGAGTCTGTTCATGGCAACTTCATTCATATCCACGTGAAGGTCGCTAACGTGGAGAATGGTGAAGCCCTCAAAGAGGGGCGGTAATGTCTTGAACCTCATTTCGTTTCGTTTGACGAGAATGCGTTCTGCATTCCGTCGTGCACGCCAGTAGAGCCCCGTTGCCTTCAGAACATTTCGAATGATCCACTCGGCCCAAGATGAGTTTTCAAGGTGAAAAAATGTGAGGCCCTGGCCAAATACCTGAGCTTCGTGATCTCTCTCAATCCCCAATCGCTGCCGGGCATGGAGCGGCCCGAGACGGATCTCGAGTTTGCGCAGAATGTCTTCGTCCACCAGCTAGTCCTTTTGAACGGCCTTCGGGTAGATATAGCGTATTCTCATGAGGCCAAGGACAACCCGACAGTGGCTAATTCCCGCGCTTCCACTGAATGTCGCGTTGGGTCATTTGGCTCGTGCACTGCAACAAACTGCATCGCTATTCGATCACGTCGGCGCAGCCAAACAGCGACAGCGACTTCAGATTGATGGATGAGCTCGACCGTGGTGCTTTGGATGACCGGCGCAAGACGTTCCACTGAAAGGCGCTCACAACAGTCAATAGAAGATCGAACTAACGTCGGATGCAACTATAAGCTAAGCTGAATAAATGCAATTTCTGCATATTCTGCAATTATTGGTTTTAATGACGCTGGCGAACGGCACACCGATCGTTGCGAAGAAGATTTTTGGCCCACGTTTTTCCTTTCCGCTGGATGCCGGCACCGTATTTTTTGATGGGCGGCCGTTGTTTGGGCCATCGAAAACCATCCGCGGTATTTTGATTTCAGTCCTCATCACGACAGCAAGCGCCCCGCTTATCGGTCTGGATCTGACGATCGGTGCAATCGTAGCGGGCGCGGCTATGGCGGGCGATTTGCTCTCCAGTTTCGTGAAGCGCCGCCTAAATTCTCCGCCGAGCAGCCAGGCACTCGGGCTCGATCAGGTCCCCGAATCCCTATTTCCGATGCTGGCATGCCGCGACGCACTTTCATTGACGATCGCAGACATAGGGCTTGGCGTCGGAATCTTTTTTATTGGTGCGCTAATTCTATCTCGTTTTCTATTCCGGGCCCACCTGCGCGACGAACCATATTAGCCCCGTTAACCCGAACGAAGGCAGTGCAGGGTGATTTCTGGTGGACAGTTGAGACGAACAGGAACGACGCTCGATCCAGCACCCACAGAGGTGTAGCCAGCCATGTCGTGATACTGCCAAGCTCCTGCCCCCATCCGTCGAGGCAATACTGCATCAAGTATGATCGGAATAGATCCTGGCAGACAGATCTGCCCACCGTGCGTATGCCCGCTCAGCAACAAATTAAAATCGGCATGAGCCGCCTGACGATAGATCTCCGGTGTGTGTGACAATAAAATGGAGAACTCGCCATACGGGATCTGCAACGCAGCCTTTTCGATATCGTCGGCCTTGAAGCAGTGGGCGTCATCGATTCCGGCTAGATAGATTTGCTGATCGCCGCGCACAATCACCTCGCTCTCGTTGAGCAGCATACGTATTCCCATGGCTTCCAGCCCCGGAACCATTTGGATGGTATCGTGGTCGCCCAGAACCCCATAAACGGGCTCCTTTAGATGAGCTTGCACTCGTGCGAGGCCGTTCAAGGTTGCCTCGAACGGTCCAAAATTCTTCCCCCGATAGTCGCCGGTTAGAACACATAGATCGTAGCGCATGTCGCCGACGAGTTCGATCAGGCGCTGCATGGCAGCTTCATTCATGTCCACATGCATGTCGCTAAGGTGGAGTATGGTGAAGCCGTCGAAAAGCGGTGGCAACTCCTTGAACGTAACATCATTGCGCTTGACGAGAATGCTTCCAGTATTTCGGCGTCCGCGCCAGTAGAGACCGGTCAGCTTAAGTGCATTTCGAATGACAGAATGGACTGGATACCAGTTCCTTATGTGAAAGGAGAGGAGGCCTTGGCCGAAGATTTGTGCCTCGTGGTCCGTCTCGATACCCAATCGCTGTCTCGCATAGAACGGTCCGAGACGCTCCTCCATTTTGCGCAAGATATCTTCGTCCATGGAACAACTTCCTCCGACATCGGCTCGACCTTCCATGGACGTGCGGTACCGGCGCACGGTTGCACGCTGCCAGCAGGCCTCGGTTGATATAGTCAACGAGATTGCAAAAGCCTGGCTTTCCTTTCCGCGCAATAGACATCGCGAATTCATAAACCATCAGCTCCGGTCCGCTTTGGTTTACCAGACCCCTTAAGCTTTCTCGTCCGCGAGCATGCAATGGTGGCTGCAGATCGGGGACAAATCCCGACAGGGAAGCGTCAGGGTCAGGCCGCATGGCGGTCTGACCCGCTATCTCGGGAATGCAATGCCTACCAAAACAACGCCACAGAGGCCACAACGTAAGAAATCGAAAGTGAACTCGTTGCCGTCCTCCGCGGCATCGATACTATCGGTGGCCACGCAAAACCTGATTAATATGGCCGCAGTATCCGGCGTCTCGGGCACAGTTCTGCTCGGGCTTCTTGCTGCCAAGCATTTTTGACGAGCAGCATTCGCCTATGCGTTGTTATGGAATGATTCAGACGAGGTCCGCTCCGGTGCACTCAGCGGACAAACAAAGTTGTAAAGCTGACGTCAGCGGTGGGCCAACAGGCGACATGGCACACCACAGCAAAAAAATCCCGGCACTTGGCCGGGATCGATACTTCACGCCTTGTTCGTAAACCAAATCGTTGGAGCTCCCGCCACTCCCGCATTCTGCATGGCATTCTTCAGTTCAGCACTCTCCGCGAAGGCTTGCGCAGCTTCAATCGTGGCAAACTCGTGAGTTACTGTGATGTCATTTGGATTTTCGACTGCTCGGTAGACAGCCTCGGCTGTTACGCCCTTCGCCTTCTGAACCGGAGCAAAATCGTCGTAAGCCTTCCGCCAGGTCTTGTAGTCGGAAACCGTGTGTCTAACAAACATAGTCGTCATCAGATGTTCCTCCCCGACTGGTCGTAACAATCTTTCCACGAACGCTTGAAACAGCACTTCCCGTAGCACCAGTATAATACTGGCCACGGCTTGGAGCTATTTCATTTCCGGGTTGCACTGATGCCATCGGACGTTTGCCCTTTGTCCGATAGAACGGCCTCATCAGTCGGATGTCCGCCGGGGATCCAGAAGCTGACGAAAGTCTGCGCAAATGCCCGCGTCCACTTTGGGTCCAACAGGCGACATCGCGAGAACGGCCGCGGGCTGAGGCGGCGGTCGCGTCGCTAAAGATCGTTTGCGTATGCGCATGCCCTCCGGGTAATTTGCCCGCGATGCACTATTTTTGTGTGCTCATCGTTCTCACAGAGTGCTCAAGAATTTGACCACCGTATTTGGATGAACGGTGGTACCGCGATCGCCGTGAAAAACAATGGTCGGGACAGGCGGACGGTCTCTCCGGCAACGGTGATTATCCGGAAGGAGTACATCCCTTGCGCTGTGGCCCGGGAAGCTGGCTTGCGCGCATGTTCGTATGGCTGGGCAACTGTGCCGCGTTCCCAGTATGCTCTGGCCCCCGCTCCGCCTCCAGCCTCGGAGTTGGGGCCGAGTATTGGCGTCGAGCGACCGCGACGAGGGAGCTGGCTCCGGAGAGCGGCTCCGCCGAGACGAAAGCCGGCACTGCGGGTTGCGATCTCACAGTCCCGGGAACGGACGTAGTGAACAACGGCCTCGGCAGTGCCGGGCGATTTCTTCGGTTTGGCTGCGCCTCTCCTGAGATTACAAGCGGAGTTCAAGCATGGAGCTCACCGACTTGGAGCGGGATTTCCTGAAAGCCCTTCTCGACGGGCCATGGCTCAGCCCCGCGACCTTCGATCACGAGATCGTCGCGCGCATCGTCGAACTCGGCCTGGTCGAGAGCGGGCCGCTTCAGTCGGGAGAGATCGAGTACCGGATCACCGAGGCGGGTCGGGCGGCGCTTCGCTGAACCGACGGAGCTCGGCCTACCCTTCCTTCAGCGTCCTCTTGACCTGGCCGACGGGTGAGCTTCCGCCCTCGGCGATCACGCGCACCTCTGCGCCGCCGACCACCAGTACGTACGAGCAGATCTCGTCCTCCGTCGCGGCGGCGGCGATTTCGGTCTCGGGCTTCCAGTTCAGCGTCAGGTCGAGATCGCCAGGGAAGATCTGCCGACGCGAGTCAATGTCGAGTTCGACGATGTGGCTCTCGGAATGGTATCGGATCTTCATGCCGCGGCCGCGGTGTCCGCGCTATTTCCGCCCCGACGGGCCTGGCCGTTCGAGTTGTTGGGGTTCTGCTTGTTGGCTTCGTGATGTCCGATCACGCATCCCGCCGCGGCGCCGAGCTTGCCGTGTCCGCCATGTGGCCAGCGACCCCGCCGACGATGGCGCCCTTGATGCATCCCTTGGCTTCCACCGGCGAGGCCAAGGCGAGTGCGGACAGGCAAGCAATGGCCAAGATCGTTTTCATGATCCTTTGTCAATCGGCGTTCGACTGGGACCCCCTATCGGCATCCAAAAGGGACCCCTTTGATCGGCGTGCTCTGCTGGTAGCGCTCGGGTCGTCGGAGCTGGTCGGGGTTGCGGAGACGGCGCGAGCGCGG
>NZ_JARWCR020000127.1:0-10819 GCF_029846695.2 Bradyrhizobium nivariense | reverse complement strand
CTGCCGCGCGAACCGTCGACGCGGTCTGCGCCGCAATCGGCCGCGCACTCGATGCCTTCACATCCGAGGAATGCGCCAACTACCTCAAAAATTCAGGCTATCGAACCTAATGCCATCACGCTTTAGCCGAGCTGAATGCCATTCACCCGTTTCGCGAGGGTACCCCTAGGACCTGCAGCGTTCGCGTCCGTCAAACAAGGCGGCCCTCAGCGGAGGAATACGGAACATAGACACTTTCATTGTGAGTATTGACGCGGGAAAATTGCGGAAGCGTCCTCATTGATGGAAAAGCCCGCCGCTAATTTGCGACGGGCAATGTAAAATCAATCCTGCAGGTCAGCCGAACGCATTGCAAAATAGGTGTCGAAGTCGGGCGCGGCCCTCTGCCCAGCAATAAGGTCTGCATTCAAATGCATGATGGCTAGTTGCAGTTTTGGCGCGAGCAACGGTTCGTACAGCGGTGCCATGCGTGCCCAATGGCCATCAGACACATTGTCCTCAGCCGTGCGTACGATCTGATTGAGTCGGCCGGCTGTGTCGGTGTTGGTTGGGTCCGCGGCAAGCAGCTTGGTGGAAGCGGCAGTAAGTGTTGCGGTTAGAAATTTGATGAAATCTAGCTTGTGACTCGCGATGGTCTCTTTCTGTTGTGCGCACGAAAAAAGCCCGGCGTGCGCTGCCGGGGTGAACTATCGACCGTGGAAAAGTTATAACTATGTTTCGGCACCCCACGTGGTGGGCACTTCAAAGCGCTAGCAGTTTGCTGAAAAACCCCAGGATTTGAGTTTTTTGGTCTCGGTGAACGCCGTCGATCAATTTTCAGGTGATGTGTTCGTCAGCTTGAGGCATTTTCTTGCGTGAGGGCGGTGTTGCCGGCCCGGTACGGCTACGCTGCAAGCAGTTTGGGAATGCGGATCAGGTTATAGGCGATCAGATTGAGCAGGAAGTCGGCAGCAACGCGAGCGATGCCACGATGTTTGGTCTTGCGCATGGTGCCGTGCTGCTTGCCCCATCCGAAGATGCACTCGACCATCGCCCGGCGCGATTGCGACATACCATATCCGGGATGCCGCGTGGTTCGTTCGTCGATGGCACTGTTGCGGGTCTTGCCGGTTTTGGTGACGGCCTGGTTCTGTGTCACATGCGGCGTCACGCCGATGGCGCGAAGATTGGCGACATGATCGGCGGTATCGTACGCCTTGTCCTCACCGGCCGTGATGCGGCGGGCTGCGGCTTTGCGTCTTGCCTTCAGCATGGTCTCCGAAGCCCGGCGTTCGGCGGTACCATTGGCATGCGTGACCCTGCCGGCCACCGCTAGTCCATTCCGGTTCTCCATGGTGGCGTGGCCCATATAGCATAGCTTAGCCTCCCGCCCGGCCGCCTTGCGATAAAGCCTGCTGTCAGGATCGCTGGTGCTCGCATGGGTATCGTTCTTGCGCTTCTGGCCGTGGAAGTTGGCGCCATCGTCATCGTCGCCGCTGCCGTCCTTGGGGCGAAAACTCTTCTGCGAAGCCCAGGCCTCGATCAGCGTTCCATCCACCGAAAAATGCTCGTCCGACAATAGGGGTTTGACCTGCGGATGGTTCAGAAGCCTGATCATGAACTTCGTGAACACCTCACCGTTCTGTAGCCGCTCCCGGTTCTTGGTGAAGGTGGTCGGGTCCCAGACCGGGTCGTCCGGCGACAGTCCGACGAACCAGCGATACAAAAGATTGTAGTCCAGCTGCTCCATCAACTGACGTTCCGAACGTATGCCGTAGAATACCTGCAGCAACAAAGCGCTCAGCAATTGTTCCGGGGGGATCGAAGGACGTCCCTCGCTGGCGTAGAGCTTCCCAAGGCTGCGGTTCAAATCACTCAAAACATCACGGACGAGATCCCGGACCTTCCGCAGCGGATGGTTCGCTGGCACACGCTTATCCGGCGCGATGTACGAAAACAGGCCGCCCTGATCCGTAAACCTCCCGCGCATGATCGTCTCCCCCGATTCGAGATGATAAAGTGAATCATCAAGCCTCCTCCGTGACGAGGGGGTTTTTCAGCAAACTGCTAGGTGACGTCTTGGTGCATCTGCGCTATGGAGCGCCTCATCTCACGATGGGCCCGGCTGATGAACGCGCGCTCGACACAATATCCCGCTGAGAACGACGCAACGACGGCAACCCCGCAGGCGATATAGCTGCTCGTTAAGTCCCACCAAAGATTGATGCCGGCGACCATAGCGAAAATAAGCACTATGGCTCCGTTGCGAAAGGCTTTAACCAATGCTTACCCCTAGGTCATGTACAGTAGCATCGCATTTGCGATGCTTAGCTGCGCTTTATGCTAGTCGTCCGTCGAATTTCTGCGCGGAGGTGGCTAATTGTCGTCGGCAGGCGTTTGTCCTATTCAGCGATCACACCCAACGGGAAGATCGCCGTGAGACTACGCGGATGACCGGTTCGCTGTTCGTATTCCCTGATATCCACTTCGCGCGTAACATTGGACAATGAATCGTCGAAGCTGGTTTGAACCTGACCCTCTTCCATGATCGGCCACCGTCGCACTGATCCGCTTGCCGACATACTGTGGTCGGCGCGAGCGCTTAGGGCGGTAGACCATGGTTTCAACAGTCCAGTGAGTCATCTTCCCTCATCGCTACAATCGGTTTTTTTTACCAAAGGTTGTGGCGGGAATAAGTTAGTCGGGGGCTCGGCGCACGTCGGAAACCACCCGAAAGATCATGCCAAGCAGCATGCCGATTGCGAGTCCCATCACCGCGATCATTTCCAGCCCCCTTCGCTCGTGCTGGATGATAAAAGTGAACCAGAGCCTTTAGCGGGCGTTTACTGGCCCACATGCGCTGCATTTCTGCTCAGCACAGGCGCTTATTGCCGCGGTTGGGAGGGGCCGGGCTCTCGGGGCGTTCGGCCTCGGCGATAGGGGCCGCCAACCAATCGATAACCAATACTACGGCGCAACCAAGCGCGAACAGACGCGACTAATCATCGTCAGTTTCATTAAGGGTTTTCAGTGTTCTGCGGGCTCCCTTCCCGCTCATAACGGTCTGGTTGCAGGTTCGAGCCCTGCCTGGGCCCACCAACGTGATCAATAGTTTACTTCGTCTTTGTTGCCTGCAGCGCTGCCGCCGCACCAGAAACCGCACCAGATACGTGCACTTGTCGTTCGTGGCCGGGTTTGGCATCGAATCATTCGCCAGTGTTAGATGATGGGAGCACATTGGGCGGCGTTCAATCGTCACCAGCTCAGTTGGAGAGGCGAGAAGCACCCGCGGATGGTAATGATAGTGACGCCGGAAATGAAATAGCGACGGCGCCGAAAGCGAGTGCAGTCGCGAGCCCGGTAAGGTAGGCTCCCCAGTGGCATAATTTGGCAAATGGTCCTCCGCCGAAATGGCAAGTTTGGGAAAAGGACGGCTGGGCCGCTATTGGGTAGCAAATATGAGTCGCTCCTCCACTCCGCAAACCGCCAGTTACACTTACGCCAATTGGCGGCGCGCGATCGACGGCAGGGCTAGCCAGGAGACCACGGAAGCGCTGTTGTTCACGGACACGTGGGTTACGGGTGAAATCTCTGATCTCGGGCCGTACGCACTCATCAACACGATCGCTCATGCCGGCCACCATGGCGGACGTATTCTTCGCCCTGCCATCGTGATGCGCGTCGCGCACCATTATGAACCGGCAAGTGATCCGGCATACCGGTCGCCAATGCAGGATGACTTCGAGCACTATCACGGCGGCGACTACCTCGATGAGATGGCGGCCATCGCTTCACTATTCCTTGGTATTCGTCTCAAGGCCGGAGGCGTCAACCGAGAATTTCGCGGCGAAGATGATCGATTTGGACGCCCCATGCAGATTGCGAGCAAGCCCGATCCGCAACTGCTGTTGGAAGGCCGGCCGCAAATCCCGCGCCTGTCGTTGCCGGTAAATCTCAACACCGGGCTCGCGCCATTTGCCTTGTTTCCGCGACGCACCGCCGAACAAACGAACACCCTCATCAAAGCGGCGCGACAGTATCAGCAAGCCGTGTGGATCGCCGATTCCGACCCTCGCTCGCCTGGCTGATGCTGGTCTCGGCAATCGAAACGGCCTCGTTAAGCTGGTCATCAGACGTCTTGCCTGTTGAGCAGCTCGAAACGGCGTTTCCGAAACTGTCTGCGCTTATCTCCAACAGCCCCGCTCCCGAATTGCTCGCTCCTGTCGCAGAACTATTGAAGAACATCACCCGATCGACAAAGCGCTTTGCCGGATTCGTCGACACTTTTGCGCCACCTCCGCCATCGACGAGACCTGAACAGTACATGCAATTTTCATATGCGCCCAAGGATCTCAGCAAGGCGATGGGCCTGATCTACGGCCACCGTTCGAAGAGCTTGCATAGCGGCACCGCGTTCCCACTGCCGATGTGCGATCCGCCGCGCTACACCCAGGCTTTCGAGAGCATCCTGAGCGTTCAAGAAAAGCCGCTTGGGTTGGGTATGTCTTCTCGCAATGCGAGCTGGAAAGTGGAGCAGACGCCTATGCTTCTCAACATGTTCGAGTACATCGCGCGTGGAGCGCTCCTTAATTGGTGGAACTCCCTGACCGAAGAAGCCGCCGCGGACGAAGAGGCATAGCGCTGACGCGTAGCGGCACGACTGGGTGGGCTAGACCCCGAGCGGCTCGTTTAACGAAGCCCTCGATAGGCGCGTCCTTTGGTGGCCTCGCTGTTATAATCCCGCCCCCGCCCTTCGAATCGCTTCGGAGATCGTCATGGCCGAACAAGGCGCCGAGATAATCGAACAGCCCGGTAAGCTGGAAGAATATGTCGATAAGGTCATGCCTTATATCAACGCACGATTAGAGCGTAGCATGTGTTATGGGGGGCGGGTCGGACGGCAAGCCCGACAATGCGGGGCAGAATGTCTCGCATTTCCAACTTTTTCGCTGGCGAGCAGGGTACAAGCAGGTCGGAGCCCTGCAGAAGCGAAATTTTGCGATTTGAGCGGCTGTCGCGACGCCCAGAGAATAGGTAGCTCGCTTGCCCTGATCATCCCCGGCGATTACATGCGCCGGTCACGGACGATCGGGGGCATTGGAATCACATCCTGAATGAAATGGACTGGGCCCTGTTCGGCCTGGGGTACCTGAGGACGGCGCGGCGATCCGCCGACGAGGAGCTGAACCATGTCATGGACGAGTTACGTGGACACGGGGCTCGCCACCAACTGTGGTTCTCACGCACGAAGAACGTGTTTCAGAGCCTCTATCACTACAGCGATGAGTTTCCGAGCGACGGCAGGATTCCCGGTGAGGGCTTCGGGTCTCCGACCGGTTTTGCCCAGGAGCTGGACGGGTATGAGGCGTTCCTCGACGGCATGCTAACCGAGTTGAATGACGTCGATCAGCAGCTCCGTGACAAGGAAGGCGCAGACGGGCCTGCATTCCTCATTGGTACCGTTCGTGAACGGGTCGTCTACTTTCTCGACGCGGTGAGGTATGTAAAGGGAAGCCGGCCCACGCCAGCTACGTCGGGAGGCCAGACGGTGAACTGTCGCTGCTCGTCAGGCTCGCTGAGCGCCTTCATGAGTCAGCCCTCGCGCTCAAAAAGCATCCGCATGACGGGGCGACCATGACCATCGCGAACGAGTGGGACTGCCAGTATCTCTTTCACTCGATCCTCAACGCGTATTTCCGGGACGTCCGGTTGGAGGAATGGAATCCGTCTGTTGCGGGATCGACCGCCCGATGCGAGTTCTTCCTGAAGGAGATTCGTGCGATGATCGAACTGAAGTTTGCTCGCGTCCCGGACGACCAAAAACGGTTCAGCCGAGCTACTGACGGACTTCGCGGATTACGGCGCCAATACAGGCGTCGACTACTTGATCGTGCTTGTCTACGATCCCGAACACAAGCTTCCTGCTGCGGTGCAACTTCAAGCAGATCTCTCTGGTCCTCACAAATGACTGAAGGACGTGCGCGTCGTCGTGTCACCGCCCCGCGCACCCTAGAAAGGGTCATCATGGAATGGCCGAGAGTCTGGAAATAGTGACCGCGGTAGACCGGTTGCGGCTCCGGTGCCGAACCAAGGAAGTACGGCTCGCCGCCAATGTGCGACGGACTAACCGACCAAGACTCAATTTGATCCATGTGTCGGAAGACTGCAGGCCGGACCTCCGCTGTAGCCGCTAATGAGCCAGGGTTTTACGTTCGAGGACCACTATGTTCAACATGGAGCTTTGGAGGGTACTTGTCGGCTCAATGTTTGAGCACGTTTACGTAACGGCCACTGGCGGAGATAAATGGCCCTGCGCGGGTAGAAATACGGGCGGACACAGGGTGCTGGAATTAGGGAACGCCGATGTCGGGCGGGCGAAGATTGCCGCGGGCTCCGATAGTAACGCTGGCATCCTTTGCGCGCGTACCGGATTAGACATTCAAATCGCAAATCGAATTCTGCTTGCTGGTACGCCTGCCGGTGCTCGGCCCCCTTGCGTACCGCTCAATATGGCGGCAGCAAGAGCAGTGCATTCATGTTTGGACAATATGGGAGACAGTTTGAAACTGGGCTCGGAAATACGACCTTGAAATGAACCCGGCTGGCAGCAGCGACCTTGAGCCTATCTCTGATCTAGAGAAGATTGAGGAAACCAAGCTAGGCATTAAGCTTCTGGTCGAAGGAGCACGAAGCAAGACTCGGCCGTCGTTCACGATCGCGGGACTAATCATTCCCGAAAAACCCGTTGCGGAAGGAATTCTCATCAGAGATACGTCAATCATCTGGGAGGAACTCGCTCGCAAGGTCACTTCCGATTGGAGGGAAGCTTATCAAGTGCCGAGCGAGAGGTGGGAGGAATTGCTCGCTGGAGCATTCAGAAAATAAGGCTGTGATCAGGTTATTCTGACACCCAGGTCGGGAGACCACGGACGAGATCTGATTGCCTTCAAGAACGGGCTGGGTTGCATCAAGATAATCGGCTCGGTAAAGGCGAAGAGGAATCCCCAGAATCTGGTTCGTTATGACGACGTGCGAGCATTAGGCTTCGCCGTGACCGCCGATCCATCTGCTTCGAAGGGCATCCTAATGACGACCTCTGACTTCCCGCCGCGGATTAATGAGGACCCTCTCATTGCACCCCTTCTCCCATATCGCTTGGAGTTGATGAACGGTATCAAATTGAGAGCGTGGCTTCCGACAATTCTTGAAACTGGTAAAGACTAACGCCTTGAACCAACAAGCGGCATGCCAACGGGGACCATGACTCGTCAAAGTGATCCACGTTCCTGCGCGGAGCCGTCTAATTGTGTTCCATGCAGACTAAAGCAATCCGCCCCTGCTGCGCGGTAAGTTAAGTGCCTTAGCTTAAGGAGCGGTTCGTGTTGCTGGTACACTAGATGACTTCGAGCTCAGCACATCTGCTCGAACGCGTACGTGAGCTGGTCGCAAACGGCGCTTTGGCAGACGAACGTGTCGACGCGCTCGTCCTGCGCGGGCGACTATCGTCGCCCGATGCGCAGCCGGCCTGGCTCGTATTTGCGGACGATGCGCCACCGCCGTTCACATCGGTGCAGATTTATAATCCAGCTCTCGGTGGCGGCGTCCTCACGGCGCGACGTATTCGACCCAGCGCGCGAGGTCGTGATCACACTTGGAAAACCGGCAATCAATGACTGCGCATTCTTCATTTTCTAATCCAGCATTCCACAATATTTGGCGCAGCGGACCATCCTGGCGCGACTTGCAGTCGTCGACTTCAATCCCGCTCAGGCATTCCGCACACGCGGATTAGACGTCGCTCCATGGGATCTCGAGCAAGCAGTCGCGCTTCCGGAAATCCCGCCTGGCCCAATCGATCCTACCCGATACGTCCGCGATTTCGTTCCGGATCGCGAGGTAGCTACCGATCTCAATCCATGGATGCTGGTAACGATGCCGACAGCCTCATCGGTAGCATATCGAGCATGGGAAGCAGTTGCGGCTCGACGCTTATTGGGCGGACTCGTGTCCCGGGTTTGGCTTGAGGACGGTCAAGTCTGGGTGCAGGCAACCGCCACACCTCCAATCTATCGTATCAAAGCAGACGATCATGCCCTACCCGTTGCACGACCTTCGCTGACTGAAGACGCCTCGTGGGTTTTTCTGGCCGGAACCGACATCGCGGCACGCCACCTGCTCTTCCCCGGAGAGCTAGCTCGCGTCAGCCGTCCTCAGCAGGACCTTGCAACGACGTTGGAAGAGGCCCTCGAGGCAACGAGGGCCGCTTA
Source organism: Bradyrhizobium nivariense (assembly GCF_029846695.2). NCBI lineage: Bacteria > Pseudomonadati > Pseudomonadota > Alphaproteobacteria > Hyphomicrobiales > Nitrobacteraceae > Bradyrhizobium > Bradyrhizobium nivariense. The sequence continues at coordinate 2,573 of NZ_JARWCR020000127.1, read as the reverse complement.
TGAGGCTCACGTCCAATCTTCGAGTCGTGAAAGTGTTCCGCACAAGGGACACAGACCGACGCTTCCGGGCGCCCGGATCTCAATAACGGCCTTATCACCTTCGTAGTACGCACTCTCTACAACAAACCCACGCGGCACCCGACTGGAGCGGTGGAGTGCTTGCTGCATGCCTCCAATCAAAGCTCCACGCCCCCCCAAACTGCATCAAACGTTAGTCAGAGCCAATATTGTAAGCCGAATAACAACTTTCTTGGAGCGCAACACCTCCCCTATGTAGGCCTAATGCTCTGAGCTCCGATGATGTCCCTTGTCAGGTCAACCCGCGATCTCGATCGCTCTTGAAGCAGGATGCCGGAGCGCTCGTCTGAACTCAGCGAACTGGTGGAACATGACAAACAGCGCGATCATTCCGGCGCCCAGCTCAGCGATTGCTTGACTGGCCAACAGTCCGTTGAAACCCGATATGACCGGGAATAACAGTACGGCCGGTATGAAGAGATAGCCCTGCCTTGCCAAGGACACAACCGCACTGAGGCGTGCTCTCCCGAACGACTGAAGCATCGTCGCAACGAAACTCTCAACACCAAAAAGTCCAAAAACGAGATGGAAGACGATGCAGGTCGAGACGGCAATTTCCGTGACCTTATCGCTATCGCTGAACAGTCTGACCAAAGGCCGCGCAAAAGTCACAACGGCCACAGAATACGCAACGGAAAGAGCGACAGTCATGGAGAGCATGAACTTCGCAGCCTTCAATACACGAGCAAAGTCGCGTGCGCCCCAAGCGAAACCCAGGACAGCTTGAGAGCCTATGCAGAAGCCGGTGATAGGCAGTGCACCCATCGTCAAGATTCGCACTGCTATTCCCACGGCCGCGATGGAATCGTCGCCGAACGGCGCAGCAGCTCCGTACAAGAGCATAACGGCAATAGCAGATAAAATACTGGTCATGGTCGACGGCGCCCCCATGAACGCGAGCTGTCTGATGCGATCTGCTCGCAACGAGATGTGAGTTATCCTGATGAGGACTATCCCGCGAAGCTTCGTAAAATACGCGATATAGAGGCTAATAGCAGCGATTTGAGATACCAGCGTCGCGAGGGCTGCGCCTCGCACACCAAAGTCCAGCAAGAATATGAGACGGGATCAAGCACAGCGTTCAGTATGAAGGCTGTAATCATCGTCCACATGCTGAATCGTGTGTTGCCTTCGGCTCTGACGATGAAGCCGTTGACAATGTTTAGAAGCATCAGGGTGTACCCGAACAAAAGCGTCGCCGCGTAGTCGAGCGCCACGGGCATGATGGTTGGACTTGCCCCGAGCGTTACGAAGATCCCTCGCAGGTTTAGAAGCAGAGCGACGGTAACAATGATACCGATCGGGGCGGCGAGCGCGAGTGCAGTACTCGCGCCTCGACTCGCCTCCAGGTACTCACCAGCGCCAAGATGACGAGATATGAACGACGCTGTTCCAACACCGATCCCCTGTCCGGCTGCCGCGAGCAGGACCACGATCGGCAAGGTCATGCTGACAGCTGCGATCGCCTGCGCGCCAAGTGCGCCAACAAAGATCGCGTTGACGACCTGCTGTAACGCGTGGATAGAGCTGGTCCCGGTTGTCTGAACAGAATTTCCGCGTCGATTGGTGGAGCGTCTGCCGGGGTTAGGCTGCCATGCGGAGTGGCCGCGGGGTGAAGTAGGCTTGATCCGGCGTGCTGCCGTCAAGACTCGAATGGGGACGCCTGCTGTTATAGAAGTCGAGATATCGGCCGATCGAGCTGCGCGCCTCGCTGACGCTGTCGTAGGCCCGCAGATACACCTCCTCGTATTTGATGCTGCGCCACAGCCGCTCGACGAACACGTTGTCTCGCCATGCGCCCTTGCCGTCCATGCTGATGGCGATGCCGCGGTTGGCGAGTGCGCTTGTGAAGGCCGCACCGGTGAACTGCGAGCCTTGATCAGTGTTGAAGATATCCGGCTTGCCGTGACGAGCCAAGGCATCCTCCAGCGTCTCGACGCAGAAGGCTGCTTCCATCGTGATCGACAACCGCCACGACAGGACCCGGCGGGTCGCCCAGTCCAGCACCACGGCGAGATAGACGAAGCCACTCGCCATCGGGATGTAGGTGATGTCCATCGCCCAGACCTGGTTCGGTCGCGTGATCTCCATGCCGCGCAGCAGGTATGGATGGATCTTGTGGCCGGGCTCGGGCTTTGTTGTGCGCGGTCGGCGATAGAGCGCCTCTATCCCCATCCGCCGCATCAGCGTTCTGACATGCCGGCGGCCGATCTTGCACCCCTCGGCAGCCAGCAGGCCTCTCAGCATTCGCGAACCGGCGAAGGGAAACTCCAGATGCAGCCGGTCGAGACGCCGCATGATCGCGAGATCGGCGTCCGGCACCGGCCGTGGCAGGTAGTACACGCTGCCGCGGCTGATGTTCAAAGTCTCCGCCTGCCTGGTGATCGACAGATCATGCTCGCGGTCGATCATCGCTTTGCGCTCAGCAATCCCGCCTTGGTGAGCGCTCCTTCTAAAAAACTGATCTCGGCGCTGCACGCCCCCTGTGGGATAGA
>NZ_JARWCR020000126.1:0-10877 GCF_029846695.2 Bradyrhizobium nivariense | reverse complement strand
TCTTCTGCAAGCTCAAGGAATTCAAACGTATCCCGTTGCGCGCAGATAAGACCGATCAAAGCTTCGCAGCCATGATCCATCTGGCCGCAGCCGTGATAAACTCCCGATGAATCCCAACAGACCCTAGGCCGGGACGACAATGGAGTCTGTAGCGGCAGCTGTCCCTACTGCTCTTTGGCCTTGATCGCCCAGCTCACATTCACCGTCACCGACAGCGTCTCCACGCCCGGCGCGACCGCAGCGGTTGCTCTGGCCATCGGTTCAGCCATGCGCGTCTTGAACAGCGGCACCGGCCCGCCGCCTTCGGAAACGCTGAGCGGCGCGCCGAGAGTGACCCCGGTGGCCTTGGCGTAGATCTCCGCTTTGCGGCGGGCGTCAGCGACAGCCTTCTCGCGGGCATCGTCAAGCAATTTCGAGGCCTGCGTCACCTCGAAGAAGATGTTGCCGATATCGTTGGCGCCAGCGCTGACCAGCGTGTCGATGATGCCGGCCACCTTGGTTACATCGCGGATCTTCACCGTGACGCGGTTGGAGGCGCGGAAGCCCACCACGGGCGAGGCGCCGGTGGATTTGTTCTGGCCGTATTGCGGCTGCAGCGACAGCCGCGAGGTCTGATAATCCTTCTCGTCAATGCCTGCGCCCTTCAACGCCAGCAGCACCTTGCCCATCGCGGCGTTGTTGGCGTCGGAGGCTTCCTTCGCCGACTTGGCGTCGTTGGCTACTCCGGCATCGATCTGTGCAAGGTCCGGTGCGGCGGAAATCGTCGCTTCGCCGTTCACTGAAATCGCAGACGGAAAATCGTCGGCGAGCGCGGGCGTTGCCAGCAGCGTGGCGGCGAAAGCGGCGGCAAGGGAAGTAAGAAGGGAGGTAAAAAGAACGGCAAGCTTGTTCATCGGTCTCACTTCAGTGGCACGAACACATTGATCACGAGCTTGTCCTCGGCCGTCTTCAGGGGATCGGTGAGGTATTCCTCGATAAAAGTGTCCTTGGCTTCCAGCTTCTTGTCGTCGAGGTGATTGGTGATCGCCTCGTAGGTGTTGTCCATGTTGTCGTAGGAGCCGCGATGGACGAATTTCAGCGCCTTGCCTTCCGGCGATTTGCCGACGCTCATGTCCTTGGGCAGGTTCTTCGGGTCCTGCTCGACCGGGATCTCGGCAAGGAAGGTGAAGCCGGTATCGTCGGTCGAGGTGTAGACGATCATCGAATTGCCGGCGTGCTTGATGCCCTGCTTGTCCAGCAGCGCGTTCAGCGCCTTGAAGGCGTCGATCAGCGTGTCGAAGGCCGAGTCCCAATTGGCGGTGCCCTTGACCATCACGACCTTCCTGGGCTCGAGCGTGGTCTCCTGGCCGAAGGGATCGGCGGTCTGCACGGGAGCCGGCGTTGCGGCGGCAGCGGGTGGCGGGGCGGCAGGGCTCGGTGAGGCACTGGCTGCGGGCGAGGGCGACGTTGCAGGGCTTGGCGAGGCGCTGGCCGCCGGCGAGGGCGTTGCCATGGGTGCGGGCGAGGCACTTGCCGCGGGGGCGGGCGAAACCGACGGGGCCGGCGAGGGGCTCGCCGATGCGGCCGGCGCCGGGCTCGGCGTTTGGGCCAGCGTGGCGGACAGACCATACGACAAGGCCGCTGCCGGGATCAGCGCGGCCAAAGCGAAACGACGAAACCTGAACATTCTTATTCTCCCCAAAACCTTACGCACCAAGGCCTTAACCCACCAAGGCCTTAACCCGGCCGCGCGTCCCGGTTTGCGCGAATTGCGCCGTTCTAACACGCGAGCGCCGAATTCGTCCCATGACAGATGCGTCATGGCAGACGTCCTGGCTCTCGGCGGCAAATCACTGGCCAAGAGCGCCAAGGATCGCCATATAAGGCAGGCGAAATTCGGGAATTTTCATGAGCGCGCTGGCCAACCACGCATTTGCCAAGATGAATGGCATCGGCAACGAGATCGTCGTTGTCGACATGCGCGATTCCACCTCAAAGGTCACCCCGGACGATGCCCGCGCGGTGGCATCGGCTCAAGGCGGCGTGCCCTACGACCAGCTCATGGTGCTGCAGAAGCCGCGCTTCGACGGTACCGAAGCTTTCATCAGCATCTACAACAGTGACGGCTCCGAGGCGGGCGCCTGCGGCAACGGCATGCGCTGCGTGGTGCGGCGCGTGTTCGAGAAGACCGGCCAGACCACGGCGACGTTCGAGACCCGTGCCGGTCTGCTCAATTGCTGGCAGGGCCCGACGCCCGATCTCTATACCGTGGACATGGGTGCGCCGAAGTTCGGCTGGCAGGACATTCCGCTCGACCAGGAATTCCGCGACACCCGCTACATCGAATTGCAGATCGGCCCGATCGACAATCCGATCCTGCATTCGCCCTCGGTGGTGAGCATGGGCAATCCGCATGCGATCTTCTGGGTCGATGACGTCAACGCCTACGATCTCGAGCGTTTCGGTCCGCTGCTGGAAAACCATCCGATCTTCCCCGAGCGCGCCAATATCACGCTCGCCCACATCGTCGATCGCGACCAGATCACGATCCGCACCTGGGAGCGCGGCGCCGGCCTGACCAGGGCCTGCGGCTCGGCGGCCTGCGCCACGGCAGTCGCGGCGGCGCGGCTGAAGCGCGCTGAGCGCAATGTCGAGATCACGCTGCCCGGCGGCAAGCTCGCGATCGAATGGCGCGAGCGCGACGATCACGTGCTGATGACGGGCACGGCGACCTTCGAATACGAGGGCAGTTTCGATCCGGCGCTGTTCGCGCCGGTCGGGTAATGACCGTCGACATCGTCACCTTCGGCTGCCGCCTCAATGCCTTCGAGGCCGAGGTGATCCGTCGCGAGGCCGAGGGCGCGGGGCTCTCCGACACCATCGTCATCAACAGCTGCGCCGTCACCAACGAAGCAGTGGCGCAGGCGCGCCAGTCGATCCGCAAATTGAGGCGCGAACGGCCGGGAGCGCGCATCGTCGTGACCGGCTGTGCCGCGCAGACGCAAAGCGGCATGTTTGCCGACATGGCCGAGGTCGATCGCGTCGTCGGCAATGACGACAAGATGCGGTCGTCCGCATGGCGCGAGGCGCGTGCGGCGTTCGATCTCGGTGCCAGCGAGAAGGTCGCTGTCAGCGACATCATGGCGGTCAAAGCGATGGCGCCGCATCTCATCGACGGCTTTGCGAGCGGCCTGCCGCGCGTGTTCGTGCAGGTGCAGAACGGCTGCGACCATCGCTGCACCTTCTGCATCATTCCGTTCGGGCGCGGCAATTCGCGCTCGGTGCCGATGGGCGCCGTGGTCGATCAGGTGCGGGCATTGGTCGCGCGCGGCCATGCCGAGATCGTGCTGACCGGCGTCGACCTCACCAGTTACGGCACTGACCTGCCGGGCGCGCCGAAACTCGGCATGCTGACGAAGCAGATTTTGCGGCATGTGCCGGAGCTGAGGCGCCTGCGCATCTCTTCGATCGATTCGATCGAGGCAGACAATGATCTGTTGGATGCCATCGCCGACGATTCGCGGCTGATGCCGCATCTGCACCTGTCGCTGCAGTCCGGCGACGACATGATTTTGAAGCGCATGAAGCGGCGGCACACGCGCGGCGACGCGATCGCGTTCTGCGACCAGGTCCGCCGCCTGCGCGCGGATATCGCGCTGGGTGCCGACATCATTGCGGGTTTTCCGACCGAGACCGAGGAGATGTTCTCGCGGTCGCTCGATCTGGTCGAGGAGTGCGGCCTCACCTTCCTGCACGTCTTCCCATACTCGCCCCGTCCCGGCACGCCGGCTGCGCGGATGCCGCAGGTCGCGGGCGGTGCGATCAAGCAGCGCGCGAAGCGGCTACGTGCGGCTGGCGAAGCGGCATTGCGCCACCGGCTGCAAGCCGAGATCGGCGCGACCCGCGATGTGCTGATCGAGAGCGAGAGCCATGGGCGAACGGAGCATTACCTGCCGGTGGCGATTGCGGGCGAGCGCGTGGGCAGTGTTGTGCCGCTGCGGATCGCCGGTCGTGATGGCGCGCGGCTGACGATTTAGCTCTTGAGGCGCTGAACTTGCTCCAACGTCGTCCTGGCGAAAGCCAGGACCCATTACCCCAGGGAGAAGTTGTTGCACGCGACCGCTAACCACCAGTCTTCGCCAAACTGAATTCGGTGGTTATGGGTCCTGGCCTTCGCCAGGACGACAGCGGAATATTTGGCGCGCAGCGTCCCCTAAGCTAACGCGCCCTACGACGCCCGCACCTGCCAGAACCGCAGTGTCCGCCGCGCATTTTCCGGCGTCATGCGCGCGTAATGGCCTTGAGTCCTTGCGCTATCGGCCGGCTTCATCGCGCCCGTCGCAAAACGGCTGTCGAGCACGGCGGCCGTGGTTTCCCAGCTGAGCTGCGCCGCCTTGCACGGCACCAGCAGGCCGTCGTCGCGCAGGCTCTGCATCAGCGGGCGAATCACCTCGACTGTCGATCCGGACAACGCCGCCAGGGCCGCGACGGTCTCCTCATAGCGCCGCTGCGTGGCGAAGCCGAGCAGCGTCGCCTCGCTGAGCTGGCCGGCCGCCTTGAGGTTTGCAATCGCCCGTTTGGCGCCTTCGAAGTCGCGGACACCCGACATCTCGCGCTCGACACCGACGGTGACGGCGGCGATCGCGGTCTGGATCTCCTCAAACAGATGCGGCGGCGCGCGCGACAACAGGCGGGTACGCACGGCATCCGTCGCCGAGCGCAGCAATTGACGGCGCAGGTCTGACGGCAAATCGACGCGGACGCCGACGCTGACAGCGAGCTCGGGATCAGCCTCGGCCTGTCCGACGATGACGGCAAATCCATTGCCCGAAACGCGCGCGCCGGGATTGGCGGCGAGCCGCCGGCTGACGCTGGGATAGCGCCGCGCCAGCAGCGCATCGGTGACGATCTCCTTCAGCCACCAGCGCCCGGCGACTGCGAGCAGATGCGGCTCGCCCTTGCTCGAGGCGATCTGCACCAGCTCGCCATCGTCGAGCCGCGCGGATTCCTGGAGCACGGGACCGGCGATGCGGATTTCGTCATTGTTGGCGAGGCGGCGGATGACCGATGGCGGCGCCTGCGCGATCGGCGCGAGCTGCGCGCTGATCTCGGCGAGCGCAACGCGCGCGCCCATGTCGGCGATGGCGCGGAGCTCGATGGTGCCGATCAGGCGCTCGAGCACGTCGTCGAACAGCGCGATCTGCTCGTCGTCAAAACTGCCGGCGGAGGACAGGAACAGGTCCGTGACGCGGCGGGCGGTTTCCAGGCCCTTTTCCGCTGAGCCCGTCCGAAGCGCGGACTCGACCTCGTCGATAATCGATAACTCGGCCGTGGACATGACGCGCAGCTCGTCCTGAGCAGATTGACGGAAGCTTGTTCTAAGCAACCGTTATCATGAGGGACGAGCACTGAACGTTTCGTAAACCATCGAGCGATGACCCTCATCCTGAGGAGCCCGCGAAGCGGGCGTCTCGAAGGATGGCCGCGAAATCCGGGCCTGTATGGTTCGAGACGGCCGCTACGCGGCCTCCTCACCATGAGGGACCGACAGCACTATTCTCCGTTCCACCCGCAGGCGCGGAGCCGCTCGTGCATGTGGGGCGGCGCCGGCGCCACCACGCGGACCGGCTCCTTGTTCCGGGAGATCGGCACCACGATCTCGCGAGAATGCAGGTGCAGCTTCGGCTCACCGAAGCGAGGGCCGTTGCCGTAGATGTTATCGCCGAAGATCGGCCATCCGGTCGCGGCCGAATGCACCCGCAATTGATGGGTCCGCCCGGTCACCGGTTCCATGGCGAGCCAGGTCAGGCCGTCGCTCCGGCCCATCACCTTCCAGTTGGTGACCGCCTTCTGGCCCTCCGGGTCCGGTTTCTGCCACCAGCCGCGTTCGGCATTGAGCCGGCCGAGCGGCATATCGATGGTGCCTTCGTCCTCGGCGGGGCCGCCCTCGACCAGGGTCCAGTAGGTCTTGCCGATCTTGCCATGCTTGAACAGCAGGCCGAGCGAGGCGGTGGCCTTGCGATGGCGGCCGAGCACGAGGCAGCCGGAGGTGTCCTTGTCGAGCCGGTGGGCCAGCACCGGCGGCCGCGGCAGGCCGAAACAGAGCGCGTCGAAGGAGCTTTCCAGATTGGCGCCGCCCTTGGGGCCGCGATGCACCGGCAGGCCGGCCGGCTTGTCGATGATCAGCATCAATCCGTCGCGATGGAGCACGCGCGCCAGGATTTCGTCCGCGGTCAATTCGGGAACATCGAGCAATTGCAGGACTTTCGGTCAAGACTTTCGTTTGGGAGCCGGAACGGCTAACACACCGCCACCATGAACGATACCACCCCCGAGACCCCCAAGCTGAGCTGGTGGCGCCGCCTGTCCGACGGGCTGAAGCGCACCTCGTCCTCGCTCGGGACTGCCGTCGCCGACCTCGTCACCAAGCGCAAGCTCGACCGCGCCATGCTCGACGACATCGAGGACGTGCTGCTGCGCGCCGATCTCGGCACCTCGGTCGCGGTGCGGATTGCGGATGCGGTTGGCACGGGGCGCTATGACAAGGCGATCTCGGCGGATGAAGTGAAAGACGTCGTCGCGACCGAGGTCGAGAAGGTGCTGGTGCCGGTGGCGAAGCCGCTCGAGATCGACGCCGGCAGGAAGCCATTCGTCATCCTCGTGGTCGGCGTCAACGGCTCCGGCAAGACCACGACCATCGGAAAACTCTCGCAAAAATTCGCCTCCGAAGGCCGCAAGGTGATGCTGGCCGCCGGCGACACGTTTCGCGCAGCAGCGATCGAGCAGCTCAAGGTTTGGGGCGAACGCACCAGGACGCCCGTCATCGCCGGTGCGCAAGGCTCGGATTCGGCGAGCCTCGCCTTCAACGCGCTGACGGCGGCAAAGGAGCAGGCCATCGACGTGCTCCTGATCGACACCGCCGGGCGGCTTCAGAACAAGGCCGAGCTGATGAACGAGCTCGAAAAGGTCGTGCGTGTCATCCGCAAGGTGGATGCGAGCGCGCCGCATGCGGTGCTGCTTGTGCTCGACGCCACCGTCGGCCAGAACGCGCTGTCGCAGGTCGAGGCCTTCCACCGCACCGCAGGGGTCACCGGCCTCGTGATGACGAAGCTCGACGGCACCGCCCGCGGCGGCATTCTGGTGGCGCTCGCGGAGAAATTCAAACTGCCGGTGCATTTCATCGGCGTCGGCGAAGGCGTCGACGATCTCGCGCCGTTCACCGCGCGTGATTTCGCCCGCGCGATTGCCGGAATCGAATCGTAGGTTTCTTCGTCATGCTCCGCGCAGGCGGGGCATCCAGTACGCCGCGCCGCTGGTTGTAGATCACAGGCGCCTCGGAATACTGGATCCCCCGCCCAGTGCGCAATTGCGCACAAGGCGGGGGATGACAACAACAAAGGTCAGGTAATGGACAAGACCCAGCCGCATCCGCTGTTCAAGCTTGCGACCGAACTCGGTCCGCTGCTTGTGTTCTTCTTCGTGAATGCGAAGTTCAATCTGTTCGCCGCGACCGGCGCCTTCATGGTCGCGATCGTCGCGGCGATGATCGCCTCCTATGTGGTGACGCGCCACATCCCGATCATGGCGATCGTGACAGGCGTGATCGTGCTGGTGTTCGGCACGCTGACGCTGGTGCTGCACGACGAGACCTTCATCAAGCTCAAGCCGACCATCATCTACGCCCTGTTCGCCGCGATCCTCGGCGGCGGCCTGTTGTTCGGCCGCTCCTTCATCGCGATCATGTTCGACCAGATGTTCAATTTGACGCCGCAGGGCTGGCGCATCCTCACGCTGCGCTGGGCGCTGTTCTTCGCCGGCATGGCGGTGTTGAACGAGATCGTCTGGCGCTCCCAGAGCACGGACTTCTGGGTCAACTTCAAGGTGTTCGGCGTCACCCCGCTGACCATGGTCTTCGCCATCGCCCAGATGCCGCTGACCAAGCGTTATCACCTCGAGCCGGCGTCGCTGGAGGCGAGCGAAGCCGAGGCGGGGGACGTGAGGAAGGGGTGAGCTCTTTCAGCTCGCCACCCACTCAACTGTCATCGCCCGCGAAGGCGGGCGATCCAGTATTCCAGAGACAGCAGTGAGATGCGGAGAGGCCGCGGCGTACTGGATGCCCCGCCTGCCGCCTTCGCTAAAGCTTCGGCGCCCCTGGACCTGAACCCCGGCGAAGCCTTGGCGTAGCCGGGTCGCGGGGCATGACAGCGGTGTGCGAGGCCGACTCCTTTGCTCCGCTCGCAATGACGGTCTTGGCTAGGATCCCGCCTTCAATGCCTTCTCCATCTGCGGCAACAGCACCGTCCGCAGATTCTCCGGCGTGATCGGTCCCACCAGCTTGTAGACAATGGTGCCTTCGCGGCCGACGACGAAGGTCTCCGGCACGCCATAGACGCCCCATTCGATCGAGGCGCGGCCGTTGGCATCGACGCCGACGCGGCCGAACGGGTTGCCGTAGCGCCCGAGAAAGCGCCGCGCATTGTCGGCGGCGTCCTTGTAGTTGATGCCGACGAGCTGGAAGCGCTTGTCTTTTGCCAATTCGGTCAGCAGCGGCGCCTCATCGTGGCACGGCACGCACCAGGACGCCCAGACATTGACGAGGCTGACCTTGCCCTTGAACGCAGCGGGATCGAGGCCAGGGATCTGCGCGTTGTCAGCCTGCAATCCCTCGAGCGGTGGCAGTGTGGTTTGCGGCGCGGGACGTCCGATCAGCGCGGAAGGGATCCGCGAGGGATCGCCGCTGCCGAGCCGGAACCAGAACAGCAGGGCAAGGCCGATGAAGGCGATCAGCGGCAGCACCATCAGGAAGGTGCGGCGCTGCGGCGGGGCGGAGGTCGGTTGATCGCTCATGATCGACGTCTCATGATCGATCCGTCGCGCTGCGGCCGGAGCGGCGGGTAATGCCGCTGCGGTCGAGCTCGCGCAGGCGCAGTGTCTGGCTGCGATAATCGAGTACGATCCAGCCGATCAGGATCACGACCACGAGGGCGGCGGCGGCATAGGATGTCAGGATGAAGGACGCGTAGGGACCAAGCGACATCGTCATGCAGCCCCAATTTCTTTTGACGCGTTTTCTTCACGCGAACCGGTGCCCACTTCACTTGAAAACGCGACACGGCTCGCCTGCATCATCTGCAGGGAGCGGACACGGCGGCGCAAAATCTCGTTGCGCATTGCGGCCAAATGCAGCGTGACGAACAGCAGCGTGAACGCAATCGCCATCACCAGCAGCGGAATCAGGAACGATCTGTCGAGCGACGAGCCGCCCATCCGCATCACCGAGGCCGGCTGGTGCAGCGTATTCCACCAATCGACCGAGAATTTGATGATGGGCAGGTTGATCGCACCGACAAGCGTCAGCACGGCCGCGGCGCGCGCCGCGCGGGAGGGATCGTCGACCGCGCGCCACAGCGCCATCAGGCCGAGATACATCAGGAACAGGATCAGAACCGAGGTCAGCCGCGCGTCCCATTCCCAATAGGTGCCCCACATCGGCCGGCCCCATAGCGAGCCCGTCAGCAGCGCAAGGAAGGTGAAGGCGGCGCCGATCGGGGCTGCAGCTTTGGCGGCGACGTCGGCGAGCGGATGCCGCCACACCAGCGTGCCCAGCGAGGCGAGGCTCATCACGCCCCACACGAACATCGACAGCCAGGCATTGGGCACGTGGATGAACATGATCTTCACCGTCGCACCCTGCTGGTAGTCGTCGGGGGCGTAGGCCGATTGGTAGAGCCCGATCGCGAGCAGGATGATTGTCGCGGCCGCAAGCCATGGCAACAGCCGCCCCGTCAGTGCGAGGAACCGTGTGGGGTTGGCGAGGTCGATCAGCGTCATGTTACCCTGATAATCACAGGTAAGCGCTCAGGCAATCAGCACGAAAGTCCCGGGCGGAAATTGATCGGGGTCAAGGTCAGTCGAGCCCATCTCAGTCCAGTCCATGCTTCAGGCTCGCGGCGGCCGCGAAGGGACCGACCACGAGGCTGACCAGCGACAGCGCGCACAGGATCGAGAACGGCGCGCCGAACGACATGGGACCGACGATCACGGCCTGCGAGGCTGCGACCCCGAAAATCAGCACGGGAATCGACAGCGGCAGCACCAGTACCGCCATCAACAGCCCGCCCCGGTGCAGCGTCACCGCCAGCGCCGCGCCGATCATGCCGGTAAACGTCAGTGCCGGGGTGCCGGCGAGCAGCGTCAGCGCCACAGCGCCGGTCGCGACCATGTCGAGGTTGAGCAGCAGGCCGAGCACGGGGGTTGCGACAATCAGCGGCAGGCCGGCGGCCAGCCAATGCGCCAGCGCCTTCGCCGCGCAGGCGAGTTCCAGCGGGGTCCGGCTCATGGTGATCAGGTCGAGCGAGCCGTCCTCGTGGTCGGCCATGAACAGCCGGTCCAGCGTGAGCAGGCTCGCCAAGAGCGCGCCGAGCCACAGGATCGCCGGCCCGAGCCGCGACAGCAGTGCCAGATCCGGCCCGACCGCAAACGGCATCAGCACCACGACGGTCAGGAAGAACAGTACGCCAATCAACGCCCCGCCGCCGACGCGGAGCGCGATCCGGATGTCCCGGCGAACGAGGGCGGACAGGGCGGTCATGGGGTGGCTCCATCAAGCCCCGAGGGCGGTGCGCTCCCTCCCCCGCTTGCGGGGGAGGGTCGGGGAGAGGGTGTCTCGACAACGAAGGCTCCCCCAGAGGAGAGAACCCTCACCCGGCGCCATAGCCGATGCAAAGCATCGGCGTTTTCCAAGAACGGCGCCCGACGGCCGCCTATGCCGACCTCTCCCGCAAGCGAGGGCTTTGCGCAATGTCTTGTGCGGGAGTGAAGTTCGATTTCGGGCTTTTTTGAACGACCTCAGGCGCCGGGCGCGAAGTGGGCAGGTCCGTTTTCGCGGCCGATGGGGG
>NZ_JARWCR020000125.1:0-11488 GCF_029846695.2 Bradyrhizobium nivariense | reverse complement strand
AGGCGGAAGATGTTATCCAGGATCTTGGCGTTGTTCGGCTCCTGCTCGAACTTCACCAGCTGATTGTCGACAGTGTCCAGGCTCTCGCTGGTTTCCGTCAAAAACTCCCGCAACAGATCATCCATGAAAACAGGCCTTCATACAGGGAGGGCGCGCACGCGACGTGATGCGCCATTTCGGAATGGGGCCAGCTTCACCGCAAAGCGTTTAATAATGGTTGAGTATGTGCAAAAGAACGGAACGAACAAATAGATAAGGCGCTCCGGACAAGCCGAAGCGCCTCGTAAAGGATAGATTAACGTTTGCGAGCGGCGGCGCGCTTACGAAGCGATAATGGTGATGGCTTCGCCTTCGTGCGCGAGCCTCACGGTGAGCCCGCAGGCCTCCGCCAACAGCCGCGTATAATAAGGCTGGATCGCGTGTGCATCCGCGGCCGGGCCGCGCTCGCCGCTCAGGAGCTCGGAGATGTTCTGCGGCAGGCGCGCATTATGTCCGGTCGCGGAGATGCGGAAGCTCATCGTCTCGCCCTCGCCGATCGGGTCGATCGTCAGCATGCCGCCGCGCGGGATCGTGTGCTGCGAGACGACCAGCATGTTGAGCAGCAGCTTGACGCGATTCTTCGGCAGCAGGAGCCGCGGCAGATTCCACGTGATCGAGCACTTGCCGTCCTCGATGTGGCCGCGCGCCATGGTCTGGGCATCGCCGAGATCGATCTGCGCACCGGACGAGCCGGCCGCGCCAAAGGCGAGGCGGCAGAACTGGAGGCGGGCGGAGGCCGTTTTCGCGCTCTTGCGAATCAGGTCGAGCGCGAACTCGCGATCGTCGGGTTTGGGATTGTCGTCGAGCACTTCGAGCCCATTGACGATTGCGCCGACAGGGCTGATGAGATCGTGGCAGACCCGCGAGCACAGGAGCGCAGCGAGTTCGAGCGCATCTGGAGCGGTAGCGGTGGCGGGTGACGAAGCGTCAGACATAAAGGGTTCCTGGAATTGCACGGCGCGGACGCGGCGAATCACGCATGCTCGACGAATGCCGCGGGTTCTAACATTCGCACCCCCGTGGCAGCTAGCTTGCGATCGGTTCGAAGCGGCCATAAAGCCGCGGCGAATCACTCGAGTAGGAATGGATTGCCGATGAATGAGGCATGCAGGTGAAGCGGATCATCGACGGGGCGGCCGCCTCCCACCTGATGGAGCCGCTCACCGCGCTGGTGGTGAAGGCGGGCGAAGCCATCCTCGCGGTCAACCGCGCGGCGATGCGGGTCGACGGCAAGCAGGACGGCTCGCCGGTGACCGAGGCCGATCTTGCCGCCGACCGCATCATCGCGGACGGGCTGGCGCAGCTTGCGGGCGACGTCCCGACGCTGTCGGAAGAGCGGACCGAGCTCGCCTCGCCGCCATTCCGCGACAGCTTCTTCCTGATCGACCCGCTCGACGGCACCAAGGAGTTCGTCGCCGGTCGCGACGAGTTCACCGTCAACCTCGCCCTCGTGACCTCAGGCGTGCCGCTGCTGGGCATCGTCAGCGCCCCGGCGCTCGGGCTGCTCTGGCGCGGCATCGTCGGCCGGGGCGCCGAGCGGGTGAGGTTTGACGGCGCTACCATCGGCGCTGCCGAGCCGATCCGCACCCGCAAGCTGCCGAGGCCGGGCGAGCCCTGGATCGCGGCGGTGAGCCGCTCGCACGGCGATCCCAAAAGCGAGGCATTCATCGATAACAGGCCCAATGCCGTTAGGAAGATGGTCGGCTCGGCCGTGAAATTCGGCCGGATCGCGGAAGGCAGTGCCGACATCTATCCCCGCTTCGGGCCGACCTCGGAATGGGACGTCGGCGCCGGCTGCGCGGTCGTGACCGCGGCCGGCGGCAGGGTGACCGACGGCAAGGGCGGCGAGCTCCGCTTCGGCGAGCGCCACGATGGCGGATTCATCATCCCGGAGTTCATCGCCTGGGGTGACCCGCAGGCGGTGGTTGCTACTGGCTGAGCTTGTCCTGGAGCGCCGGCCAGCGCTTGCCCACCTCATAGAGGAAGCGCTCCGGATTGGCGGCGAAGGCGTCGCGATTGGCTTCCCGGCTGAACAGATAGAGCCGCTGCGCCGCAATCACGAAGAAGCGGGGATTGCCGGCGGTGGTCACGCCGCGGGCGATATCGGCCGGATCGTAGCCGCCGAATTGCGGCCCGTAGACCTCGGGATGGGCCAGGAAGGAGGCCCGGTTGCCCTCGTTCCGAAAGCGCCAGACTGCGCCCCACAGGTTCGCCTCGAACTCCGCCGTGCCCTGTTCGGCGCCGCCATCGACGAAATAGGCCACGGGATCGAAGCCCTCGATGGCCACGCCGCTGAAGCGGTTGACGACGATCCGCTCGGTGGTGGCCGCCTGCGCCGGCAACCCCGCGCAGATGATGCAAATGCCCGACAGCAAGCAGACCAGGAGGCCGATCAAGGCAATTCCGGGGCGCAAAGGGCTGGCTTCCTGCCGTTGTGCCGTCATAGTTGCTGCGGATAACATCCGAGTCGAGGGGACATCCGGCGCAACCTAGAGCCGCGCCTGTTGGCGGCAGGTTAAGGAAGCGACCGATTTCGATACCAGGGGTTCTTTTATGACTTTCGCATCACGCCTTGCTGCGTTCGCGCTTGCCGCGATGGTCGGCTTGATCGTGCCGGCCGCCGCCCAGCAGGCGCCGCCGCCCAATTTGCCGCCGCCGCAGCGGACCCAGACGCCCAGCACCTATGGGCCCGACGAACTCGTGACGGCCGGCCACCGCTTCTTCGGCAACGTCTCGCGCGGCCTCGCCTCGATCATCGAGAAGGCGGTCAGCCAATGGGGCCTGCCCAACGGCTATATCCTCGGTGAGGAAGGCTCTGGCGCGTTCGTCGCCGGCCTGCGCTACGGCGAAGGCACGCTCTACACCAAGAACGCCGGCGACCTGCGCGTCTACTGGCAGGGCCCCTCGCTCGGCTTCGACTGGGGCGGCGACGGCGCGCGCACCATGACGCTGGTCTATAATTTGCCCGCCACCAACGCGATCTATCAGCGCTTCGCCGGCCTCGACGGCTCGGCCTACATCATCGGCGGCTTCGGCATGACGGCGCTCACCGCCAACAACATCGTGCTGGTGCCGATCCGCTCGGGCCTCGGCCTGCGGCTGGGAGCCAATATCGGCTATTTGAAATTCACCCCGCGCGCGACCTGGAACCCGTTCTAGCGCCCCGCTTTCCCCTCCGGCGACGGATCAAGGTTAACGACATGTCGGGGCTGGCTTTTTGCCGGCCCCGCATGCAATGTCGTTGGTAAATTTTTCCTTAGCTTTGGGAGTTCTGGCCCATGGTCGAACCGATCATGTACCTGGCGATCGGTTTCCTGCTCTCGATGCTGTGCGGGCTTGCCATTGTGCCGCTGGTGCATAACCGCGCGGTGCGCCTGACCACGCGCCGGCTCGAGGCCGCCACGCCCTTGTCGATGGCCGAGATCCAGGCCGACAAGGACCAGCTCCGCGCCGAATTTGCCATGTCGGCGCGACGGCTGGAGATGAGCGTCGACCAGCTCAAGAACAAGACCACGAGCCAGCTCGCCGAGCTCGGCAAGAAGAGCGACGCCATCAACCGCATGAAGATCGAGCTCGGCGAGAAGAACGCCACGATCTTCGCGCTCGAAGCGCGCGAGAAGGCGGTGAAGGAGCAGCTCCGCGCCACCGAAGAGGAATTCAACACCAAGACCGAGGCGCTGCGCGCCGCCGAGCATGCGCTGACCGACAAGCAGGGCGAGCTCGCAAAAATCAATTTCGAGCTGTCCAACCGCTCGATGATGGCGGAAAGCCGCCAGGTCGAGCTGGTCGCGGTCCGCGCGCAGATCGAAGAGCTGAAGAACCGCGTCGGCGACGCCGAGAAGGAGTTTGCGGCGACGCAGGCGCGGCTGACGCAGGAACGTACCGAATCCGAGACCGTCTCGCGCGAACTCGGCGATGCGCGCGGCCGCGTCGAGAATCTGAGCCAGCGCGTCACCGAGCTCGATCGCCAGCTCATCGTGCAGGTCAAGGAAGCCGAGATGCTGTCGGGTCGCGTCGCCGACCTCGAAGGCCGCCTCGCCACGCAGGGCAAGCTGCTCGCCGAGCGCGACTATGAGAACAACCAGCTCCGCCAGGCCAATGAAGGCAACGAGCGTACCGTCAAGGAGCTGCGCGTCGAGATCGCGGCCTTGAGCGGCGGCAAATCGTCGGCCGCAATGGAATCGCTCCGCGCGGAAAAGACCGCGCTGGAGGAGCAGCTCCGCACCGCCCGCGACGAGCGCGCAAAGCTTCAGCGCGACATCAACGCGATCCAGCAGCAGGCCGAGAGCTCCTGGGCGACCGAGCGGATGGAGAACGCGCTGCTGCGCGAGCGCATCAACGACATCGCCGCCGAAGTGGCCAAGCTCGCGATGCAGCTCGAAGGCCCGAACTCGCCGATCGAGGCCCTGCTTGCGGCCGAGGCCGGTCAGCCGCCGAGGCCGGCGCCGCGCCCGGCCAACGACGCCGCCAGCAACGGCACGGCCGCGGGCACCCTGCCCGAAGGCGGCGGAACACTCGCCGAACGCATCCGCGCGCTCCAGGCCCACGCCTCCCGCGCCCGCCAGCAGGGCGCGTAAGCGGCCCCAAAACGGTCTTACCGCCGGATTGCGTGGTCTCCGGAAGGTTTTCGGGCCGCTTTTAACGTCTTGAGGCGCCTCGAAACTTGACACCTTCGGCCCGCACTTCTAAATCGCGGGCTCCAATGCGCCGGCCGGCCGAAACTCGGGTCGCCTGCATGATGGTCCCGGGTGCATAGCTCAGCGGGAGAGCGTTCCCTTCACACGGGAGAGGTCCAAGGTTCGATCCCTTGTGCGCCCACCATTACCCTTTGATCTCAATTACTTATGACTTGCATTCCCTTTCCGTGTGCCCGAAAAAAGTCGGGGCACAGTGTGGGCACACCCGCCAGGTGAGGCCGCGATTGTGCGACCAACAAAGCGCCCCCACTGAAGGCATAGCTGCACGTGCAGCGCAGTCCGGCTGTCTCATCATTGGGGCGGCAAGCCGATTGACGCGATGCTGTGGCGCAAGAACATTCATAAACGGGCCCATGTACGACAAATAGGACCGGCGGAGCGCGCGCTGGCGTTGCCACCGGCGAACCGGCCGGACTTTCTACCATCGCGTGTCAGCGGCGACTGAAGAGGCTCCCGTTCTGAAGGCATGATCAAGTCCGACATCTCGATCGTTTCGCCGAACGCGGTAGGCAGACGTATTCAATGCTTGTGCTTGTGATTCTGGAGCGGGAGCGTGCGGAGTCGTCCGTGAACAAGGCTCTAAGCGATTGAGCAGGAGTCAGTTTTCCGGTTGCGGCGGCATTTGAGATTGCAGGGATTGGGGGCTTGAGGCCCCCAAACCTTGCAATTTTCGTTTGTGGATTCCCGTCTACGCGGGCAAAGGCGAGAAGCCGATTGACCGGCACGCTCTGTCCCAGGCGGTCCGCCGCCTTCGGCTGAAGTTGAAGATGGCCGAATGGTCTCCGCACGATGCGCGCCGGTCAGCCACGACCTGGGCACGGGCCATGGGTATTCCCCGCGACACAACGGAGGCGCTCACGCATCATGCCATTGTCGGCAGCGGAAAGACCTATGACCGTTACGACATGCAGGCTGAGAAGCGAACAGCCGTTGAAGCAATCGCTGAGTACATTGGCCGAACCCTGCGGCGTAGAGATGCCGCTGAAAAAGAAGCCGCGTAGCGAACACGCTTCCCCTTCACAGGCCGAAGCCTGTCACCTGGGCATCGCCCACGAACAGGGTCTCCCATTGGGGACTCTCGCCCGCCTCGCCCCGCCAGTATTTGCGAGCCCCCTCTCTCGTTACGGAAAGAGGCTCACTGTCAGCAAGTAAGTGACTGGCATCCGCCCGATGAATCGTACCTGTACAGGTCAACTCGCACACCGTGCTACCCAGTCCGACAAGCTGCTTCCAGTAGCGCGCCTCTTCCGGCGTTTCGCAGGCGTATAAGCAGCGTTGGCGGGACGGCGGCCCGCCCTTGAACTCTGCAAGCCTGATGTCTTCCATTATCAGCTCGCGGCAAAGCATGAGTAGTGCCGTGCCACTTCGACTGCGATTGTCGGCAAAATCGGGCAGTTGACATGCCCAGCTTCAACCTGCTTGAGGAACTCGACCGCACGCAGCTCGACAGTTATTCCGTTCTGGTTCGTCACAGGGTAGGTCCGAGAGCCCTCGTAAAAACCAAAAAATGGGTGTCGCTTTCCCCTAGCTTGACAACTTGGCCCAAGGCCAACGCTTGCTTATACGGCTTCGTTTCGGTGAGGTGAAACAACTTTCGGCCGCTAACCTGTTCAACCATGCGGTCTAATCTCTGGTGCGAATCAACATGAGCTTACCCGAATCTGTCCGCTGCGATCACTGCGACGAGGAGTTCTCGCCAGAGAAGTTGACTGTCGTCGACCCTCCGGCCGGAAACGGCGAGTCTGTCTGCGTTCGGTGCATCGAAATCATGCTCCGTCGGGCCGTCGCGAAACTGCCGCGCGAATATCAGTGAAACCGGCCAATACGTTGGGTGCATTCGGCTAGTCTCATTCTCGGGCTAAAGCCTCGAAAGACCCAGAACAGAAAGCTGCCCAACAGCAAAGGACGATTCGGGAGCACGATTGCTCCCGGTCGTCACGACCTAGGCGCGGGCGATGGGGATCTCCCGCGACAGAACGGAGGCGCTCACGCATCATGCCATTGTCGGCAGCGTTTAGGAGCCTGGCTTGATCACAACGCCCGTGACCTCAATGGGTTCTTTTTTGAACAGCCCTTTCGCGCCCGCAGAGGCGCTCCAATCGCTGAGCGTCTCGTTTGTCAGGTGAGTTCGGGCAAGCTCACCCCAGGAGAGACCGACTTGACGCCACCTCTCCTTCCGGGCTGGAAGGTTGTTCAGTAATTGTTGGGCATTCACAGCGAACCGAGCTGCTTCGGAGTGGGGATCACGTGTAGCTTCGGCGATGGCCTCACGGAACATGTTCTCCGACTGTTTCCAACCCGAGTCGACGAATCTACCTTCGCCAAAATATTCAAAGCAGGCCCGGAAGCGAACTGCGCGGCCTACCGCCCTGTACGGCGATAAATTCGGTTCGCTCAGCCACTGCTTAAGCGTCTTGAGTTTGCTCCGGGCCACCCGTCAGAAGCACATCGTCGCTTTCGAACAACAAGAACGCTGTGAGGCCCGCAATCTCTTCCTGCATCTCGGAGTCTTGCTTTTCTAGCCAACTGACAATTGCTTCCAATGGCGACATGGGTTCTCCTAGTAGTCCGCCGCCACTAATTGGTCTGTTTTAAGCGCAGCGGCAAAAAGGGCGATGTTGACTATTAAGATGGTGACGAGTGATGCGGTATTCTGGTCTTTGAGAGATTTCTCTTTTGCCCCTTTAGCTGCCCTCTTCATTGCTACTCTTCTTGTTCGTCGGGATATGGCTTGTTGGCGACACGCCCCCAACCGCGATAGGGAGCGTTATTCCAGACACTGAAAGCGCCGTCCTCAGTGGTACAAATCAACGCACCACGATGCAGCATAGCCCTCCGCACGGCCTTCCTCGGGTGCTCCTCGTCTTCATCTGCGGCGCTAATCATTGCGGTGAAAAGCTCTTGGCCGTCCGGCAGCAGTTGAACCAGACGCGGCCCAAGCCATCGGTCTAGCAGTTCCGTCGAAACGTTGCGGCGTCCCCCATGATGAGGTACCTGAAAACGGTCTACGCCGGGCAAGTAGAGCCCGGCTTGCGGCGCAAACTCAGCTGCCTCAGTCAAGGCTGATCGTCCGGCATCACCTGTAAGAACGATCTTGTGTCCATTCAGGTAAGCGAATTGCACGACGCTCATCTCGTTCTCGACGCTAGTCTCCTCGCTGGAGAATCGTTCGCTGCCCCATCCTGCCTTGATAAATGAGACGACCGGTTCAATAAGCTTCATGAACTCCGATAGAATTCCGGCAGACTCTGCGGTTTGCTGCGGCGTCTTCTCTGAAGCTATAAGGAGCTGCAAATATCGCCCCCGAGATGGGGCTAAGACCCGAAAAGGTCCAATCCACTCCCCTTGAAAGGGCTCCCGGATGGGAATGCCCTTTCGCAACGCGATCTCTTCGAGCTTCGCTATGTAAGGATACGCGTCTCGCAGCCTCGACCCTAGACTAGCGGCTGAATTGTATCGGGAAAAATACGGCAAGAGCGGTTGCGCGTAATCCCAAGGGCGCAACATCCAAAGCTCTCCCACCTGGAAATTCTCAAGGATCGAAGCCAAGCCCTCCGCATGATCTTTATCAGGGTGCGTAACTATGACCCGGTGGATAATGCCGCTGCCGTAAAACTGGTGAATGTGATTGGCGAGGTCCGGGGCCGTGCTCGTGTAACCGCCGTCCACAACGTGAATGTATTGCGCGCCATTGATCTCGTACCGGATAGCAATCGCATCACCGCTCTTTGACGTATGCACCGGCAAGAAATCAATCTCGTAAAAGTCGCTCATAAAGCCTCAAACGAAAATCTAACGGAAGCACCTGTCGCTCCCGTCAACCTTGACTTGTTGGGAACATATTGAGAACACAGCAGGCAGTGAATTCAGCACGAATCACCATCCACAGCTATCGTCCGACGTTCAGTGTCAAACGTGATCGCAATGCGGATATCGTCACCTGGGTGAAACCTACTGATTCGGAGAAGACGAGATGCGCAAACCGATCGATCTCAGTGGCTTGGGTAGCCAAATGCCCTTAAGTGGAATGAGACCCGGTATTCAAGGCGGGGTGAGCACCGCTAATTTGCAGGAAGCCCTGCTCAAGAAAGGCCTGTCGTCAGCCAACCTAGCCACCGCGCTGGGTAATGCGCCTGCTGCGGCCCCTTCAGCTCAAAATGGCAGTGGGACAGCGCCTTCACCATCAAACGCACCTGCGAGTTCGAATGCAAAACCCGATAAAAGCTAGAGCGGCGTGAGCCCATTTGCCAATCGCTGATCTACTTCCATATGCGCAGCTCGGCGCCAGCACCGCCGCAGCTATTGGTCTGCTTCTCAGCAGTTGGCAGTTTTGGCGCAGCCGCAAGGCGACGACTCTTCAGCACATTCAAGACTTTCTGAAGTCCATGAACGAACGCGAGGCCGCGCTAGCCGATTCGCAAGACGATCCGGCGAAGCAGCGTCACGCATTCGTGGAGTATCTCAACTTCCTGGAAGTGTATGCGGCCGCAGTGAATGGCAGATTATTCGTTGGAGTTGCCCGCGAACTCGTATGCGAAAAGATAGTAGATTCACTTGTCGTCCTAGATGCGGCCCCTGATTGGCACCAACAGATTGAGAGTTCAATCAGCAGCGGCAGCACTTACTCGCATATCAGAAAATTCATGAGCCGCTATCGGCACACTTTCGATACGCGAAAAGCCGCTTCGCTAGTGGCGGGCAAGCATCAGCGCTAGTCGCCGCGGTGTCGCGCGGGTATGTTCGGGGCGTGATGCACGGCAGGTTCAACAGTTGCCCGAGCCAGGAAATTTGATTGCATGAGAAACGAGATCGTACCTCCTGACCGCAGTTTCTTAGATGAACTGAACCTCCCCAAGTTGATCGCAGGTCCTGCTGGCGAAGCCATTTCGCGCTTGATAGGCGGCGCAGCTGACATACCGGCAGCTTGGCTGGCGCAGGTGACACAAGGCATCAAAGATAGGACCGACGCCAAGAGTGTGGTCAGCAAAGCCGTTGCGACGCAGCGGCCTCGTTTGCTAAGGATGACCCCGAGATTATTCAACGCGCGGCGCACACGTTGTTGGCTAAAGAGCTTCGACGGCAAACGAATCGTGAGGCCATCGCGAGGAAGACCATTGAACATCTGGCTGACGAACCGATCGCGCAAACGACGAAGCTAGATGATGATTGGTTGAACGTTTTCGAGCGCTACGCCGAAGATACCTCGTCGGAACGTCTTCAAGATATGTGGGGACGTATATTGGCTGGCGAATTGCGGCAGCCAAAGCAATTCTCATTGCGAACGCTTCGGTTCGTCTCCGAGTTGGACGAAATCGTAGTGAAACAGTTCGAGGAATGGTCTTCCAAGGTGATCGAGTTTGATTCAATTCCATTCCCACCCAATCAGGGCGGCGAATTCAGCGAGCTTCTCAATATTCAAGATTGCGGACTAATCACCGGCGTAGGCGGCCAATTGCATAAGCAGTACGATTTGAAGCATCTCCAAGAAGGTCAGCTCACACCTATTTCTTTCACGTTCAGGAAGGCTTTTACGGTTGCAGTCATCCTCAACGGCCCCATTCAATTTCAAATACCTTGTCTATTTCTTACGGCTGTCGGGCGTGAGATTTATGCAATCACACAGGCTTCTGCCGATATGGAAATGGTCAAAACCTTCGTTGAAAAAGTCCCTAAGAATAGGGTCCAGCAGATTATGATTGTAGACTTGGAAACTAGCAAAGCTGAGCAGGCTGGAAATCGGAGGCTAGCTGAGCTTGCGGGAGGTCGCCTTCGAAGCCTCTTCGAAGGCCCGCCCAACTTCTCCTAGCTTGGCGTCAAATTCGACCTCCAATCGGCCGCTCACCAGCGTGCGAACAGAAACGAGATGGGTGCGGCCTTCGTCGAGAGCAGACGCAAGTCTTTCTTGCATCTGCTCCGCCGTGAGCCCTTTCCCCCATACATGTCGGGTTACCACCAACTGCATGAGGCGCCCCAGATCAGCAGGCACGCCGTCTTGATCACTCATACGCATTTCCGTTACTGCCCCCGATCACCGTGCGAGTGATCTGCCAGGGCTCGACTCTGTACCAATCGAACACGTCTTCCAGACTGAGAGCCCGAGCGACCTCCCGCCCGCTCGCACTGTCGGGCTCTTCGATCAGATAGAACTTATTGCGCCCGGCCCGCACGAGGCGATCTCGACACACCAAGCCGGTCGACTCGTCCAGATAAACTCGGGTTGCTACGGTAAATTCGACTTTCTGCATTTCCCCTGCCCCTTGGCTTCGCGCCGCTACCCCTAGCGACGCGTCTTTCAGGGAGATTGCCAAACCGCTCGGCACACGAAAAGTCCGGTATAGTGCTAGGTTGACCGTTCAGGTGTTGCATGGCAATATCTCACCCACAGATTGTTAGGTCTGTGAGATAACAAAAGCGTTAGGCGTCATAACGCACGAGCCCGGAAAGCGCGGCGGGTTTCGGATAGAGCTTCAACAACTCTCGCGAACGAACGCGCCCGAGGCACCTCTCCAAGAACAACGGCCCGCAGTACGTCACTACGGCCTGCACCGCATCGCGCGGAATGTGCTGTCGACGCGAAGCCGCGTAAGCCAAGCCGGGCAAGATCATGTCCGGCAAGGAGTCAATCGTAAGCGCGATTTTCCCCGCACGTTGACGCCTGCGCTTTTGACGGATGGCCTTCGTATCGGGGGCGGCGTCTGGCCTGTTCAGGCAGCGGCGGTTTCGGCGAAGTTGAAGGGCAGCAGGTCGGTGAT
>NZ_JARWCR020000124.1:0-11873 GCF_029846695.2 Bradyrhizobium nivariense | reverse complement strand
CCCGCGCTCGCGCCGTCTCCGCAACCCCGACCAGCTCCGACGACCCGAGCGCTACCAGCAGAGCACGCCGATCAAAGGGGTCCCTTTTGGATGCCGATAGGGGGTCCCAGTCGAACGCCGATTGACAGGCCGAACATGCCGCACAAGCAAAGCATGCCAATTTCAGCAGGCTTTCCGCAGATAGAACCTGTCGCAGGAACCCTGACGAAAGGCCGGTCAAAAGAGCGCCACCACCGAAGCCGGCCATCAGAGCCCCATACACGACTGGTCCGCCCCGCAAATGAAGCTCCCAAATCCGGATTATGAAATCCTGGCGAAAGCTTACGGCATTCCCGCCGCGAGGGCGGATAGTTCGGAAGTCTTGGGCCAGGAGCTTATCGCTGCGAAGGCGAGAGGAGGGCCGGCGCTCATCGTCGTGCCGGTCGGAAAGATGCCCAGCCCGTGGGCACTGATTCACGACCACCTACCGCCGGTTTCGCAAGCGCCGCCGAACCCGCGCGACCGAATCGCTCGTTTGTAAGCGATCAACTGTCGTTCGGCGCAAGGAAGCTGGCCACCGTTAATCGCAGCACCCTCCCTCGTGTCGCCAGCTCAGCTCCAGCTTGTGAGTTGTTCGGTAAACCGGCGGCGGCGGCTGTATTCAGATGCATATGGCATGCGACATCGCGGCTCTTGCTGGCATTGAGTCTGTGTCATAGCGAGACCGCAGTCTCAGTTCGCGCCCCGATCTTGACAATCGCAGGAAGCCTGCGATATTGATCGCAGGCGTCCTGATATAAGAAGATACTGGGAGGAGTCGGAAATGAGATCGCTTTCTCGAGCGAAACATGTGGACTCCGCCTCCTGTCTCTCTGTCTATTCGACGTATCGCGAGCAGGGATCTGCCGGCGTCCACTCGATCGTACTCCGATGATGGCCGCCGATGAATTCCTCGCCGTGCCATTTCTGCCGCGCGAGGTCGATCTGGTCCAAAGGACCGACGGCGCGCTCATCGTAAGAAATCTGACGCCTCTTGGGCCGATTCCAAGCAGCGTGCCGGCCATGTTCAGGGAGACCGCGAGCCGCTACATCGACAAGGTATGGTTGGCTCAACGCCGCGGCGTCGACCGTGCCTGGAAAGTCGTCACGTACGGAGACGGATTGAAGCAGATCGACGCGCTCACGCAGGCGCTGATTGATCTGGATATGAGAGGTCGCACGATCATGGCCTTGAGCGGCAACTCGCTGGAGCTCGCCGCCCTCTCATTGGCCGCGATGCAGGCCCGTATGCCGATTGCACCGATCACGCCGGCTTACTCTTTGGCGAGCCAAGACCACGCGAAACTCAAGGAGATGGCCCGGGTGCTAAAGCCCGGCTTGATCTTCGTTCAAAGTGGGGAGCGGTTCGAACGTGCGCTGCGCGCCCTGCGCAGCATGCCGGGATTCAATGCGCGGGTGCTGACGGCTGGCGAGCCTAACCACGAGACCCACTACCTGCTGGACGACTTCCTGCGCACGCCTGTTCGCGTGCGGATGGAGCTGGAGATCGGCGCAATAACCTCCGAAACACACGGAAAGTACCTTTTTACGTCCGGTTCAACGGGGTCGCCAAAGGCGGTCATCACGACGCAGCAGATGATGTGCGCAGCGATCTCGATGTTCACGCAGCTGGTCAACGATCAGGGCCGCCAGCGCCAGTTGGTGCTCGACTGGCTGCCCTGGAGCCACGTGATGGGCGGAAGTGCCCAGTTCAATCTCGTCATCGCGGCTGGAGGATCACTCTACATTGACGACGGTCGGCCAACGCCGACTGAGTTCAAGGAAACGATCCGTAACCTTCGCGAAATTGCGCCCACGGTCTTCAGCAACGTTCCGATCGGCTACGCGATGCTGGCGGAAGCGCTGGAGGACGATCCGGATCTCGCTTCCAAATTTTTCTCTCGAATGACCCTGTTTGGTTATGCGGGAGCGCGTTTGCCAGACGAATTATACACGCGTATCCAGCGCCTGGCAGTGCGGCACACGGGACGCAAGATCCCGTTCACATCGGGCTATGGGGCGACGGAAACGGCTGCGGCCACGACTTATGTCTACTGGCCGACGGATCGCGTCGGGTTGATCGGTCTGCCGCATCCCGGCGTCGAGCTCAAGCTCGTACCTGCAGGCGAGGGCCGTTATGAGGTGCGCACGCGCAGCATCGCCGTGACGCCGGGCTATCTCGGAAACGAAGAAGCAACCCGAGCCGCTTTCGACGACGAAGGCTTTTACAAAATGGGGGATGCGGCCACTTTTGTGGACGAAAGCGATCCCAAGGCTGGCTTTCTGTTTGCGGGTCGGCTGACCGAAGACTTCAAGCTTTTGAGCGGAATATTCGTACACGCGGAAAAGCTTCGCGCTAGCTTGCTCGAAGCTCTGTCGCCGCTCGTCTGCGAACTTGTGATCACAGGCGCCGACCAGGCGTTCGTTGGCCTCCTTGCCTGGCCAAATCTGGCGTCGTGTCGCCAGTTTATTGAGCCGCCGGGAGTCTCGGC
The DNA here is from genome assembly GCF_029846695.2 of Bradyrhizobium nivariense. Lineage (NCBI taxonomy): Bacteria > Pseudomonadati > Pseudomonadota > Alphaproteobacteria > Hyphomicrobiales > Nitrobacteraceae > Bradyrhizobium > Bradyrhizobium nivariense. The sequence goes on along the minus strand of NZ_JARWCR020000124.1, from coordinate 9,363 downwards.
AGAGGAGATCGTCCAATCGCCCGTCATGCAATCCGCAATTCGAGACGCGCTCATTGAGTTCAACAAGACACATGGCGCGACCAGCATGCATGTCAGGCGAGCTCTCCTTCTGGCCGAGCCGCCGTCCTTCGATCGTGGGGAGGTCACGGCCAAAGGTAACATCAACCCGAAAGCGGTCCATTCGAACCGCGCCGCCGCCGTAGCCCGCCTGTATTCCGATCATCCCGACGCGAGCGTCATCCGGGTCGACTAGGACAGCCAATGCTATCATCTATGAATCCCCTTGAGATCGAGTATCGCGATAACATCGCAATTCTGACGCTGAATCGTCCCGACAAGCGCAACGCCCTCAACGACCAGACGATTGACGCGCTGTCAGAATTCTTTGCCTCGCCGCCGGAGCACGCCGCCGTGGTGATCCTGCAGGGTGCAGGCGAGCACTTCTGCGCCGGGCTCGATCTCGCGGAGCTGATCAGCAAGAACCGCACGCCTGAACAAGTCATCCGTCATTCGCGCGGCTGGCACCGTACCTTCGATCTCATTCAATATGGCGACGTCCCCGTCATCAGTTGCCTTAAAGGAGGAGTGATCGGAGGCGGACTGGAGCTCGCAGCAGCCACTCATATTCGTATCTGCGAGCCTTCCACCTTCTTCCAGCTGCCGGAAGGGCAGCGCGGCATCTTCCTCGGCGGCGGCGGCTCGGTTCGGATTCCCCGGATTATCGGGACTGGGCGTGTCGTGGAAATGATGCTGACCGGCCGACGTTTCGACGCGGACGAGGGGATTCGACTTGGTCTTGGCCACCGAACCGCTCCTGCCGGCAGGGGGCTGGACTGTGCGCTCGAACTCGCCAAGGCCGTGGCCGCCAATCTGCCGACCTCCAACTATGCCATCATCAACGGGATCGCCCGCATCAGCGAGATGTCTGCCGCGGAGGGACTTTTCGCCGAGACGATGACAGCCCTGATGACCGGCTCTGCGCTGAAGAGCCGCGACCGGATACGCGAGTTTCTTGACAGAAAGCGTGAGCCGAATGCGACGGGTGCAGCCCAACCCTCATTGCAAGAACTTGGTGAGTCATGACCAATCGGCACGGGAGCTACATCATTGGCGCTTATGAACATCCCACTCGCCGCGCAGACGGCATTTCCTCAGCGAAGCTGCACGCCGATGTCGCTTTGGGCGCCCTTGCCGATGCTGGACTGTCCCTCGATGACATCGACGGGTACTTCTGCGGCGCCGACGCCCCCGGCCTCGGGCCCATGTCGGTCGCCGAATATATCGGCCTCAGAAAACTCCGATATCTCGACAGCACGGAAACGGGAGGCTCGTCGTACATTCTGCACCTTCACCACGCGATGCAGGCAATCGCGCAGGGGCGATGCAACGTAGCCCTGATAACCCTCGCCGATCGCCCGCTGGCGGCCGCCAGCGGGACAGGCTTGGCAGGCGTTGATTTCAAGTCGATGCCAGCCTTGCCATTCCTACCGCCGGTACCGATGCCTCCAGTGTACGGCTACGCGATGGTTGCCAGGCGGCACATGCATGAATTCGGCACGACCCCGGAGCAGCTTGCCTGGGTGAAGGTTGCCGCCTCCCATCATGCCCAACACAACGAGCATGCGCTGCTGCGGAAGGTTGTGACCGTGGAGGACGTGCTGAACTCGCCGATGGTCGCAGATCCCTTGCACCGGATGGATTGCTGCGTCATGACTGACGGCGGCGGTGCGATCGTGGTGGCTCGCAAGGAAATAGCCGAGTCGCTGAAGAGACCACGCGTGCGCGTGGCCGGCGCCAGCGAGTCCTTGAAGCATACCAATGGCGGTTGGTTTGACATCGTTGCCTCGGCGGGCGTGGAGTCGGGCAGGGCGGCTTTCGAACAAGCCGGCGTGTCGCCCGCAGATATCGGCTATGCGTCCCTCTACGACAGCTTCACGATAACGGTCGTCGTGCAGCTGGAAGACCTGGGGTTTTGCAGGAAAGGCGAGGGCGGAAAATTCGTTGCCGATGGCAATCTGATCTCCGGCGTCGGGCGGCTGCCCTTCAATACCGACGGCGGGGGCCTCTGCAGCAATCATCCCGGCAACAAGGGCGGAATGACCAAGCTGCTGGAGGCCGTGCGCCAGTGCCGCGGTGAGGCGCATCCCGCCGTTCAGGTCAAGAATCACGACTGGGTGCTTGCGCATGGCACGGGCGGCGCAATGGCCGGCCAGCATGTCGCTGGGACCGCAATTCTCGCAGCGGAGTGAGCAAGTGTCGCAGATGATCGCTCCCGTTCTGGACGGGTTGGACCCTTACTGGCAGGCGGCTTCAGAGGGCAAGTTGGCTGTCGGCAGATGCCGCTCCTGCGGCAAGGCTTACTTCTATCCCCGGCCGCTCTGCCCGTTGTGCGGCAGCGCATCGACTGAGCTGAAGTGCTCGAGCGGTCGAGGCCGGATCTATTCGTTCTCCATCGTTCGCAACGCAAAGCGCCCGACGGCGGCTGTGATCGTGGAATTGGAAGAAGGGCCGCGCGTTCCGACGGCGCTGCTCGACTGCGACGTCTTCGACCTCAAAATCGGAGATCCGGTCGAGGTTTTCTTCCAGCAGGCGGACGGGACTGCGGCTTTGACGTTTACCACCGAAGCCGCCCAAGCGGCCCGGACATACGCGCGGGCTGCTTTGGGAGAGTCCTCGATCGTTCCCGGATTGCCGTCGGACGAAGCCGCTCCGGACGTCCAGTGCGCGGCCGTCATCGGAGCCGGCACCATGGGCAGCGGCATTTCCATTGCATTGCTGCAGGCCGGGATCTCAGTCCTGCTCATCGATGCGAATGCGGGCGCCTTGGAGAAAGCCAGCGCCCAGATCGCCAAGGTGTTCGAGACGTCCGTGTCGCGCGGTCGCATGACCCGAGAGCAAGTCTCTGGGTGCATGGCCGCGCTGAGATGCGAGACGCAGATCAGCGCCGTCGGTGCCGCGGATTTGGTCATCGAAGCCGTCTACGAACAAATGGCTCTCAAGAAGCAGATCTTCGGCGAACTCGATCGCTACTGTGCGCCGGGCGCAGCGCTTGCGACGAATACCTCGACCCTCAATGTCGACGAAATCGCCGGGTCCACGAAACGGCCGGGCGACGTGATCGGTCTGCATTTCTTCAGCCCGGCCCACGTGATGAAGCTGCTCGAGGTCGTCAGAGGGCCAAGAACGGGCGGCCGCACGATCATGCGCGCGATGGCCTTGGGCAAGCGGCTCGGAAAAGTACCGGTACTGGTCGGAATCTGCGACGGCTTCGTCGGCAACCGTCTGATGATCGCCCGGGAACGGCAGGCCGGCGAATTGCTACTGCACGGCGCGCTTCCCGATCAGATCGACCGGGTGCTCCGCGAGTTTGGGCTTCCGATGGGCACCTTTGAGCTTCAGGACATGGCCGGCGGCATTGAACTCAATTACCGCTTCCGTCAGGCAACTGGCGGCAGGGACTTCATCATCGACCGGTTGTTCGAGCTTGGCAGGCTGGGCCAGAAAACGGGCAAGGGCTATTACGCGTATGATCCGTCGAGCAGAGCACCGCGGCTCGACCAGGAAGGCATCGAGGTCTTCGAAGCCGCATCAAGGCACCACGGAATCGAGCGACGAAACTTTTCAGACGCGCAGCTGAGAGATCGTCTCATTCTCCCGATGATCAATGAAGCCGCGAAGTTGATCGAAGAAGGCGTGGTCATTCGCCCCAGCGACATCGATGTTGTTTGGCAGAACGGCTACGGCTGGCCGACCTGGAAGGGCGGACCGGTGTACTGGGCCGACCGGGTTGGACCGGCATTGATCTACGACCGGCTTAGCGCCCTTCACAACGAGCGCGGTGAAGCTTTCAGGCCTGCGGGCCTCTTGAAGCGGCTCGCTTCCAGTGGCGGGCACCTCCTCGATCAGAGGCCCGGCAACTGAGACCAGGCTCGATGGGCGAAGGGCCGAGCACGCTTATCCATGTTCAAGGGCAAAAAAACGGGGAGGGAGAGATCAATGAGCAAACGGACATGGCTTGCCTTATTCATCGCGATTGGAGCGGGGAGCTCGTGCGCAATAGCTGGCCCGAAGACGTATGACCCCGGTGCGAGCGACACCGAGATCAAGATCGGTCAGACGATGCCACATTCCGGTCCCGCCTCGATCAACGGCATCATTGGCCGGACCTACGAAGCCTACTTTCGCATGGTGAACGAGAAGGGAGGCATCAACGGCCGGAAGATCAGCTTCTTCTCCGAGGATGATGCGTTCAGCCCGCCGAAAACCGTGGAGGCGACGCGAAGACTCGTGGAGCAGGAAGAGGTGCTCGGTTTTGCAGGGTCTCTCGGCACCGCGACCCAGCTCGCAGTCCAAAAGTACCTGAACGCGAAGCACATCCCGCAGATCTTGCTGAACACCGGAGCGAGCAGATGGAATAATCCGAAGGAGTTCCCCTGGACCACGCCTGGGCTTCCTCTCTACACGACGGAAGCGCGCATCGACGCAAAATACGTTCTCCAGGTGAAGCCCAGTGCGAAGGTTGCAATCCTCTATCAAAATGACGACTTTGGCCGGGACTTCGCAAAATCTTTCAAGGACGTGCTGCTGGCGAGTCAAAGCGGGGCAAGCGTCGTTGCAGAGCTGTCCTATGATCTGACCGAGCCGTCCATCGATGCGCAGATTGTGAGACTTTCGCAGTCGGGCGCAGACACGTTTTTGGATGTTTCTTTGGGCAAAGCGACCTCGCAGGCGATCAAGAAGGCGGCAGAGCTTGGATGGAAGCCGCTCCATGTTCTCGCCAGCGTTTCGGCGTCGTTGCCGGTTCTGCAGGCCGCCGGCACCGAAGCGTCGAAGGGGATCGTCGCGGCCGTGTATTCGAAGGATCTCAGTGCTCCGAGATGGTCCGATGACCCGGCCGTGAAGGAGTTTCAGGAGTTCCGTGCAAAGTACCTCCCGAACGTTGCTGCCGACAATTTCTATGCTTTCGCCGCATGGTCACAGGCCGTGGTCCTTCGGCGCATTCTGGAGAACTGCGGCGACGAGCTGACGCGCGAAAATCTGCTCAAGCAGGCAACGACCCTGAAGGGGGCCGTGGCTCCAGCCTTTCTGCCGGGCGTTGCCTTCGCGATGACCCCGACTGACTATTCGCCGATCCGCACCCTGTATATCCAGACATTCAGTGGCAAGGATTGGGACCTCTTCGATGGTGCGGTCAGCGAATAGGCTGCACATCGTGAACGTATAGAGACTTGACGAGTTTGGCGGATTTCGAGCTGCAGAATTCCGGGGTCGGTGTGATCCTAGGCGATATCGCCGCTCGCCGTATCTGTGCGCTCACGGTCCTCAACTGCAGCTGCTCGACTGCCGCTTACGATACGGCGCAACTGCTGCCTAAAAGTCTTGAGCTCGTCATCTGACAACACTGCAAGCATCTTCGCCTCCGCCTTATCGACCTCTCGATCCAACTCGGCCAGCGCTGCCCGGCCCTTGGCCGAGAGCATGATCAACTTGGCCCGTGGCACATCTGGATCCGGCTTTTTCAGAATCAGCTTCCTGTCATACAGGGACGCCACGGTCTCGTTCGCCGATTGCGGTGTAATTCTCAAGCGCCGAGCCAGGCTAGCCGAAGAATGCGGACTCCGAGCGTTTTCGATGATGCTCATCGCAGTGTATTGGGTCGTCGTGAAGCCGTGGATTCGGAGGATCGAATCCATCATGAGGCGAGTCTCTGTCTCCAGGAGTTTTATCAGATAGATGGTTCGGGCGCGGTCAGTCATTCGTGGCCTTTGACCTGGGAATCCCGAGTTCTTTACACATCTGGCCAGGCAAAGGCTACACTCAAGCCGGGCGCGCCTCGAGGACCGCTGACTGCCACGCAGCAATAGCCGCAGCCGTCGGTTACCCTCGTCCGTGTACATCTACCGGCGCGCTTAGACTTCGCAGTCGAGCTCTTTGAGCGTCTCGTCGACCCAGTTCCTGTTCCAGCCTTTGCCCCGACCGGATATCGCGCGAAATCTCCCGCCTCTTGGCTTCGACGGTCGAAAGCAGGCTCTCGGCGAGCCCGAGGGGATACAGACCAATCCGTCGGCATTGCCCACGATGAGGTCGCCCGGCTCACCATGTTATCGATGGCAATCGTGCAGCCGATCCCACCAGGACCGCTGCGCAGGCGCCCCAATCTGTGACCCCAGCGGCATGCACGGGGAATTGCGCCTGCCCGATCGGTTCGGAATCGCGGATCGCCGCGTTGATCACGCCCCCGGCGATGCCACGGCCGTATCGTAAGCAGCCATCAGTCGCCGAAGATCGAATTGGTCAGGTCGCCGCCGGCATCGACAACGATGACATCGCCGGGAAACGCAAGATCGAGCGTTTTGTGAACCAGCAGATTGTCACCGGGCCGCGTCTTCAGATGCGGTAGCGCTTCGGCACCTGTAAAGCTTACGCCAGGCAAGAAGCTCCCGAGTGATCCGGCGCCTGACACGTTGTTGAGACGCGGCGCCCGGCCGCGCCTCCGGCACTTCGACAGCAAAATGCGTTGGCGATCCAGCGGCCTGAGGTCGCGACGGCCGGCGGGCTGCCGAACCCGGCGTGGAAGCCAAATCTCAGGTGGCTAGCTCGTCATTAGAGGCGCCTGTTGTCAGAGCTGGATCTCACGAGCCGCTTTGGGGGCGCAGTTCGTGGAAACATCGAAGGGGTTAAGTAAGCGTTCCATTTCTGCAGCTGATTCAACTATCAACGGTGCAATTTCGTCTCGCATGCGTTGCTCCGCGTAGTTTTTTGCGAGCACGGTCATCGTGAGAACGAGAAAACTGTTGTACAAAGACGACCAGAAAGGAACCGCGATTGCGTTCAAATGGGCTCTAAAGAGACCGCAGGCGATGACGTACCCTCGCTCCCTCAGCGCAAGCCGGTTTTGCTGGAGCCGCGATTGCAGTCGTTCGGCCTCCTTGGGAGCGCATCGATCAATCAAGAGCAGGAGGTCATCGGCCTCGGAAGCATCAATGACCGCAGCGTAGGCGTGACCTGCGGCCGATCTCGTCATGGGAACTCGATTGCCTCTTCCGGCTCGGGAGCTAGATTGAGTAGCGGCCGTGGCCACCTCGATGAAGGTTATGTCGAGACGATCGGGAATGCCCAGGGCGATCACACCGGGCACTCTAGCCGTAATGCCGCTCAGGATTGAACGGATTTGTCCGTCACGTGCCGGACTTCTTGTCATTGCAAGACACATACCCACGGCGCCTGGTCCGATCCGATATTTCTGTTCCTCGCGGACATGTACGAGCAAACCCATCCTAGTTAGCGTCTGCGTTAAGCGCGACACCGTGGATCGGGGCAAGCCGCAGCGCGCCGACAGATCTCCATTGCCAAGACCAACCGCGAGCCCGTCAAAACAGCGCAATACCTCGAATGAGCGCGACACAACTTCGATAGTGCCAGCCTTGTTCTTGAGCTTGCCAAGTGATGGTCCATGAACCACTTGCTCAACGACGCGTCCCATTGTGATCAAAACTCCGGTGTTGGGCAAAGATCCCGACGGTATGTTTCGCAACCACTGAGCTCTTTGGCATGTACCTCAGAGTCCTCGCGCCTTTCCGGAATTGGGTTACCGACCAGTTTAGCCGCCGTCGACAGGCAGCGGTATGCCGGTGATCCCTGCCGCTGCGTCCGAACAGAGGAATACGGCAACATCACCTCTCCGCTCCGGCGGCAACAGCATCAGGTCGGGTCGTTTTTGCTTCAGCAAATCGCGAAGGCCGGGGTCATGGGCGCCGCCGAACTGAGCGGCACGCGCTTCGCGCTGGGGCTGAATGATTGCGTGTCAGTCCACCCCGGGCAAATGCTGTTGACCGTAATCCCCTGCCTGGCTGTCTCGAGCGCGACTCCCTTTGATATGCCGACCAGGCCGTGCTTCGCTGCAAGATAGGCCGTCTTGTTGAGGGAGGCGACTAAGCCGTGAACCGACGCAATGGTGAGCTGGATGCCGGTATTTGTCGACGAGAATATCCGGAGCTGCGAGCAGGGCGGACGCTTCGCTTACGAGGTCTAATGCAGCTGCGGCGTCAGCAAGATCAGCCCTTATGTGGGCCGTCCTTGTACCGGCTTGCTGCGAGACATCTTCGGCGATCCGTTGACCGCGCTCAAGCGGCTCGATGCGGTGCACTACCACTGCTTCCCCGGCGCGAGCAAGACGGTCCGCGACCGCCCCGCCAACTCCTTGTGAGGCTGCTGTTCCCAATGCGCAATGGTGCTTCAGCATGTCCTGGTTTCCTCCGCCATTCGAGTCCAACTTGTGCGCGCTGGCTTTGAGCACCATGCCGCACTTTTTCTTTGGTGGCATTGCCGAAACGGGATACCCGTCGGCGCTCGAAGGGAGCGATCGACTCGAGACAGCGCGTCGAGTTCGGCTGCGTCGAGAGCCGCTTCCCTCCTGGTGACTATCGACCCTGATGCCACGAGAGTGCGATGTCCCTTGAATCCTTAGGTGGGGCATTTCCCTTATCGAACCGGCGCTTTTCATACAATCAAGAATTATACTTGCCTAGTGGCCCAATTAATGATAGGGCCGCATGTAACGCAGCCAAAGGAAACCGGTGCGCATTGGGTGGGAAGCTTTCACTGCGGTTCATCTCGATTTCGCAACGACTCAGGCCCTGACTTCTTGGAGCAGTCGAGCGCGGCACGAAGAGTGAGACGGCGTAGGTCTAAAGGAATCTCAATCCAGATGCTCGACAAGCAGACCGCGGCCGGTGGCCCGCAGACTTCATGTTCGAATTGTCAAAAGTTGCGCGAGAAGGGCCGCTGCGTCGACCGGTCCTGATGCCGATTCTAAGGCCGCGGATACTGCACAGGTCGCGTGACATCGACCGCCGAGTCTTCAAAGCACCCGGTTTTTGCGACCGACAACGAAGGAAGAGACAGATGCGTGCTGCATTCTACGAGCGCACAGGCAAAGCTGGCGAGGTGCTGCAATATGGCGAGCTACCTGATCCCGAACCTGGTCCTGGCGAGGTAAGAATTCGGCTCCATCGATCGGGTGTCAATCCTTCGGACGTCAAGCAGCGCGCCGGCGGCGGCGTCTCAACGATGCCCTTTCCACGTATCGTCCCACACAGCGACGGAGCAGGCGTGATAGATGCCGTCGGCACGGGTGTCGACGCGAAGCGCATCGGACAACGTGTTTGGACCTGGAATGCGGCCTATAAGCGGCCAAATGGGACGGCCGCGCAGTACGTGACGTTGCCGCAAGGGCAGGCTGTTGAACTACCTGACTGCGTCTCGGATGACGCAGGAGCGTGCTTGGGAATCCCCGCGCTCACAGCACTACATGCTCTTCTAACGGACGGCGGCATTGCGGGCCAGCGGGTGCTGGTGGCGGGG